>WRJJ01000001.1 GCA_009778575.1 Methanomassiliicoccaceae archaeon
AGATACCACCGCATCCCGTACATCGACGGCGCCACCGATGGGTTCAGAGGCAAAGTGCAGGTCGTATTGGAGAGCGGACCGTGTCTGGAGTGCGGGATGAACGACAGCCATATGAGGCTGATGGATGAGAGATTCTCCTGTACCGGAGGAGGCTCATATTTCGTACCGAAGCTGGCATCGGAGATAACGACCACATCCGTGGTGGCAGCTATTCAAATCAGAGAAGCAATGAAAATATTATCAGGAAGGAAGGAATTGGGCATCAGGAACGTGATGTACTACGATGGGCTTTCAGGAACCACCACGGTTCTTGAGATCCCGGAAGACAAAAGTTGTCTGAACCACACCACAGAGGAATTGAAATGACCGTCAGGATCACCGTTGTGAACACATTGAACAGTTCATCAATAAGGATGGAGCTGGAAACATATGAGTCCGTAGAGGACATAATAGACACGGCCGCAGAGTATTGGGGGAAGGATGCGGGAGCATACGTGCTCAGAAAAGGATCGAAACTCCTCAACAAAAGACAAAGCATCGACGAGATAAACCTCAGGGACGACGATATCATTGAGATGATCCCGGACCCTGAAGGCGGGAGATGAGATGGGCCTGATAAGGCCGGTGCTGATAAAGAGGATCAATAACGAGATCCTCGGCCTGAATGATCACCTCCGGATCAAAATTCGCCCCGTGCCGGAGAATGCGGGGTTTCCCATCGAGATAAGCATAGCGCTCAAGAACACCCCCGCTAAGATATCCAAGGATGCGGTGGGCAGCGAGCATGCCTTCGTCATCATTGTTTCTGAAGACTACCCATACGAAAGACCAAGGGCAAAGTGGATGACCCCCATATTCCACCCTAACATAATGATGCCGGAGGACGGCGGCTTTGTCTGCGTGAAGACGCTTGACAATTGGTCATTCGGGTCATCGCTGCTGTCTTTCGTAAAAGGCGTGGAGCAGCTGATCTCAGACCCGAACCCCATGAACCCGTATGGTACGGGTTCCTGTATGGAGGCTGCAAGATGGTATGCCGAGAACAGACCGAAGTTCGAGGCCGAGGTAAGGTACGGTGGCCGCAATGCCTAAGATCATCTCAGCCGACACGCCCGATATAGAGTTCAGGACAAGGTCCGTAAAAGGAGTATCACTCTTTGTAAGCGAGGATGCGGTAGCATCCATGACAGACCATGCGGACAAGGGATATCTTGAGAACAAAGAGATAATGGGCCTGCTGATGGGACACATCATGAAAGATGAAGAGGGGATGTACGTGAAAGCGACGGATGCGGTAACATCCGGGTTA
The DNA here is from genome assembly GCA_009778575.1 of Methanomassiliicoccaceae archaeon. Taxonomy (GTDB): domain Archaea; phylum Thermoplasmatota; class Thermoplasmata; order Methanomassiliicoccales; family Methanomethylophilaceae; genus Methanoplasma. Next base: position 1,310 of record WRJJ01000001.1, read on the forward strand.
GATGCGGACGAGGCAAGCGTCAGGTTCAGGGAAGAGGACCTGGAGGGCCTTTTCGAATCCATCGACAGGTGCGAAGGGAATGCCGTCGTTGGCTGGTACCATTCCCATCTGGGCATAGGATGTTACCTTTCCGATGTGGATATAAGAACTCATACCGGCATATTCGGCGATGAGATCGGATTTGCCATCGTCATCGACCCGTCTGACTCGACCTTCGCCGCATTCTCCTGCGGCAGAAACGGACCGCAAAAGGTCCAGATGGTCATCCTGACGTGATCACACCCAAATGGCGTGCCTTCTGCGCATATCGTCTTCTGTGACATCGAGCCTTTTCATCAGTTCCGGTATGATGCAGTCAAAGAAGAAAAGCACGGTATCCTCAAAGATCGTTCCCAGAGGGGCCAGAGTGGAATCCATCTCGTCGTTTTTGATCTTGAAGATGATCGCGGTGTTCGAGACCACCGCAAGCTTGCTTGATGCGGATGATGTCAAAGCCACGACGTGGGCGCCTATGCGTCTGGCTATCTCTGCTGTCTGAACAACGGAGGTCGTCAGTCCGGTGTTCGATACGAGTATCGTAAGGTCATTCTTCCCGATGATCGGAGTGGTCATGTCACCCACGAAGTGGACTTTCAGTCCGAGCTGAACCATCCTTACCGAGAAGAGCTGTCCGATAAGGCCGGACCTGCCGGAGCCGTACACGAATATCTTCTCTTTGGAGACGATCAGGTCCATAAGCGTGTTCCAATCCTCCTCAGGTATCGAATAGACCACGGCTTTGCAGCGTTCTTTCAGATAATCCATCGTTTCCCGCAAGGTCTCATTCCTCTGCGGCAGCTGCTACCTCGGCAGCTTTCCTCTTCTCCTTCAGCGCCTTGGCGACCCTTTTGCTCAGGACCCTTTCGTTAATGATCCTCATATACATCGCGTCATGTTCCAGCAGCGGAGATGATGATATTATCGTCGCCTCCGGGTTGAGCTCGCAGAGCGCCTCGGCCAAAGGCTCGAACTTCAGGTCCCCCTTCTTTATCGGGGTAAGCCTCCTTTCGTTGCCGTCGCTGTATTCGACTCCCGCAAATGACATTTGGATGCGGTCCTTGCAATACGGCTCCACCTGTTGCAGAAGGTCGAGATAATCCTCGGATTCCATAAGGGAACCGTTGGTCCTCGAGTGGTAGTGGGGGAAATTGACCACGGGAACGATACCGTCCACGGAATCGCAGAGATCCAGAACCTGTTCCAGAGAGCCGAAGACGGATTGGTGGCCGGTTATCTCTACGCCGAGTTTCGGGCGTATATTGTTCTCATTCCACCAATCCATTATGTTCTCGACATTCTCCACGATGTTCGCATCGATATCTTCCTCCGGAAGTCTCCCGGTGTAAAGGCCCAGGCTCGTTATGACCACTTCGCCGTCAAGCGCGTTCACGATCGTCGCGGCCCTCCTGATGCTGTCGATGCATGAACCCGTGAGCTCGTTGTTCGAACCCAGGTCCATATAGTAAGGGGTGTGAAGAGACACATGGACGTCAAGCCGTTTTGCTATCTCGCCTATCTTGTAAAGTTCGCCGAAGCTGCCCGTTATTCCCGACGGCATATAGATGAGGCCATCCTCCTCTTCAATGACGGTCTCGGGGTCGGTCATCAATTCGCCGTCCCTTTCCAGCTCCACAACGAAATCGTCCTTTACGTCCCTGATCCTGATCCCTACCTCATCCTCGTTAGGGTATCTTCCGTATACCCCCGCCCTTACCATTTGTATCCCCAAAGCGTTAAGGCTAAGGTTGTGTACATCCTCGATCCCATCTTTGAGCGTTCGTCCTTTGCACGACAGGGGTATTCCGGCGGGTCCGAATCTTATCATGGTGTCACCAACTGAACATATGTATACTGGGCAGTATTAAAATATATGCCCATGCGGACGCGATAGGCAAGGAAGTAGTGATAGTTTTATAAACAACCTCCCCATACGACGGTTACCCAATGTCGGGAGAGTCAGAAAATGAGTGAGAGCTTCAAAACGAATCCCCAGCTCGTTGCCTTGATATCGGAACTCAAGGCAAAGACAAGGGAGAACGAGGCCGCTATCTGGCGAGACATAGCGCTTAGGCTTGAGAAACCGAGAAGGAACTGGGCCGAAGCGAACCTCAGCAAACTTGAAAGGTATGCGAAGGACGGGGACGTGATAATCGTTCCCGGAAAGGTTCTCGCCGCAGGAAGCGTAACAAAGAAGATAACCGTGGCTGCATACAGTTTCTCGGATGCTGCGGCAGCAGGCATAGCCGCTGCCGGAGGAAAGACAATGACGATAAGGGAGCTTATGGAATCGAATCCTAAGGGCTCCGGCGTGAGGATCATGAGGTGATGAGGATGGTCACAGTAATAGATGCAAAAGGACTGGTCCATGGCAGGCTTGCCAGCAACGTCGCCGAAATGATCATGGGCGGAGAGGAAGTAGTGGTCCTCAACGCGGAAGGCATTGTGATAACCGGTCAGAGGGACATGATCTTTGCTGACTTCAAGGCAAAGGTCGACCGCGGAGACACAACGAAAAGGAAAGGCCCCTTCTACCCCCGCAGGGCGGATCTGCTTTTCAAACGCTGCGTAAGGGGAATGATCCCCTGGAAGACCACGAGCGGAAGGGACGCTTACAGGAGACTCCACGTTTATGTGGGGACGCCGAAGCAGTTCGAGTCATGCGAGAAACTGAGGCCCGAAGAGGCTGACAGAGAGATCACCGGCAAATACACAACCCTGGGAGCCGTCTCAAAATTCCTGGGATCCAACGTGAGATGATCGCATGGAACACGTAAACACAAGCGGAAAAAGGAAGACTGCGATCGCAAGGGCGACCGTCAAAGAGGGTACAGGCAGAGTGACCATCAACAAGGTCCCCCTGGACACATACGGCCCGGAACTGGCAAGGCTTAAGATCGAAGAGCCTCTCGGCCTTGTGCCGGAGAAGGCATCACAGGTGGACATAGCCGTGTTGGTCAAAGGCGGAGGAGTGATGGGTCAGGCTGCGGCGGCAAGGACCGCGATCGCAAGAGGGCTCGTCGACTTCTATAAGGATGAGGAGATGGAAGCGGTGTTCAGAGCATACGACAGGACACTCATCATCAACGATGACAGAAGGAAGCTCCCCAAGAACCCGCTCGGACACGGTGCCCGCGCCAAGAAGCAGAAGTCATATCGTTAAGGTGATATCATGATAATACCGGTGAGATGCTTTACATGCGGAAAGGTGGTCGGAAGCGCATACCCAGAGTATGTTAAACGCGTAGGCATGGGAGAGAACCCCAAGGATGTCCTGGACAGCCTCGGGTTCGAAAGATACTGCTGCCGCAGGATGATAGTATCTCATGCAGATCTCATCGGAGAGATAGCGCCTCTCGGATAAACCATTTAACAAAAACCTATTAATCATGGGCCCGTGGGGTAGCTTGGTATCCTTCTTGCTTGGGGTGCAAGTAACTCCAGTTCAAATCTGGGCGGGCCCACCTAACTCTCTCGCCAGAAAGTCAATTTTGAAATTCAATAACATTTCTTATCATATGCAAAAAAGAATGGGAAAATTACGGAGTGAGGCCTAACAGGTAAAACCCGTTCTCCCCTCTCCAAGTCCTCATATGTACTAGTACTATATCAAACATCTGACTCAAATAATAAATCTGTGTTGCGCTATGCTTCCGCATGGGCGTAACATGCGAAATGGTATTCATCGATGAGTCAGGAGCAGGCACCATCAAACAAGATAAGAATAGCCTGTGGGTCACTGCGGGAGTACTATCAAGATTAGACACGCATGGTACGCTCACAGCAGACTTTCAAGAAATGAAGAATAGGTTGATGCGTAACCCTATGGAAGAATTCAAAGGGAGTGTCGTGCCCAAACATTTATTGGAAGGAAAAACTGCAGAAGATGTCGCCATTGAAATATCAGAACTTATGAAAAAATATGATATGTGCGCATGGATCACAGGAACGAATAGAGATTTCGCACAAAGCTGTAAAAAATATTTTATCCCCTCTAACATAAAAAAAGGCATACAGGCCAAGGATGTTGCAAGAGAGCTTCTTCTTGAAAGGGTGTCAGGATACGTAAAAAATCAAAATCAAGAATTCTATACCTACCAATTGATATGGGATCTGTCTGATGTGAGCGAACTTATAGACTTTAGCGCAATCACATCTACCTATGTCGACCCCCACAGCAAAAGGGCACTTTGTCTGCAAATAATACCCAAGATTTTGGGCGCACTTTCTCATGATTGGGTCGAACTGCAAATCGCAGACGTATTATCAAATTTTGCACTGAATAAGATTGCCGACGGTAAATTCCCTGATGCTGATAAAGAAAAAAGTGTCGCGTTCAAAAAGTACCTATATCCAAGACTTACAAGGTCTGCAAGAGGTACGGTTGGGGTTGGTTGGAAGTTGCTTGGATTGTGATGTGCAAATACGCTCAAAGCGAACGCGCTTATTTCAATAACACAGTAAACCACCTTATTGAAATTCATTTTTGAATTGCTGGCAATCAATAAATGCCAATCTGGGCGGGCCCACCTATTCCCCTACTTGTAGTTCAAGGATCTTTTTCTCTGACCTTCTCTACCGACTGTATGCCCCCGTCCTCAATGATCTTGCGGTAGAACATCTCCACTGCCTCGGAGGGCGATAACTTCAGTTGGCTCAGGATATTCTCCGCCTCAACTTTGATGATGGAATCAACGCGCGCATTTATGACGGAACCTCTGTTCTTTGTCGGTCTTCCCGAGAGGACCTCATCGCACAGGGACGCGATGTACTCGTTGTAGAACATCCCTTTCTCTCTGGACAAAGTACGGATGATGTTCGTGGTCTCGGAACCATACTGGGATGATTTTTTCTTCCTTGTTGCGATGTATGGGTATCCGAGGTCCACCGCGATATCTCTTAGGATAGATTTACGTGAATCCATATCTCTGGGTCTCAACTCATCTTGGTCAAGTTTCCGGATCCCTGATATCACTTCTTCCATCATATACGGGTACAGGAGGCTTTTGCCGAAATGCTTCGCGATCGCCAGTTCGCAGGGGATGGATACCTTAATGAGCCTGTCCACGGCGGCATCCTTCTGCATCTCGTAGTCGTTGTCTGTCTGATCGACGAATTTGGCACAACCCATGAAGTACTCGTCCGCGCCCTGCCCCGTGACCACCACATCCTCCCTTGCTTCTCTGCATACGCAGAAGAGTTGTAATTCATAGGATATCGTGAACGGATCGGTGGTGCCGGTGGCGGAGATCATCTCCTTGATCAAAGGCTCCATATTCCTTTTTGATATCTGCACTTGCGTCCAGGGAAGCTCCAGTCTTTCAGAAAGGTCCTTGGCCATTACAACGTCATGCGCCTTGTCCGTTCCGCAGGTGTACAGATGGACCGAGTTCGCATATTTCTTTGCGATGGCTGATATCAATCCGGAATCCAATCCTCCGGAGAACGCTACGGCAACATCTCTCCCTTCAGTAGAAATTCTGACGGCATCTATGATCGCCTGTTCCATCTCGGCATATTTGAAGGGCACATATGGCGATGTTATTTCTCCACTATAACGATAACTGGTAGACCGAGCTTACTTAAACCCGCCGGTCAGTCTCTTTTTTTGACAGCATTACACAGCATGAGAGCATTTTTACCCAACAACAATTGTTATAGTCTATTTTGATGTTACATTGTGTATGGATGCGGCAGATATGAAACACGATCACAGTTTCGAAGAGTTGTGTGAGATAGTTGCACCCATAGCGGAAAAATACGGCGCAGGCAGCATATATCTCTTCGGATCAAGAGCGCGCGGCGATAATTCTGAAAAAAGTGATTATGATTTCTTTGTAACTCTGGGGCAGATACGAGGGTTAAAACTGTGCGGATTGCTCAGGGAGCTGGAAGAAGCACTAGGGAATGGTGTTGACATCGTAACAGGTGGGGCGCAACTGGAGGAAGACTTCTCAAAAGAGATACACCGCGAAATGAGGCTGATCTATGAATCGTGATATTAGATACATAGACTCGATCATCAGGCATTGTGTCAATATAGAAGAGGCCATTCAAATATTCGGCGCGGATGAAGAGGATTTTCTTGACAACGTGCATTTTCAGAACGATTGTGCATTTGCGTTATCGCAGGTGGGAGAGATCGTGAAAAGACTGTCTCCGGGTCTAACATCTAAACATCCGGAGGTAGAGTGGAGCAACATCGCCAAACTCAGAGATATGATATCCCATAAATATGAGGGTATCGAGTTGCAGGTTTTGTGGGACATAATAATGGACGATGTACCGTTGCTAAGAAAAGAATGCGAAATAATTCTCACAGAACTCAGGTCAAAATAACTCGACCGCCTAGTGGATCTTCGATAAGTCAGTCTATTATTTAGTAAAAAATAGGATTTCAAAGGGTTTGAAAAATGGTTTAAGGAGGTTCATCACTCCATGGCTATATTGAATGTGAACTCAGCGATATTCTTGCAGTATTCCGATATCCTTTTCGAGCTGAACATCACAACTTCTCTTGCCGACGCAAAAATGCCGTCTCCGGAGGAGTCAGATCTTGAGAATCTCTTTATTTCCTCAAGCAACTCATCAGCCTCCTTTATCGACTGCTCGGCCAGTGTGATATCCTTCTCTATCCAGCTTTTGATGGACATTGTCAGAAGGTTATTTACCCTCTGTCCATAGTTGTTCGCATCTTTGTCTGTTGTGTCTGCGGAATCGAACCCTTCGATCAGGAAAAGATGGCTGGACATTGAGACCATATAGTCGCCAATGTATTCCAGGACCCTGCTCAGTGAAAGGCAAGCTGTCATCTCATACAAAGGAAGATTCATCTTCTGAGATGCGGAAGCATCTTTCTGATAGATGATGCACTGTCTGAACGTCAGCCAATAGATCCTGTCTATCTCGGTGTCCCTCAATCTCATATCCTTTATGTTATCAAGGTTGCCCGTGAAGGCCGCGTCATACAGGTCGGTGATCATTCCCTTGACCAGCAGACCCATTCTTTCAATGATCTTCTTGGGATCTATGGCATCATGCTCGATCAGATTCGCGACGAGTATGTGTGAATCGTCCGCTTCGATCATCTCCAGGCCAATGGAGGCCTGTACGAAGTTCGTAACAGTAGATATCACCGCGGGAGACATAGGCTGCGAGGATCTGATTAGGATCATCGCATGTCCGGCAATGTATGCTCCCACAAGCTGCCTGTATAGAAATCCCCGGTCAATGGCGTTCGTAGCGTCAATGACCTTCGTGCTGCGCTTGGGCATGGGCGCCGTACCTTTCGGGTACAGCGACAAGGTACCGTCAGGCTGTGCCTGAAGTCCGATTGTGTCGTTCTTGTTCAGTCCTACGGAGTTTGCCCAATCCTTTGGAAGAGTTATCATGAATGAGGACCCCCCCGTGATTTGTACACGTCTTACATCCATGTTTATGATAATGGTAAAAACGGAATATAAAACATACTTTGCCAATCTATATATTGTTATAAATATTAATTTAATAAAAATATCTCAAAAAAATATGGGAAATATTAAATATATCTTTATAATCGTTTTTATATCTAACTGTTATTTATATATACATTGATTTTTAAAACATACTATGTATTTCTATCTATTTTTTTACGATAATTATATATGGTCAATTTTTTTTGAAAAGTTTGTATTACCTTTTACAGTAACATGTGTGTTTTCATAGTTCATCAGAGTTCTGACAATTTCTGACAATATCTGATATTTTCCGATCTATTCTCAATATATGTATGAATATATATTATACAGATGAGCTTTAAAGGAAAAGACCTTCGCAAAGATTTATATCTATTATATATCGTTAGCCTATACATCGGACAAGGAATCATTCCGAACGCCGAAAAAATGGGATGGTCCATGAACTGCTCACAGCCCCCCTGTGGTCACATGGACCACCCACCCCGTTCTGTGTTGTTGTATTGTTTGTTTTGAATGGAGTTTTGCATACGAAATGGTGGGGTCGCTCCGAACGATACGGCCATAATAGCTTCTGGACGGGCTCATATTAAGATCACAATGGCAGAAAACAGGGTCATAGTGGGTCTATCCGGATTTGAACCGGAGTCAATGGCTCCCAAAGCCACAAGTATACCAGGCTAGCCCATAGACCCTTAGACCGCTGATGATGACGTAGATATTAAGGTTTGCCTACTGAGATCAAAGAATCTTCTCCATCTCTGCGAGAAGCAGTCTGACGGCATTTCCTCTGTGTGAGAAGTCATTCTTCTCATCGGTCCGGACCTCCGCAAAGGATCTTTGCCCATCATGGCTGAAGATCGGATCGTAGCCGAAGCCTTCGGTGCCTCTCTCTTCTTCAAGGATGACCCCGTTGCAGGTTCCGGTCACAATGATGTCCTTGCCGTTCATGTTGCACCCGATGCAGCATTTGAACACCGCACTCCTTTCCTCGACCCCGCCCATAAGCTTCAGTATCCCTTCGTTGCCGATGGTCTTTTGGACATATGCCGACCATACCCCCGGAAACCCCTCCAGGCGGTCGATGAAAAGGCCGGAGTCGTCTATGATGAAATCCGATATGCCTTTCGATTTCAGCTCGTCCATTCCCTTTCTGACCACCTCTTCAAGGTCCGACGACTGTATCTCATCATATGGGACATTCAGATGTGCCGTTTCTATCCCAAGGCCCTCAAAATAATGCTGGTACTCCCTGACCTTCCCGGGATTGGAGGTTATTATGGTCATTCTCATGTGTATCTGCCTCTGTTCTTTATCTCGTCCAGCTTGCGGAGCAATTCTTTCGGTTCTCTCTTCGCCGCAAGGTAAGAAGCCATAAGCTCTGAGAACGCTTCCGTCAGGTCAGGATGGGCGGAAGCGAACGCTCTTTCCAAAAGGCGTATGTCCACTCCCATGTCCTCGAGTTCCGCCTTTGTCCTTCCCATCGAAAGATCGATAAGGCAGATCTTCCCGTCCTCTGTCAATATCATGTTGGAGGTGGTAAGGTCCCCGTGGCATATTCCCGAATTATGAAGGGCCGCGACCGTGCTTCCGATCATCATGCAGATGTCTGCCGCACAATGCGGTTCGCTGTCCAATTTATCCTTGACCTTAACGCCTTTGACCTCTTCCATCGTGATGGAGGATCCCTTAAGGTCAACGTCGTACACAACAGGGGTCCTTACGCCGGACCTTCTGGCCTCCTTCATGAGCCGGGCCTCATTTCTCGTCCTGAGAGAGCGGAGCTCCTCGTCGAGTTCGGCCGCCCTGTATCTTTTCGGAGACCGTATTTTGACCAGAGCGTCCCTTCCCAGGAAACGCGAGGCAATGATCTCTGCCTCGGCGCCTTTGGCTATCAGTACCCTGTCGGTCATGGGTGTTTATCTGCAATCTCATGTAAATAAATAGCCGTGAGCCCATACAAAAGCATGAGATATACCATTACCGGGGACAACCTTCAGTTCGTGAATGTGCAGCTGGATGAGAATGAGGTATTCCAATCGGTCGCCGGAAGCATGGCGTACATGACCGGGAACATGGTAATGGAAGCAAAGATGCAGGGCGGTCTCCTGAAGGGGTTAGGGAGGTCGATGTCGGGTGCATCCCTTTTCCTTGTGGAGTACAGGTCCAAGGGTGGAACAGGCATCGTGGGATTGGGAGGCTCGGTACCGGGAAAGATCGTGGACCTGGACATCGGCAGAGGCAAATGGATAGTCCAGAAAACAGGATATCTTGGAGCACAGCCCACAGTGGAGCTCAAGATGGTGTTCCAGAAGAAATTGGGAAGCATCCTCTTCGGTGGGGAAGGCCTCGTTCTTCAGGAGCTGAGCGGTACCGGCATAGCATTCGTAACCGCATGCGGAGACTTCAACATCGTGGACCTGAGGCCCGGAGAGAAATATAAGGTCGCCACGGCCAAGGCGGTGGCGTGGCAGGACACAGTGGCCTATGACATCACAAACACAGGCGGGATCAAGACCGCGATGTTCGGTGGGGAAGGATTGTTCGTTACGACCCTCACCGGACCGGGAAAGATAATAATACAGTCGATGACGCTCACGGAGCTCGCACTATCCTTGGTACCGTTCCTTCCCAGCAAATGAGGGAAAGGGCAATAGCGGGTTCGGAGAAAGACGGCGGCAGACGCTGACCAAACAACTTTATCAATCCCTTTTACTCTTTAGTATCGTGAATCGCATACCCACGGGATGCAGGGCCTTCGATGATCTTCTTGGAGGAGGGATAGAGAGAGGCAGCATCACGCTTCTTTACGGTGAGGCCGGCGCAGGCAAGTCGAATGTCTGTCTGCAGACCGCCCGCAATGTTATAAGGAAGGGAGAGAGGGTAGCGTACATCGATTCCGAAGGGATATCGTACGACAGAGTGGGTCAGATATTCGGGGAGGACGGAGAGAGCGCAAAGGGCCTTCTGGTCTCTCAGGTCCACAGCTTTGAGGAACAGTCGGACCGCGTTGACAAAACGGTCAATCTCGCCGATAAAGGAGTAATAGATCTGGCTATTGTCGATTCCATCAATATGTTCTACAGGATCAACCACGATGACATGAAAGTAAGGAACGACTTCGTCAGACAGATAGAGGCCCTGATGGGGATGGCAAGGAAGAACGACGTGGCGGTGCTGCTGACATCGCAGGTCTATTCGAACATCGCAACAGGGGGGATAGAGTTCCTCGGAGGGCATGCGCTGAGCCACAATTCCAAGACCATCTTGAGATTGGACAAGAAAGGCAACAGCGTACGGACTGCCGTTGTGATAAAACATCGCAGCCTGCCGGAAGGCAGGTATGCGAATTATAAGATAACAGCGACCGGCATAGAGGATCTGTGATCAGACCTCTCTGTCGATGGCATACTTTGCGAGAGCGATCATGAAGTCCTTTTCCTCGCTATGAGGAAGGATAGAGAGTTTCGATATCGCTTCATCCACTTTCTCTTTTGCCAGCCGTCTTCCGTAGGCGATGCTCCCTGCATCTTCCATTATCGATCTGGCTCTGGCCGTTTGATCATCGGTCGCATCCGCATTGCCGAGGATGCTTTTGAACTCCTCAAGCACTTTGGGATCCTTGATGTTCCTGATGGCGTGCGTCACCATCACTGTGCACTTTCCTTTGCGGATATCGTTCCCGACAGACTTCCCCGTTTTTGCGGGGTCCCCCGCAATACCCAGATAATCGTCGAATATCTGGAAACCGAGGCCCAAGGCCATTGCGTATTCGTGAACGGCCTGCACAGTTCTTTCGTCCGCACCGCCCGCGAGCGCACCGCCCGCTGCTGCGGCGGCGAAGAGAACGCTCGTCTTCAGTCTGATCGTTTCTATGTAAACTTCTTCCGAAACTATCTTTCTCTCGTTGTTTATGTCCATCTGCTGTCCGCGGGCAAGATCCCATACGGCCTGTGAGACATACTTCAGTATATTCCTCATACTGCTGTCCGGGACATCCATGCCGGAGATTATCTGGAAGGCCTTTGCGAACAGAGCATCCCCCGCGAGTATAGCTGTGGGAACGTTATATGCGATATGGATCGTGGTCATGCCCCTCCTCTGCTCGTCGCCGTCCATGAAGTCGTCGTGGACCAGAGTGAAGTTGTGTATGTATTCGATGGCCACCGCAAGCGGCATAGCCTTCATTCGGTCCCCTCCCACCGCACCTGCGGCCGCAAGCGCCATGGCGGGACGCATCCTCTTCCCTCCCGCATAAGGATACTGCCTGGAGGCGGCGATGAGATCGGATGGCTCTTCGTCGCCGATGTACTGTCTTATCGGACCGTCCAATTCTTTGGAGGCCTTCATCAAATATTCTTTTGCGTCCACTGTATCCCCTCTAACCACTCTTTCGTTTGTCCGATCACAACATATCTTGCATTTGATAGTTGTCTGATGTTCGATGAACCCGTAAGAAGCATCGCCGCCCGGAGCTCTTCCCTGATAAGGGTGAGTTTCTCAATAACGGCGGCAGACGACTCGGTAGCTTCTCTGAGTACCGTGTGCGCCGCACCCGCGCAGCACGCGCCCATAGCTATCGATGAAGCGACATGGATGCCGTCCAGTATCCCTCCTGATGCGATGACGGGAAGGCCGTTATCGGCCTCGATAAGCGACACAGGCGCGGGGATGCCCCAATCAAAGAAGGATTCTCCCATGTTCATTCTTAACAGGTCGCCTCCCGCCATTGCTCTGTAGAGCTCCACCGCGGAGAAACTGGTACCTCCCATGCCCGCAATGTCCATTCCCAATATGCCGGTGCCTTTCAGCCTGTATGCCACTTCTTTGGATATCCCGGCACCCGTTTCCTTAACTATTATCGGATATTCCCTTGCGAGGTCCCTTATGGCGTCGAAGCATCCCTTCGCGTTCGTGTCCCCCTCCGGCTGGACCACTTCCTGCAGGAAGTTGAGGTGTACCGCCATGATGTCCGCATCGATGAGGTCTTTTGCTTTTCCCACATCATCCGGCGAGAATCTGTCTTTGCTGTGTTGGGGTACGAGTTGCGGCGCTCCGATGTTCCCAATCACGAGAGGAACATCATATTCTTTCACTATCGAATAGCTATCTGGGTCAATGCCAGCTACGCCTGCCCTTTCGCTCCCGACACCCATTCCGATCCCTAGTTCGGAACAAGCCGCGGCTATGTTCTCGTTGATCCTTTTGGCCCCCGGGAACCCTCCCGTGATGGCCGTGACAATGAACGGGAAACTGAGTTTCTTTCCCAACACTTCCGCCGTCATATCTATCTCGTCGGCATTTACCTCCGGAAGTGCGTTGTGGATGAGCTTGATATCATCCCAGTAGCAATAACCCGGTTCGACCCTTTCGTTGAGGCATATCTCGATGTGGTCCGCTTTCCTTTCTTTTATGGGGGCCATCACAATCCTCCTTTGGCTGTGGTGGAGATAACCCTTTCTCCCTTTAATAGTGAACGCAGTCTTCCCGGGACGGAACCGTTGACGAGGATGCAGTCTCTTTCAGGAGATGTGATCCTCAGCATGGCCTCCATCTTAGCCCGCACCCCTCCGGTGACATCGTCTACGCCGATATCGCTCGAGACCTCGGCGAGAAGTTCCGAGGTCACTTCCGTCAGCAGCTTTGAGTCCGGATTCGTTTTCGGGTCCTTGTCGAACAACCCGTCAACGTCGGACACGAAGACCACCTTCTGCGGGTTGTAGAGGCCGCAAAGCACTTCCATGATCTGGTCGCCCGAGCATATCCCGAACCCTTTGCTCCGATCGAACACGACATCCCCGAACAACACGGGCATTATCCCAAGACGGGAGGCGGAAAAAAGCACCTCGGGATCATCCAGAATGAGCTTTCCGCCGTCCATCATGAAGCAGGACCCAGGAGGCACCGAGACTGCAGGAATGTCCGCATCCAGCAGTTCGCCGATCACCATCTGATCGAGCTCCCTCATGTCATACTGTGTTCTTGCAACGGCAGGTATCTGTCTGGGGTCTGCGAACCCGTTCTGCAATGAGTATTCCTTGGCAAGGACGTGTCCGAAAGAGCCGCCTCCGTGGACTATGATCGCGCTTGCACCGGAATCCTTGATCTCCCCGCACAGCCTGCGGACCACGTCTTTATTGAAGGTCCTGTACTGGGTCTTGTCGGTGATAACGCTTCCGCCCAGTTTGATCAATATCATTGCAGAATGATTGCAGAGGTCTGTCTTAATGGTTCTCATGGGGTGAATGAAAATAGAAGTGGTTGACAGCGTGTCAGTGTTCCCGTATGCTTGCGCAATACAGTACTGACAGATACGCGGGCGGACTTTACTGCCGGGTTCGAGATGGGACCGGGTGTTTCCCCGCCGCTATGGCCGTCAGACCAATGCCTGCCATAACTACAAACTATATTAAACTATCCTGGAAGCCCAAAAAGTGTCTTATCAAGAGACTTCGTGAACGCCAAGTGCTTCATTGTACGGACGTTTGATCGCTGTCCAACACTTCGTTCCAAAGCCTGATCGTCTCTTCGGCCTCTTTCTCGTCCATGATCTCTATGGCAAATCCGGCATGGATGATCGCCCAATCTCCGATCTTCGCTTCCACCATGGAGATGTTTGCCTTCCGTATCACGCCGCCGAAGTCGATATCTCCGACGTCCCCTTCTATCTTAACTATTCTGCCGGGTACTGCCAAGCACATTTTATCATCCCGCCATTATCTTGAGTATGGCCTCAGCGGGCTGCCCGTCCGCGTCCTCAAGCGCCTTTATCGCCCTCTCCCTGTCGCATCCCGTCTGAGACATCACCAGTTCGATGTCCCCCGCAGGGAATGATACTGCCGCTGCCGCTGTTCCGGATGCTCCCAGTTCGCGTATCTCCTCGTCTCCCGAGATCTGGTAGTTGCGGCTTCCCTGCATATCTACACATACCACTTCCACATTGGTGAGGACTATCTCCTTATCGGTCGTCCTTATTATGACCTCGACCGCATTGTCGACATTGGTCTGTTTTATGCCCATCTTCTTCATTGCCTGCTGCATCTGACGGGGATTGACGCCTCTCATTCCTGACATATCGCTACCCTCTATGATATTTCAATTAATTAATTGTAGCCGTGACGCTACCTCATCCATCAGCCGCGAGAACACCGTTTCCGCCGCTGCATCCGCAACCCCTCCCTGAGCGAAATCAGGCTTGCCGCCGCCTCTCCCCCCGAACTCGGCGAGGACCTTCGACAGAACATCCCTGCAATCTATCTTCTCAGTTCCCGAGGAGATCATGACCGACGTGCTGTCCCCCGAAGAGACCAGCACGCACACTTTTCCTGATACCTTGTATGCCTCTGCGGCGTCAGAGAGGACGGACCTCTCGACGAGAGGGAACACTCCGCCTACCACGTCCACTCCCCCGATCGTCGTCGGGACCAGTTCCATTATCTGTTTTTTCACGAAAGAACCGGATGTTTTCCTCAGAGTCTCCGATTCGGCTCTCAGGTTAGATACGGCCCTGACGAGGTCCTCGGGCTTGCTCTCCGCCGCATCCGACGCTTGGAGACAAACATTTGCCAGCGCCATCGCGGAATCTTTGGCATCGTTGCCGACCCTGAAATGTATCGCGACCCCCTCCTTTCCGGCGGAGACCTTCCTGTCAACGAACAGCATCTCCAGTTCGCCGGTCTCCATGACATGGAGGCCGCTGCACGCGGAAAGGTCGATGCCCCCTATGGAAACCACCGAAACCACCTCTCCCTCTGGGATCCTCTCCTTCTTTATCCTTACCTTTTCGAGCTCTGGGTCATCCCTATCCATAAGGGCCTTCGTGATGGGGAGATTGTCCCTTATCGCCTGATTCGCGAATAACAGTGCCTTGCGGACATCCTCCCAGCTCACATCCCTGTCGACGATCACGTATTTGCTGTCGGGAGAGATGAATATCTTGTTGATGGAAAGTTCCGGGACCTGCCTCCTCAGAGAGCCGAAGAGCAGATGCTCCCCCGTATGTCCCATCATGAGATCGTAGCGTCTGTCCCAATCTACGCTGCACCAGACGGTATCATCCTTCTTCAGGTCGCTTCCTTTGACCTTGTGGATTATCCTGTCCTTTTTGTAGAACACTTCCGTTACCTCGAGACCGCGGATAGTGCCTGTATCGCACACTTGGCCTCCGCCTCCCGGGTAGAATGCGGTGATATCAAGTTCAACTTCTTCACCATCAACGGACAACACGCGGGCCTCGAACTCGAACGCATAACCGTCGCGCCTGAAGATCTCCTCCGTCATATGTCTGAAGGATATGAGGGTCATATGTAATAAACATGCGACAAGGGCCGGAAATGCATGGTTGTGTACCAGACGGCGGCCGTAATTAACAAAGGATGCCGGCAATAAACAAAGATTTATATAAGCCAATTATTAGCTGGAATCCGTCAATCAACAGAGGTACTGCGATGAGAAGAACCAACACTTGCGGAGAACTCAGGTCAGAGGATATAGGAAAAAAGGTCTGTCTTCAGGGATGGGTAAGGTTTTCCAGAGACCATGGCGGAGTAGCCTTCATCGATCTTGCCGACAGATACGGAATAACACAGATCGTGTTCGACCCGGAAGATGTTCCGGGAGAGACCGATGTGAATTCCCTGTCGAATACGATGAGGACGTTCACCCGTGAGTCCGCAGTATCGGTTAACGGCATTGTCAGGAAGAGGGTTGACGGCACCGAGGATGCAAGGAACCCCACCGGCGAGGTGGAGGTGCTGATCACGGAGGCCGAGCTTCTGAACAGATCAAGGTCGCCGCCATTCGAGCTGGGCGACCAAAAAGAAGGCGTGCTTCCGAACGAGGACACAAGGATGAGGTACAGATACCTCGACCTCAGGAGAACCGAGGCCATACAGGCGATGGAAACAAGGAGCAGATTCATCCACCTGATAAGACAGTACATGGTCGAGAACGGTTTCCTTGAGATAGAAACGCCTATTCTCGCAAGGTCCACGCCGGAAGGCGCAAGAGATTTCATAGTGCCGTCAAGGGTGCACCCCGGCACGTTCTACGCTCTGCCCCAGTCCCCTCAGCTGTTCAAACAGATGCTGATGGTCGGGAGCATGGACCGCTATTATCAGATCGCAAGATGCTTCAGGGACGAGGACTCCAGAAAGGACCGCCAGCCAGAATTCACTCAGCTGGATATGGAAATGTCCTTTGTCGACTCGAAGGACATCCAGGATATGATCGAAGGATTGATCGCATATGTATGGAAAGGCCTCTTCGGCAAAGAGATAGACATCCCCTTCAGGCGCATAGGCTATACGGAAGCAATGGAATCATACGGTTCCGATAAGCCTGACCTAAGGTACGGGCTCAAATTCGTCTCTCTGACCGAGGTCGTGAAAGACGCCCAATACGATATATTCCAAAGGATACTCAAGACCGGAGGGATGGTCGCAGGCTTGAACCTGAAAGCGGACGTGGCCGGCGAGCGCATCGGAAGGAATGATGTTGACAGATACATCGGCCAAGCGAAGAAGTTCGGCCTCGGCGGACTCACGTGGATGAGGTGCAAGGACGGCAAGCTGGAAAGCAACATAACGAAATACTTCACGCCGGAGATCCTGGATGCGATAAAACAAAAGATGGGCGCGGAAGAGGGGGACCTGCTGTTCCTTATCGCGGGGCCATGGAAATCCACCTATGAAGGAGGAGGAGCGCTCAGGAAGAGGCTCGCGGAGGACCTTGACCTTATACCGAAGGATGAGATGCAGTTCACTTGGCTTGTGGACTGCCCTATGTTCGAGGTGGACCCGGTGTCCGGGAAGTACGACGTGTTCCACCATCCTTTCGTCCTTCCTGAGAATGACCTCAATGATGCGTATGTCGGAGGAGCATGCTTCGACCTCTGCCTCAACGGCAACGAACTCGGTTCCGGATCATTAAGGATACACGACCCGGAGCTTCAGAGGGAGGTCTTCAGGAAGATCGGCATGGACGACGAGAAGATCCAGGCGGATTTCGGGTTCTTCGTGGAGGCACTCGGCTACGGCGCACCGCCCCACGGCGGCATCGCGCTGGGTATTGACAGGTTCATGTCCATTCTCCTTGGGAAGGATACCATCAGAGAGGTCATCGCGTTCCCGAAGAACAAGAAGGCCGTATCGCTGCTGGACGGGTCTCCCGCAAAGGTGGAAGACGAGAAATTGGAAGAGCTGCAGATAATGACCCTGGCCATCGAAGGTATGGACTTCGATGACCTGGGGAGCCTTGACGAAGAATGAGGTCACGAATGGGCTCAAAGCCTTGAGGCAAGCGCGCCTTTCGTTGCCGAGACGATATCCGAAGAAGAATATCTGCCGCCGGTCTCTTTCATCACATGGCCGATGACGCGGTTAATCGCCTTTTCATTCTTCTTTATCTCGTCTATGATCTCGGGATGCGAATCCAGATAGTCGCCGACGATCTGGTCCAGACCCGCGCTCTGCTCTTTTATCGTCCCGATGTCCGAGCCCGTCATGTAGGCTTTCAGCTCAATGTCCGCCTCTATGTCCGTAATGTCGCCGTCTGCGAATCTCTTTGTTATTCTCACGATCCCCGCCGGGTCTTTTCCGGCGGCCTCGAACGCCTTCCAGTTGGCGGATATGGCCCCGGTGGTCCAGGACACCGCTTTTTGAGGGGAACCGGTAGCCTCGGCTATGGCCTCGAACGTCTTGGCGAGATTCACTGAGGTAGAAACGATCTGACCGGCTGTCTTCTCGTCTATGCCGTATTCTCTGCTGATCCTTATGGCCATGTTGACCGGGCTCTCTTTGATGGAAATGGACCTGACCATCTCCCCTATGTGAAATACTCCAAGATCCGGCTCATTGATGTAGCCGTAGTCGGACTCGTACTCTTTCTTTCTGACGGAAATGGTCACTCCCCTTTCCTCGTCGAAGCGCCTGGTCTCTCTGTCGACCTTCCCTCCCGCCTTCAGGATCTTCGTTTGTCGTATTGCCTCGAACGTCAGCGCCCTCTCGACATTCCTCAGGCCCGTGACGTTCTTTACCTCGACCCTTTCCTTTCCGATGGAGATGTTGCAGTCGCAGCGTATGCTCCTCTCTCCGTCTCCAGGAAGGTCAATGGTGTGGCGTATGTCCGTTATCAGTTGTTTAAGGAACTCCCTCGCCTCTGCCGGGGAGGAGAAATCGGGGTCCGTGACTATCTCCGTAAGCGGGGTCCCCGCTCTGTTGTAGTCCACCAGCGACGACTGGTCTCCGACCCTTTTTGTCTTTCCCGGATCCTCCTCAAGCTGTATCTTCGTTATCCCGATGGGCTTTTTCCCGTGCAGAAGGTACACTCCTTTGCTTCCGACGGTTTTTTCATACTGGGTCACCTGCACTCCTTTGCTCATGTCGGGATAGAAATACGTCTTCCTTGCGAACCACATTATATCCGGTATCTCGCAGTTGAGCATCTTTGCCAGTTTTATCCCGCATTCCACTGCTTTTTTGTTAAGGACGGGCTTGGTCCCCGGCATACCCAGACATATGGGGCACACATGCGTGTTGGGAGCCTCCGCATCGGTAGTGGGGCAGGAGCAGAACATTTTCGATGCGGTCGGAAGCTGCACGTGTATCTCCAATCCTATCATCATAGCGACACCTCCGGGCGTCTCACATCGAATGCCTTACCCCAATCCTTTGCGAACGTTATGAGGGGATCCTCTTTCCAATGGTCCGTTACAAGCTGCATACCTATCGGCATCCCGCTGCCGTCATAACCGCACGGAACGGAGATATGCGGCATTCCCGCCACATCGGGAGGGCACGCAAGACGGTCGATGCCGTAGGATTCATCGGATGTCATTTTGGCTATCTCCTCGAACTTCGGAGAAACAAAAGGCATTGTCGGAGTAAGTATCGCGTCATGCTCCGCAAACGCTTTTTTGTAGCTTTCGATGATGTGCAGCCTTACCCTGAGAGCTTTCACATAATATCTCTCTCTGAGCCCCGCCATCCTGATGTAGGTTCCGTAAAGTATCCTTTGTCTGGCCTCCTCTCCGATGTATTTGGTCCTGAAATAAGTAAAATAGTCATCGAACCGCATGGAAAGATCGCCTTCTTGCTGGCCGTACCTCATGCCGACGAAACTCGCAAGGTTCGTGGATGACTCGGCCGCAGAGATTATGAAGCATGTGGAGAGGGCATATTTCAGGGAGGGCATCTTGATCATCTTTACCTCGACCCCCATGCCCCTCAGGACATCCAAGGAGGACTCGAAGCAGGAAAGGACGTCCTTGCTGACCCCCTCAAGCTGTTCTTCCGGCACCCCGACGGATCCGATCCTCTCTCCTTTCAGTTCAAGCTCGGGCTGGGCGCAGGACGTAGGTTCTCTGGGGTCCTTTCCGGAAATGACCGGAAGGAACCGAGCCAGCAACTCAGGGTCTGAAGAGATCAGCCCCACTTTGTCCAATGAGTTGCCGCAGTCCACCAGGCCGTATCTGGACACCCTGCCGTAGGTAGGTACGAGGCCGTACACCCCGCAGAAGCTTGCGGGACAGCAGATGGAGCCTCCCGTGGACGCTCCCAGCGAGACATGGCCGTCTATCGCCGCTGCCGCGCACGCCGATCCTCCGGCCGAGCCGCCGCATGACCGCTCAAGGTCGAAGGGGTTCTTTGGAATCCCATATGCGGAATTGGTGCCGAATGAACCGAACCCGAACTCGTCCATGTTGCATTTGCCGATAAGTTTTCCTCCCGCGGCCCTCATTTTCTCTATGGCGGCGGCATCGAATACGGGACGGTGTCCGTCCAACATCTTGGAGCCGCACCGCGTCATCATGTCTTTTGATGTCAGGCCGTCCTCGGCGGAGAAAAGGAACTTCGAATCGCCTAGATCAGCATCCTCCGCGATGCAGCTGAACATGGAGTACTTGTCGTTGAGCCCGGGCAGCGACGCCAGGATGTCCTTCATAGAACTCTGGGCCCCCTGACATAGTTCTCGTATGTTTTCATATCTTTCAGGAGCTCGTATGGATCAAAGAATATGCCTGGTACATCGTCCCTCAGGACATCTCCCACTTCCAAAGGGTTCACGCCGTGCCCCTCTCCTTCAGGTGCACCGTCGATCATATTGAGCCGATTGAATAACTCGTCAAAATCTTTGCAGTATCTTTCAATCTCCTCTTCATTAAGCGCAAAATGCGCCGCTTTCGCGACCCTTTCCATGATCATTCTGTCCATGTTGACAGCATGATTGTCCGCTTTGGTTATATTATTTACCAAACTTATGATCCATCGTACATTATCAGCCCGTAAAGGGTCATGCCGTCGTCCCTGAAATGGAACTCGATGTTCTGCGACCCCATGTACTCATCCATCATTATCCCGTAGGCGGCTATGGACGATATTCTTTGATCGGGGAACCTGCACGGATCGTCCGGATAGGAGCACTCTCCGCAGTATCTGCAGCCGCCGTCAGTGAGAGCCAGGACCCTGTATCCTTCTCCTCTGAGTGCGTTGCTGAACCTCCTGCATGCGTCTTGGTGTGCGGTACCGAGTTCCCGCAGAAGCTCACGGTCTTTCAGATCTATGTTATTGAACTCCTTTATGAGGAAAGCGGCGTTTGAGAAATCCCCCAATGTCTTAAGGCATTCCTCTTCCCTGCCGACCCCGGGAGGACAGCCCCATGTGACGCTATACGCGCCGCATACGTTCTGGGCGCAGAGCTCTCTGCATTTTTTCATTGATGCGTGATCCGGAGAGGGCAGGCCAACTTTTTTAAAAGAGTATCCCTCCATGGCAGGGTCCGTTGACATCCTATTCCATACATCATCTATCATACTCTGCGTATTCTTCTGCGTGATTAAATAGGTAACTTTGGCCGAAACGGGATCCGGCGGAAGCAAGGAAAGATCACGGCAAGGTCACATAACCGGCGAGTGGATGCATAGCTGCGCAAAGCCCCTCTTTCCGGAGCGACACACATGCGGACATGGTTATGCTTTCAGATCTCAAGCAACATAATACTGCAAAAATTGTAATTTTTTAAAAAAAGATTGTGCAGAAATTGGATTTTTTTGTAAAAAGATACTGCAATATTTGTATAACTTGTTCTGCCATCACGAACGTCCGTTAGGTTACGGCGGAAAGCGTATGGGGCCCCGCATAGATCCCGATGCCCGAAACACCTCTTTTTTGGGAAAGAGATTAAAACCCCTCCCCCTCATATCATAGCCATGGTGGAAGACACACCGGACAAGAAGATCATGGCCGGGATGAAGGCAATGGATGAGGGCGACTTCAAAAAAGCGTACTCTCATTTCAAAAAACTCGCGGAAGAATATCCAAAGAACGCAGATGTTTGGTACTACAAAGCGGAATGCGGCAATTATGCCTCGGGGATGTTCGGCGCGAAGGTCTCGCCCGAAGAGATAATGGACTCTTACAGGAAAGCGATAGAATTGGACGGGGACAGGGTGGAGTTCTACCAGTCGTACGGTTCTTTCTGCATCTCCGTGAACAAATATGATGAAGCGGAGAAAGCGTACAACGAGGCCGCGCAAATAGACGAATCCCTCGAGTCTTCGCTTTATTCGGAATTCGCGATCGAGTACTTCAACAATGTGATGGCGACATACGGCGAGATAATGGAGGACCCCAAGGCAAGGGCGCCGTATGCAAAGAAAGCATTGGAGTACATGCTCAAAGCACTGGAGATATCTCCGGAAGAGGCAAAGAACCTGCTCTGAGGGCAGCAATATCCGATCAAAGAAACAAGGGATTGGTAGCGAGGGGTCGATTTGAACGACCGGTCTCCGGGTTATGAGCCCGACGGGATATCCTGGCTACCCCACCTCGCTGTTGTCCCCTCTTACTGCTATTTGATATAAAAACTTTCATGGCAGAAAGCCCTGCGGAAAGCAGGGAGTTCAGAAGAATTTCTTCAGGAACATCAGGTCTTGTATCTTGCCTTTTACGGTTATCTTCTTTGTAACGTACGCTTTCATCGGCCTCAGGGTGCCGTCGATAAGTCCCTGGAGGCTTTCCGGCGTCGTGACAAGGGTGATGTCCGCTTCATCAATGACCTCAGGTTTGAAGTCGCTTATCTGAGCGTTCTCCAGTTTCAGAGAGTAGTGTTCCGTGCCGAGATCGATGTTGACCGTCTTCTTAAGAGGCATTACCTCTTCCTTTGCCTGCTCGTCGTTCTCCATCTTTCTGTGGAACTTGTCAATAAGTGTCTGAATCGAAGCTTCCATGCTCATGGTCTCACCAGTCGCTGATCCTGGTGTTCTTGGAGACGGTCATCATCTGCCTCACGGGTTCCCAGGAGCAACGTGTATGTGGAGGCGGACCACCGTTATCTTTTATCCATTTTTCTATGAATTCCATCGTACGCTGATCACTCGGATATCCGCTTCCTATGTCCGTCCCGAACTCTCTTTCAATGTCGGCGACCATCCTGTCCCTGGTCACCTTTGCGATGATGGACGCTGCAGAAACGATGGGAAAAGTGTCGTCCGCCTTGTGTCTGGCTATTATCTCCGTGCTGTTCATTCTTCTGCTCATATCTCTGGAAAAAGCCGCCTCGTTCACATCGGGGCAGTCCGCATATACGGCTGATACGGGGACCTTCGAACAGGCTTTGACGAACATCTCCAGTTCTATCTCGTTCAACGTCATCTCCTTCCGCTTGCCGTCGATCTCCGCAGCGGCCGCACAGACGATGGATGTCTCGCACGCATCAATGATCAGATCGTACATCCGTTCCCTCGTCTTGGGGGCCAGTTTCTTTGAGTCCTTTACTCCGATATCCACCAGGATGCCGTCGGAGGCAGAATAGACGGCTCCGACAACCAAAGGGCCGAGGACCGACCCTCTTCCAGCCTCGTCGACGCCGCACAGCATATTTTCGGGATGGCGGTATGACATGATATTCCTTTTCCATACTAAATTTATTGTAACTCTATACTTTTTAAGTAATAATGGCATTACGCTGCATGGCTCTGAAGTGTGATGTGCAGTACAAAAAAGGCGATACCTGGTCCAAGCTCACAAAGGTTGGCGTGACCGGCGTAAGAAAGCCGGTGGTCGTGAAAAGGGAGGGGATCAACAGCGCTTTGAACGGGGCGCTCAACTGTTGGATAGATATCTTCGTGGACCTCCCCGCCGACCAGAAAGGATCCCACCTTTCCAGAAATGTAGAGGTGCTCAGCAATGTGGTCGAGGACAGCATCAGGGAGCCCGTGACCGGACTGGAGAACATGGCGGTCGCCATGTGCAAGAAACTGCTGGCACATCACGAGTACGCCCAGACCGCCAACGTAGACATAGTGGCCGAATACTTCAGAGAGAGCGAGACCCCCTCGGGGAAGGGGACGTTGGAGATCTACAAATTATTGGCGAGCGGGTCCGCCGTCAGAGGAAGCGGGATAAGGAAGACCATCGGGGTGGAGGTCATAGGAATGACCGCATGCCCCTGCGCTCAGCAGACGGTGTCCGAGATGATGGACTGCGGCAGCGACATCCCCGTGATGTCGCATAACCAGAGGAACGTATGCACCGCGCTCTTCACGATGGACGACGGCACCGACGTGGAAGCGGATGAGATAATAGATATTGTTCAGAAGGCCTTCTCATCCCCCACATACGAGCTTCTCAAAAGGGGCGACGAGGGCCAGGTGGTGATCAACGCTCACAACAATCCGAGGTTCGTTGAGGATGTGGTGAGGAATGTCCTGGAGTCGGTCGTTGAAAGGTACGGAAAGCTTTCCGACAATGTGGAGATAAAAGTGAAGAGCGAGTCGGAGGAATCCATTCACAAACACAACGCGTTCGCGGAAAGGACCGCGACCCTCGGAGAACTGAGAGAAGAATACAAGCGCAAGGTCACTCGGTGAACTTCCCAAGCCTCTTTTCCAAGACGGATATGTCGGACACATACACGTCCTTGGGGCACTCCAGATCCTCAAGGCAGCCGGTCCAATATACAACAAGGCCCGGGCCGAATAGTTCTGTGTAAGGGCACAGCTGTTTTCTGGAGTTAAGGCGGAACTCCACGTTATCGCCGAATGACGCCTTGCTCTCTATCCAGCATATCTTCTTCCCGTCGTATGACATGGGCTCGTCCAACAGGCAGTCGGGGGTCTTCTGCCCCTCTCCGCCGCGAAGGTCTTCTTCGGTCTTGTAAACGATGTTCTGCTCATTGAGCCAGTTCTGGAGGAGCGTCTCTCCCCATATCCCCCTTTCTTTATGCTTCTCGTTGGCATCCGGAGAATATACGAGATCGTATTTGACCACGTCCCTGACCTCATCCGCGGTCTGCTGGCTCTCGAGCAGCTCCGGCTTCCTTATGAACTCCCAGAACTGCTTTCTGGTAACGCCGTCCTCTTGAAAGATGAACATCGAGATGAGTATCGGAGGGAATCTGTACTTATCGGATATCTCCATGAGTGTCTTTCCCTTTTTCCATTCTTTGAGCAGAAGCGGAGCTTTATCTTTGATAGAGTGGAAACGTTTCTTCACATCTCTGCTTGTTTTTTGGGTGTAAAGGGTCTCCAGCAGCCGGCTGTCGTATCCTTTTTCGAGAAATTTCTCTATGTCCCCCGGCCTGTTCAGGGCGTCGTAAAGCTTTTTGTACTCTTCATATTCCATCTGATCACTTCAATTTTTCACACAGGTCTTCCACTGCTGATATGACTGTATCTTTCACCATCGATGTCGGCGGGCAATATGCGTTCTCTGCGCGCACAAGGAAATCCTCTGCGGTCGTGCCTGACATTATCGCGGAAGTAAGCCAATTTATCCTGCCCGTGGCTCCCTCTCCCGCCAGTATCTGTGCGCCGATGATCCTGTGGGTTGCCGCATCCGCAAGCACTTTCACGGTTATTCTCTTCGCTTCTGGGTAATATCTTGCGCGGGTAAGGCCGTCGGCCTTGCCGCAGACCGCATCCAGGCCGTACCAGGATGCAAGGCCCAAAGATAATCCGGTGCCGGCGATTTCTTTCTCACCGATCACGCTCACCCATGGGCTTGATACCGGCCCGTACAGGGCCTTTCCTCCCGCCGCGTTCTTTCCCGCCGCGGCGCCCTGTCTGGCTGCCGAAGATCCGAGCTGGCTCATTGTAGGGCCGGCCACGGCCGCCGACTCGCACTGTATCAGGTCGCCCGCGACAAATATGTCTCGGACCAAGCGCCCATCCTTGTATGGCTGGAGCGAAGGCGACACGATGACACCGCCCAGTTGGCCGATGTCGAACCCCAGCTGTTTCGGGATATCGACGTTCGCCCTCACGCCTGTGGCGAATATTACCATCTCGCACTCATGTTCCTCGTTCCCGGCAGTGACGCTGCTGACCTTCCCGAAGCCGTTCACGGACTGCATCGGCGCATTAAGGATGAATTTGATCCCCTTTCCTTCAAGGTATTCCTGGATCGGGACCGCCATGTCGCTGTCGGCTATACGGGGTATGACCTGGTCCATCATCTCAACGACCGTCACGTCCTTCCCAAGTTCGGAGAGTACAAAGGCTACCTCCAGCCCTATCACTCCGGCGCCGCAGATCACGACCTTCTCTACTTCCTTGACGTATGATTGTATCCTTTTGCCGTCACGTACCGTCCTTACCACGAACACCCCCTCAAGGTTCGTGCCGCTTATCGGCGGTATGAAGACCTTCCCTCCGGCGGCTATCACTAACGAATCATATTTGTACGTCTTTCCTGCCACGGAGACCGTTTTTGCGGAATCGTCCACGGAGTCCACCCTGGTCTCGGTGACAACCTTTATTCCTTTTCTTTCAGAATAGTGCTCGGGCGTGTGCATGACCACGCTGTCCCAAGCGATCTTCCCTTCAATGGCCCATGGTATGGCGCAGGGGGAATAGGCAATGTCGGCATCTTTGGTAAAAACGGTTATCTCCGCATCGGGATCCGTTTTTCTGGCAGATGACGCCGCCGTCATTCCGGCAGCACCCGAACCTATGACTATTATCTTTCTGACCATTGGGTTATCTTATCGAAGATTGGAAGGGCTCTTAATAATCTTTTTCTCGGAAAGGGCCGTGAAAACAACAGCGGCGCTGGAACTGATACCCTAATGCCAGGACGGAAGCATCGGGAACGATGCCCGCCGGCAACGGCGCCCTCTGGGCGGATCGGGGTTCGCATCTCCGGCGCTTTGCTGAAATGATTAATAGGCGAGAACCCATGTTCGGAACAGGCCTGGAAATGAAAGAGAGGAGATCCCCGTCCCAACTCGAGGCCTGCTGGAAAGAGAAAGACATGGTCTCCGGCAGGATATGCGACGCGATGGTAGTGATAATGCGCACAAGCGGATGCTGCTGGGCAAAGACAGGAGGATGCAGCATGTGCGGGTACAGGCAGGCATCCTTGGTCACTGTGACGGAGGACGACCTCAATATGCAGATCGACGAAGCACTGTCGAAGTATAACGGAGAGCCCTTCGTCAAGATATACACTTCCGGCAGTTTCCTTGATGAAAAAGAGATACCTCTGTCTGTACGGCAAAGAGTATTGAAGGAGTTCTCGGGCTGCGAAAGGATATTGGTCGAGAGCCGCCCGGAATTCGTGAAAGAAGAGACGGTCGCGGCCCTTCCCAAGACGACCACCGTCGCGCTTGGGCTTGAGAGTTCCGATCCGGACGTTCTGAGCACATCCATCAACAAAGGGTTCACCCCCGAGGACAGCAGGAGGGCGGGGATGCTGATCAAAGAGGCCGGGCTCACTGTGAGAACGTACCTGCTTCTGAAACCGCCTTTTCTCACCGAATCATCTGCGATAGAGGATACGGTCGCTTCGGCGGTGTTCGCGGACGAATTCTCCGATGAGATATCCGTAAACCCTCTCAACGTCCAGCGCGGGACGTACGCGGAAAGGCTGTGGAGGGCCGGAGAGCTCAGGCCCCCTTGGATATGGTCTCTGGCAGAGGTCATGAGACGGCTGTCGGGCAGAGTGAATGCAAGACTCATCTCTTCTCCCTCAGGAGGGGGGACCGCGAGAGGGGTCCACAACTGCGGGAAGTGCGACAGGGAGATGCTGGACGGGATAGAGAGGTTCTCTTTCTCGCAGGACCCGAAGGACCTCGAAGTCGAATGCGAATGCAAAGACGGTTGGCAAACATATTTGGAATCGGAAAGGATACTAGGTACGGCGGCGGACCTCGACAGGGGGTTCGGCAACGACCTTGCGATAGGAAGTGCGAAAGATGGTGGAATACGACGTTAAGAAAGGATGGTTCAAGAACATTGAGGGGGACCTGCTCGGGAAAATGATGGAGGACGTCTTCGGCAATGTATCTGAGAGGGGGGATTCTCTCGTCTCGTCATATGGTGTGCTGGAAAGCATCACGGTGAAGGTCATAGGCAAAGACAAGCTCGAGGTGGTCACAGCCAGCAAAGAGGGGAAGCTGACCGACGAGGATATCCTGAACAGCAAAAGGAAACTCAACGCGTTCGTGGAGAAGGCGACGGGGTTCGATGCAAAAGCTCGGATGAAAAGGGCTCAGGCGAAGGCGAAGGAAGGCAATCTCTGAGACCGCCCCCAACGGAGACCGTTCACAGACATTTATGGGAAGCATCAGCCTGAGTGCTGGTTTGGAGCCAAGCCGCCTTTAATAAATGTGGCGAGCGTTTACGCAGAAAGAGGTATTTCAGATGGACAGGAAAACAGCGGTAGAAAAGGTCGAAAAACTTCAGAGAATGGTAGAGCTCCACATGAAACTGACAACCACCGCCCCGGAGCGTTTCATCGATACCTCATACGGCAAGATCAGGGTGCTGGAGTACGGTTTCGACACTAAGGAGAAGAGGCCGCTGTTTGTTGACATTCACGGGGGAGGGTATGTTCTTCTGTCCCCCGAATATGATGAGCAGATAAACCTCCGCATACTTGAAAAGACGAACATCAAGATCATCAGCATAGATTATCCGAGGGCCCCTCAAAACCCGTATCCCGCGGGGGTCGAGGCCGTTTACGAAGTGGTCAAACACTACTACGATAACGCCGAAGAATACGGGATCGACAAAGAGAGCATCGGCATCGGAGGATACAGCTCAGGAGGCAACTTCGCCACGGTCGTCTGCATAAAAGCGGGCGAAAGGAAAGACCTCAGCATCAAGTATCAGGTCCTGTGCTATCCAAGTACAGACCCCTCAAAGGACCCCTACGAAAAACCGAAGGGCACGCAGGTGCTGACAAACGAGGACATCGAAATGTATGTCCTTTGCTACCTGACAGACCCGGAACAGGCAAGGTCCCCGTACGTTTCCCCCGTTCATGCGTCGAACGACCAGCTGGCAGGTCTTCCTCCGGCCCTTCTGATAGTCGCAGGGATCGGCGACCCTCTGAGCCCGGACGGGTTGAATTACTATGAAAAGCTCAAGGCCGCAGGAGTACGAGCGGAACTGCTCGAGTTCAAGAACGCCCTCCACGGGTTCATGCAGAGCGGAGGCCCGGACGCGGAGAAGGCGATAGGGGCGATGATAGATTTCATAGAGGCCGAAAAGGACCGCCTCGGTTGACCTGCGCCGTTTCGTCGGCCGGAATGCAGTAGCCTTTAAATATAACCCAATTATACCACTTTTAGATTGGACATGCTGTATGTCTGACCAGACGCACCGGGCAATGCCTTGGGCAACCCAAGTTCACTCATGTCGAGTTCTCGAGATGAATATGGCGTCACGGTCAAACATCAAGACGCGTTCGTCGATAAAGCGCGAGGTTAGCGAAGAGACCCTCGCAGGAATGTGAATAAATGTCACAGAGGAGACGTCCAAAGAAAGGATCCAGGGCATTCGGCCCTAGGAAAAGAGCACAGTCGCAGACCCCAAGGCTCGACTCGTGGCCCGAGATCAGCGGAGCGCCCAAGATACAGGGCTTCGCCGGATACAAGGTCGGGATGACGCATGCGTTCATCGTCGACAAGAGGGTCAAGAGTACCACAACGGGCATGGAGCTTCAGGTACCGGTCACAGTGGTGGAGGTGCCGCCCATGAGGGTCGCTGCGGTAAGATTTTATGAGAGCAGCATAACAGGCCTCAAGACGGCAGGAGAGGTATGGTCCAAGGACATAGACCCCCTGCTCTCAAGAAGGCTGAACGTACCCACCAACCATGACGAGTCGTCCTTCGCAAGATACGAGGGGCTCGATGTCGAGGATGTGCGCATACTCGCGTACACCCAGCCGAAGATGATCACCGGCGTTCCGAAGAAGGTCCCTGACCTGATGGAGCTGAGGATCGGCGGCGGAAAGATGGAAGAGAGGATCGGATACGCAAAAGGCATTTTAGGAAAAGAGATCGCGGTCAAGGATTTCGCAGCGGAAGGAGCGCTCATCGATGTCATAGCGGTGACCAAAGGAAAGGGATTCCAGGGCGTTACCAAAAGATGGGGCGTGAAGCTGCTTTCCCACAGGAACAGCAAGCACCGCCGTGGCATCGGCAACCTCGGCCCGAAGAGGCCCGGCTACGTAAGGAGCACGGTCCCCGCTTCGGGACAGATGGGATACCACCAGAGGACCGAGTTCAACAAGAAGATCATAAAGGTCGGCGCCGACGGAGGAGAGGTCAACCCCAAGGGAGGCTTCCTCAACTATGGAGAGGTAAGGAACGCTTACGTTCTCATTTATGGATCCGTTCCCGGCCCGGCAAAGAGACTGATAAGGTTCAGGGACGCGACAAGAGCGCCCAAGAAAGCCGACGTTTCGGCGGTCGATATAACATATATCTCCACCGAGTCAAAGCAGGGGGCATGAAGAATGGCACAAACGAATGTTTATTCTGTTAAAGGAGAGGTCTCCGGAACCATCGATGTCCCCGAGGTATTCTCATCCGAGTACAGGCCCGACATAATCAAAAAGGCCATCTTGGCGGCAGCGGCCAACAAGAGGCAGCCGTACGGGCCCAGTGAGAGGTCGGGAATGAGGCACTCGGTAAGCACATGGGGCAAAGGAAGAGGAGTGGCACGTGTCCAGAGGCTTCACGACGGAAGGAGGGCGACCGAATCTCCCAATAACGTGACCGGAAGGAGAGCCCACCCGCCGCGCCCGGAAAGGATATGGGAGCAGAAGGTCAACAAAAAAGAGCTGAGGCTCGCACGTTTCTCCGCAATAGCGGCAACCGGCAGCGCGGACTGCGTAAAGGACCGCGGCCACCAGTTCGACGATTCCGTTTCGTTCCCTATCGTGATAGATGATGAGTTCCAGAACATAGCCAGCACGTCAGAGATCAACGAGATCTTCGACAGCATCGGCATAGGATACGACATAGAGCGCGCTAAGGAAGGCCGCAAGATCCGTGCAGGCAGGGGAAAGATGAGGAACAGGAGATACAGGACCCCCGTGTCCGTATTGATAGTGGTGTCGGAAAGAGAGGCACCCGTGTTCAAAGGAGCATCCAACCTTCCCGGAGTGGATGTCGAGACCGTCGACACCCTCAACGCAAGCATACTTGCGCCGGGCGGGGACGCCGGCAGGCTCACCGTATACACCAGATCCGCAATATCTAAAATGGGAGAGTGGACGCAGTGAAACAGAGCGACATACTCATAAGACCGTATGTTACGGAAAAGACGCTCAACCTGCTGTCCGGAACGCCCACCCAGAAATTCAGCGACGGCAACAAGATAGAATTCATTGTACACAGGCAGGCCAGCAAACAAGACATCAAAACGGCTTTCGAAGAGCGTTTTGAGGTAAAGGTCGAGCGTGTATGGACAAAGATACAGAAAGACGGCAAGCATGCGATAATCAAACTCGCGGAAGGATACTCTGCGGAGGATGTCGGAATGAGGGTCGGAGTGTTCTGAGGTGATCGAATGGGAAAAAGATTAATTACACAGAGGAGAGGGCGCGGAGGACCGCAATACCGTTCCCCAAGCCACAGGCACGTAGATGATGTCAGGCTCCCCCCGTTCGATGAGGGAGTAGGCACCGTGAAGGACCTTATCCAGGCACCGGGAAGGACGAGCCCCCTTGCGGTCATTGACTTCAATGGGGTCACTGACTACCAGCTCGCCGCGGCCGGAACTAAGGTCGGACAGAAGATATACGTCGGAGGCGAGAAGGTCGCCGCCGGCAACATAACCAGGCTGTCCAGGATACCTGAGGGGACGGCCATACACAACATAGAATCGAAACCCGGTGACGGGGGGAAATATGCCAAGACCGCAGGGTCGTCGGCAACCGTCGTCAGCAGGGGAGAGAAAGTGGTGGTGCTCATGCCTTCGGGGGCCATGAAGGAGTTCAACCCCGAATGCCGCGCCGCGATAGGCGTCGTTGCCGGCGGAGGAAGAGGCGACAAGCCCCTTGCCAAAGCCGGAAAGAACTACCTGACGCTGAGGTCAAGGTCCACCGCAAACAAGAAAGTGAGCGGTGTCGCCATGAACGCAGCGGACCACCCCCACGGCGGAGGAAGTCACCCCCACGTCGGAGGGCCGAACTGTCAGAAGAGGACCGCATCGCCGGGACAGAAGGTAGGTTTCCTGCCTAAGAAAAAGAGGAAGTGATTCTGAATGGCAAAGAAGATAATCGCAGGGTCGGCAAAGGCCACCAGAAGGAGGGCCAGAAAGAAGGCGTCGGCGATCCAGGCAAAGAGGAAGAAAGAGTTCCTCTACCGCGGGTTCACGATGGACGAGCTTCTGGCAATGTCCTTCGACGAGATACTCGGCATTCTTCCTTCGAGGGCAAGGAGGACATACCTCCGCGGCCTCAACTACGAGCAGCAGCTGCTGTTCGACAAGCTGAAGGAGTCTGACGGGCCGGTCAGGACGCACCGCAGGGACCTGCCGATCATACCCCAATTCGTTGGGAAGAAGATAAGTGTGTATAACGGAAAAGAATTCAAAGAGTTCGAGATAAAGCCGGAGATGATCGGCTGTTTCATCGGAGAATTCGTACTTACGAGGAGACCGCCCGTTCACTCCGGACCCGGAGTGGGTGCGACAAGGTCCTCTAAGTTCATGCCGCTGAAGTGAGGTGTACGGAATGGTTACGAACAAAGGTTACACAACTGTATCTGACCCGGACATCTCCGCGAAGGCCTTGGCCAGGGACCAGCCGGTCTCTCCCAAGTTCGCCCGCGAGGTCGCCGGCATGGTACGCTATATGAACGCAGAGAAGGCAGTCACGGTGCTGGAAGAGGTCATCGCCCTCGAAAGACCGGTGCCCCTGAAGAGATACAACAAACGCGTGTCCCACAAAAAAGGCGTCGGACCCGGAAGATACCCCGTGAAGGCGTCAAAAGCAATCCTTGAAGTGATAAGGAGCGCGATGTCTAATGCGGAGTACAAGGGGCTTGACGCATCCAGCATGGTGATAACGACGATCACCATCGCAAGAGGCCAGACCATGCCCGGGCACATGCCCAGGGCCCATGGGAGGGCCACTCAATGGAACCAGGAGACAGCCAACATAGAGGTAATAATAGAGGAGGTTGAGTGATATGGCATCAGAGAGGAAATTCGTTGCCGAGAATGTGCGCAGGGTCCTCCTCAAGGAGTACCTCATGAAAGAGGTCAGCCGCGCCGGTTTCGGAGGGCTTGACATCCAGAGGACGCCTATGGGCACCCGCGTGATACTCACTACGGAGAGACCGGGACTGGTCATCGGAAGGCGCGGTCAGACCATCAAGAACCTGACCTTGGTAATAGAAGAGAAATACGGCTTCGGGAACCCCCAGATAGAGGTTCAGGAGGTCGAGAACGCAAGTCTTAACGCACAGATAATGGCAGAGAAGCTGGCATTCTCCCTTGAGAGAGGATGGCACTTCCGCAGGGCAGGGCACTCCACCGTCCGCAGGGTGATGGATGCCGGGGCCCGCGGCTGCCATGTGATAATCGCAGGCAAGCTGACCGGACAGAGGCACAGGACCGAGAAATTCAAGGAAGGCTACATCAAATTCTGCGGCGAGCCCAGGACCCTCTTCGTTGAGAAAGGGTACGCGATCGCGAAACTGAAGATGGGAGTGATCGGGGTCACGGTGGAGATAATGAGGCCGGATTCGAAACTCCCCGCCGATACGGCGATCATCAGCAAGACCGAGGCCGCGGCAAAACTCCCGGACATATTCGGGAGCGTAGCGCCCGCAGAGGCACCGGTCGTCGAGGACGTCGGCGCAGAGACGAAGGAGGTCAACTGATGGCACTGCTCAAGACGGCTGACATAAGGGAGATGAGCGCGGAGGAACGCAACGAAAAGCTCAAAGAGCTCCGTAACGACCTCATGCACGAGAGAGGCGTATCGGCAATGGGAGGGGCGCCAGCCAACCCCGGCCTGATACGTGCGATAAGAACGAACATCGCCCGCATCCTGACCGTTCAGAATGAGGAGGAAAAGATCTGATGGCCGAGATATGCCCAGTATGTGGATTGCCTAAAGAGCTCTGCATGTGCGAGGAGATCGCACGCGAGCAGCAAATGGTAAGGATATCCGTTGACAGCAGAAGATACGGCAAAATGGTCACGGTGGTAGAGGGGATCGACGAGAATGACATCGATGTCGAGGACCTCGCCAAACAACTGAAGATAAAATGCGCCGCCGGAGGAGCATACAAAGACGGACGCATCGAGCTTCAGGGAGACCACAAGAAAAAGGTCAAAGCCGTGCTGGAAGAAATGGGATTCCGCACAGAAGTGAGATAAGATGAACAGGAGCGATTTCATGAGATCAGAATTCATCGGACAGGACGTGGAGATACTGTCGGCCCCTTACTCGGGAATTTCCGGGAGAGTGGTGGACGAGACGAAGAACACATTCACCATCTCATCGGCCGGAACTGAGAGAATGGTACCGAAACCGGGCAATGAGTTCAGGTTCATCCATGAAGGCAAACACATGGACATCAGAGGCACAGAGATACAACACCGACCAGAGGACAGAATAAAGAAGGTCAGGTGAACGAAAATGACAGCAAAAGTTAGAGACATTGGAATCGACGTGGTCCCGCCGACCGCTGAATGCAGCGACCCCAACTGCCCGTTCCACGGCAGCCTTTCGGTAAGAGGACAGGTCATCGACGGAGTGGTTGCGACCGTCAAGATGAACAAGACAGTCGTAGTTGAGCGCAACTATCTGAAATATCAAAAGAAATACGAAAGATACGAGAAGAGGTCCAACAGGTACCCCTCCCACGCATCGCCGTGCCTTGGGCTCAAGGTCGGGGACCGCGTGAAGATAATGGAGTGCCGCCCGATCTCTAAGACCGTTTCTTTCGTGGTCGTAGAGAAAAAGGAGTGAATCTGAAATGAAAGGAATCTCTGGAACGCAGACAAGAGGACTTCAGAACGGATCACGCCTTGATGTGATCGACAACAGCGGCGCGAAAGTGATCGAGATAATCACCGTCCCCGGATACCACGGCGTGGCCAGAAGGGTCCCGTCGGCAGGGCTGGGGGATGTGGTTATAGCATCCGTCAAAAAAGGCACGCCGGCAATGAGGAGGCAGATCGTGTTCGCCGTGATAGTCCGTCAGAGGCGCCCCACCAGGCGCGCGGACGGGACCATGGTGTACTTCGAGGACAACGCGGCGGTGCTCGTGACCGAGACCGGCGAGACCAAGGCCACCGACATAAAGGGGCCGGTCGCGAGAGAAGCGGCAGACAGATGGCCGCGTATCGCGGCCACTGCGAACACAATTGTGTGAGGTGAGAAGGAATGGCAAGCAGCAAAGCAAGAGTACAGAGGAAGGTACAGGCGAATGCCCCCTCGCACGTAAAGAGAAAGATGCTCTCGGCACACCTCAGCAACGAGCTCCGCGAACAGTACGGAGTGCGCACCGCAAGGGTCTGCAAGGGAGACACAGTAGCGATAATACGCGGCGAAGAGGATGTCCGCGGGACCGAGGCAAAGGTCCTTGAGGTATTCACGAACACCGGTCGCGTATCTGTTGAGGGAGTCACCGTGAACCAGGCGGACGGGACCGCAACGGTGTACCCGGTACACGCATCCAACCTGATCATAACCAAACTCAACACTGAGGATCAGTGGAGGATCGACGCGCTCTCAAAGAGAAAGGAGGGTAAACAATGAGCGACCACATGAAAAGATTAGCCGCACCCAGGGCATGGCCACTCAAGAGGAAGATGGCCGTCTGGGCGACCAAACAGTCCCCCGGAGCGCATTCGCTTGAGAGCAGTATGCCTGCAGCGATGGTGCTCAGGGATATGATGGGGGCATGCGACACCGCGAGGGAGGCAAAGAGGATAATAGGGAACCGCGAGCTGTTCGTTGACGGCGTGGCGGTAAAGAGCCCGAAGACCCCGATAGGGGTCATGGACACCGTATCGGTTCCAAAGATGAAACTCAACTACCGCATGCTTCTGACAGACAAAGGGAAGCTGTCGCTTGTGCCGATAGATGAGGAGGAGGCGAAATGGAAACTCTGCAGGATCGAGGGCAAGACCAAGATCAAAGGAGGCAAGATCCAGCTTAACCTCAGCGGCGGAAGGAACATGATCCTTGACAGCAACAAATACAGATCGGGCGACACGCTGAAGATCGATGTAGCGGACCAGAAGGTCCTGGACGCGTACCCTCTGGCGGACGGCGCGTCGGCGCTCATCATCCACGGGGCGCTTGCGGGAAAGGTCGAGACCATCGCAGAATATGTGGTGGTGAAAGGCCCGGCCGACAATGTCGTAAAGTTCAAGAGCGGGACAGAGACGGTCAGGAAGAACGTTTTCATCATAGGTTCGTCCAAACCTGAGATAAAACTGCCGGAGGTATCCGAATGAACGCGATGAGACAGATCCACATAGAAAAAGTGACGGTCAACATCGGCGTCGGAGAGGCCGGAGAGAGGCTTGTGAAAGCGCAGAAGGTATTGGAGATGGTCACCGGCCAGAAGTCGGTGCAGACGATATCCAAGAACGTGAACAGGGACCTGGGCATACGCGTGGGGATGCCTCTCGGGTGCAAGGTCACCATGAGAGGGGAGCCCGCGGAGGAGTTCCTCCAGAGAGCGCTTCCCATAAGGGAGAGAAGGATCTATGCATACTCCTTCGACAAAGAAGGCAACATGTCCTTCGGGATCTCGGACTACACTGACTTCGAAGGCATGAAGTACGACCCGGAGATAGGCATATTCGGCATGGACATCAACGTCGTCCTGAGAAGGACCGGGAACAGGATCACTCAGAGGACCGTCCTCAAAAGGAAGGTGCCGAAGAGCCACCGCGTCGACCGCGACGAGGCGATCCAGTACATGAAAGACAACTACGAGATAGAGGTGGTCGAGTGAAACCAAAGAAACTGTTCGGTAGACAGGTAGGATGCACCCGCTGCGGACGCAGGAGGGGCATAATAAGAAGGTACGGAATGCACCTCTGCCGCCAATGTTTCAGAGATATGGCCCCGGAGCTGGGATTCAAGAAATATTCGTGAGGTGTAAAGAATGCAGAGCGATCCACTTAACGACGCCATGTGCGTCATGAAGAATGCAGCAAACGACGGAAAGAGCGAATGCATGATCCAACCCTCCTCAAAACTCATCGGCCGCGTGCTGAAGGTTATGCAGGACCACGGATACATAAACCAGTTCGAGTACATAGAGGACGGCAAGGCAGGCAAGTTCAGAGTGATGATGGAAGGAGCCATCAACAATTGCGGTGTGATAAAGCCCAGGTATTCGGTGAAAGCGAGCGAGATAGAGAAGTTCGAGGCGAGATATCTTCCCGCCCAGGACTTCGGCGTTCTCATACTCACCACCACGGCCGGAGTGATCACCCAGGACCGCGCCAAAGAGCTTGGCATAGGCGGCAAATTGTTAGCGTACATATACTGAGGAATAGAGATGACAATAGCAGGGAAAATCGAAAGCACCATCGCCATCCCCGATGGGGTGTCCGTCTCCAAGGACGGAAACACCGTGAAGGTCAAGGGACCAAGGGGTGAATTGAGCAGAAACTTCGCGTACCCCCGTGTTATTATTGCCATCGGAGAAGGAGAGATAAGCGTAAGCAGCGAATATCCGAGAACAAAGGAAAAAGCAATGGTAGGAACATTCGCCGCCCACCTCAGAAACATGATCAAAGGGGTCACGGTAGGTTTCACCTACACCCTTAAGATCGTATTCTCTCACTTCCCGATGAAAGTAGCAGTGAAGGATAACCGCGTGGAGATCAACAACTATATGGGAGGCCATGCACCCAGATACGCAGATATTGCGGGCGGGTGCACGGTCAAGATCAACGGCAGCGACGTCACTGTTGAAGGCAACAGCATAGAAGCGTGCGGACAGACGGCAGCGAACATAGAGAGGGCGACATCCAGGCTCGGATTCGACAAGAGGATCTTCCAGGATGGAATATACATCGTCCACAAATCACACAAGGTGAGAGAATGAGCGTAAGGACACTGACGGACCTCCCCGGCCTCAAGGAAGGCAACATAGAGGAACTGGAACAGATAGGCATAACATCTGTGTCGGAGCTCAGGGACGCCCTCTTTGATGAGGCCAGGGTAAAAGAAGTGATAAAGAACCTGTCCGGAGTAGGGCCGAAGACGGTGGACAACTGGAAGGACGCGCTGAAGGGCGAGGTCCAAACATCCAAGGTCCCGGACGTCGAGATAGTGGAAGAGGCCGAGGACGAGGAAGAAGAGGATGCGGACGTTGAAGTGGTGGAGAGCGGGGCATACGTCGCCAAGGCGAAACCGGAGCTCAGCGACGAGACCGCGGAAGCGTTAGCGAAGAGGGCGATAATATCCGGCCGCAGGCCTGCGTTCAAAAGGCAGGAGTGGTTCAGATACTCTAAGCTCGGAGAGAAATGGAGGAAGCCGAAAGGCATACACTCCAAGATGAAAAGGCGGCTCAAAAGGCGCCCTCCGATGGTCGACATCGGGTTCAGGGGTCCGGCGGCCGCCAGGGGACTGCACCCCTCCGGATTCGAGGAGGTGCTCGTCTACAACGTGGACGGGCTTGAGGGCATTGACCCCAAGGCGCAGGCGGTACGCATAGGCGGGACCGTAGGCACTAAGAAAAGGATCGCGATAGAGGACCGCGCAGCAGAGCTGGGCATCAGGGTCCTAAACAGGATGGTGTGAACATGGATCTGAGAAACCAGAGAAGAATGGCGGCTGAGATCCTAAAATGCGGTGAGAACAGGGTCTGGATGAATCCGGACAAGCTCGAGGATATCGAGGACTGCATCACCCGTTCGGACATCCGCATCGCGATAGAATCGGGAACGATAAAGGCGAAACCGAAACAGGGGACGTCCAAAGGAAGGATAAGATACGTAGCCAACCAGAAGGCAAGCGGAAAAAGGAAGGGCCCAGGCAGCAGGAAGGGAACAGCAAACGCACGCGTCCCGGACAAGCGCAGGTGGATAGCCACCATCAGGCCCATCCGTGATGAGCTGAAGACCCTGAGGGCGGAGGGGAAGATAACCCCCTCCGTCTACAGGTTCTACTACAGGAGGGCCAAGGGAGGAGTTTACAAATCCCGCAGGAACCTTAAGCAGCACATGGTAGCCGCAGGCCACCTGAAAGAGGAGGAGATCTGATGGCGACAGGACCAAGATATAAAGTTGCGTTCAGAAGAAGAAGAGAATACCGTACCGACTATTACGCCAGGAAGAGGCTTCTCAGAAGCGGTGAATCCAGGGTTGTGGTAAGGAGGTCCAACAGGAACGTTAGCGTCCAGTTCGTCGATTTCGACATGGACGGAGATAAGATCAGAGCCGCGGCGACGACCAAAGAACTGCGCAAGATGGGATGGGAGTACTCGTGCTCCTCAATTCCCGCTGCGTATCTCGTGGGATTCCTCGCAGGCAAGAGAGCGCTGAAGGACGGCATCGAATACGCCGTCCTGGACATCGGCATGCAGAACCCGAAGCACGGAGGAGTGCTGTTCGCGGTCGTGAAGGGTATGTCAGACGCCGGACTGGAGGTTCCTCACAGCGAGGATGTCGTTCCGTCGGCGGACAGGATCGCTGGCAAGCATATCGATGATAAGATAGAGGCCGTCATGGGCGGCATCAAACAGAAGATGGAGGCTGAGTGAAATGGATTGGATCCCGAAGACAAGATTGGGACAGATGGTCCTCAACGGAGAGGTCACAACCATGAGCGATGCGCTGGAGACGAGACTGCCTCTCCGTGAAGCGGAGATAGTGGACATACTCCTGCCGGACCTTAAGGATGAGGTGATAGACCTCAACATGGTCCAGAGGATGACCGACTCCGGAAGAAGAGTAAGATTCGCGGTGACCTGCATCGTCGGCAACGGCGACGGATTCATCGGCATCGGAAGGGCCAAAGGCAAAGAGGTGGGACCGTCCATCAAGAAAGCCATCGACAACGCGAAACTCAACATCATTGAAGTGAAGAGAGGATGCGGGTCATGGGAATGCGGATGCGGCCAGCCCCACACGCTGCCTTTTGAGGTGGTAGGGCGCACCGGATCGGTAACTGTGTTCCTGAAGCCGGCGCCGCGCGGCATATCGCTTGCAGTCGGGGATGTGGCGAAGAGCCTCCTGACGCTTGCGGGAGTGCAGGACGCATGGGGCTTCGCGAGGGGCAACACCAAGACCAAGGTCAACTACGCCATGGCAACATTCGAGGCGCTGAAGATGACCGCCCGCATGAGGGTGACAGAGGAGCAGGCCAAAGAGCTCAACATCGTCCCGGGCCCGGTGGGCATCAAACTCACCGAGATCGATTTCTCCAAGGAGGAATGAGGATGGCATACGCTGTGATACGCGTGCGCGGACAAGCGGACGTCAACAAGGACATCAGGTACACAATGGGGCTGCTGGGTCTTACCAGGGTCAATCATTGCGTGGTGCTCCCCGAGAACCCTTCCATCAAAGGAATGCTGCAGATGGTGAAGGACTACTGCACATGGGGCGAGATCGATGAGGAGACCCTTTCCGCGATGATAAAGACCCGCGGGAAGATAACCGGCGACAAGGACATCACCGACGACTATCTCAAAGAGATGACCGGGTTCGGAAGCGTCGAAGAGCTCGCCAAAGCGATGATCGAGAACGACTACAGGATGAGGGACATGGAGGACGCAAAGCCGGTCTTCCGCCTGCATCCCCCGATAAAGGGCTACGAGGGCAACAAACGTTCATTCAGGAACGGAGGCGCCCTGGGCTACAGGGGGAAAGAGATCAACGACCTCATCAACAGGATGCTGTGAGGTGGGAAAATGCCAAGCAGAACAAAGAAGATGAGGGGATCAAGGACCCACGGACGTGGGAAGAAAGCCGGCCGCGGAGCCGGACTCATAGGCGGACACGGACAGGCCGGTCTTTCAAAGACCGGCAAGATGTACATGCTCAAATACGACAGGGACCACTTCGGAAGGCATGGGTTTAAGAGACCCCAGTGCATTGTACGGGCGAACAGCACCATCAATGTGAGCGAGCTCGCAGAGAATGCGGAGAGGTTCGTATCGATGGGATTTGCGGTCAAAGAAGGGGATATGTATAATATCAACCTCACTGATGCAGGTATCGACAAGCTGCTCGGGAACGGGAACATAGCGATACCGGTCAAAGTGGCCGTCTCCCAAGTTTCGGCCAAGGCCCGCGAGAAGATCGAGGCCTCCGGCGGAAGCATAGCAGAGTGACGACAACACCGAGGAGAAGATTGGGATGGAAGAACAGCCAAGCTTGTTGTATAAGATAAAACCGATAAGCGACAAGCTCCCCGCGGTCAAACGCCCTGAAGGCCATGTGCATTTCAGGACCAAGATGATGTGGGTCGTTGTGATATTGGTCCTCTATTTTGTGATGACCAACGTATACATATACGGCTTGGATCAGGCTCAATCTCTGGACCTGTTCGCACAGTACAGGACCATAATGGCGGGAGCATCCGGAACGATACTGCAGTTAGGTATCGGGCCGATAGTCACAGCCTCTATCATAATGCAGTTGTTCGTCGGTGCCAAGATAATCAAATTGGACCTGACCAGCAACAAGGACAAAGGATGCTACCAGTCAGTGCTGAAACTGCTTGTCATAGTGATGATAGTGGTGGAATCGGTGCCTCAGGTATTCGGTTTCCTGGTGCCGTCCGCCACATTCGAGGCCTCATGGGGTTCCATGGGCGCAAAGCTGCTGATCATATTGCAGTTGTGCGTAGGATCGTATATCGTGTTCCTGTTCGATGAGGTGATATCCAAATGGGGTATCGGCAGCGGTATATCGCTGTTCATCGCGGCGGGAGTGTCGCAATCCGTTTTCACGGGAGCTCTGAACTGGTACCCGGTTGTTTCGGGCGAGGCCATGAGCCTCGCCAATCCGCCGGCAGGTACCAT
Organism: Methanomassiliicoccaceae archaeon; assembly: GCA_009778575.1. Lineage (GTDB taxonomy): Archaea > Thermoplasmatota > Thermoplasmata > Methanomassiliicoccales > Methanomethylophilaceae > Methanoplasma. Next base: position 43,052 of record WRJJ01000001.1, read on the forward strand.
CCCGAAAGCGATCTACGTATTGTTCAATACCAACTCGGGAGAGATGGCGAACGGCGGTTACGAATTGATCTTCCTAGGGGAACCTAACCCAATGATAGCGCTGATAGGGACGGTGCTGATATTCCTGATCGTGGTGTACATCGAATCCACGCGTATCGAACTGCCTTTATCGCACGGGAACGTGAGAGGCGCCAGAGGACGTTACCCGATCAAACTGATGTACGCAAGCAATATCCCGGTGATATTGATGTCAGCCCTGCTCGCCAACGTGGGCATGGTGGCTCTGTTGTTGTACAGCAACGACTTCCTAAGCAGCATCCCATTCCTGGGGCATAACGATATAATAGGAATATTCGAGGCCGGAAGTACCCATGCCACGGGAGGTGCCGCATGGTATCTGTCGGCGCCGATGGGAGTTACTAATTGGCTGATGCCCATTTTAGACCCCATTAGCTACGGCAATGGACATTCGGTCATTCAGAACATAGGACATGTGATGATATACGGTACGGTAATGATCATGGGGTCCATTATGTTCGCGAAATTCTGGGTGCAGACCACGAATCTGGGGCCGGACGCGGTAGCGAGGCAGATCCAGAAGAGCGGTATGCAGATACCCGGATTCCGCAGGGACCCAAGGGTCCTGAAGAGGGTGCTGGAAAGATACATACCCACAATAACGATAATGTCGGGTGCGATGATCGGTGCGTTGGCCGCGGGAGCGGACATGATAGGTACCACGGGAAACGCATCCGGTACGGGTCTGTTGCTTGCCGTAGGTATATTGATACACTTCTACGAAGCGATAGGACGCGAGCAGATGATGGAAATGAATCCGATCATGAGAGGATTCTTCGGCAGGGAGGAATAATGAATGGCTAACCCCGGAAGCCCCCAGGCGAGACAGCAGATGCAGCAGAACATGCCCGCGATGCCGAAAGGCACGATGATCGGCATGTTCCTGACACTTATCATCATGATGGTGGTAATGACGTTCAGGGAACAAATAGGTCAAGCACTGGACGTCGGACTCCATGTGATAGACTTCAGCGGACAATATCCGGTGCTGACCCTGGTCATCGCCGGTCTGATAATGATCACACTCAGCACCATCATAAGGACCTATATGACCGACTTCGTGAAACAGGCAAGGTCACAGAAGATCCAAAGCGACTTCAACAAGGAAATGCGCACGGCAAGACAGGAGAACAACCTTTACAAACTGAAGAAGCTCCAGGAAGAGCAGCCCAAGATGATGGCCAGTTCCATGGAGTCAAGCACAGCGATGATGAAGGTCATGCCGATCACCATGATGGTGGTGATACCGATATATGCCTGGGTCTGGTTCTTCATAGGGAACACCGTCCCGCCGGAAATGCTTTCCGCGGTAATGCCTTGGGGCGCAGCGAATCTCAATGAGACCATATGGTTCCTTCCGATCTGGATCGTCATCTATACTATGATAAGCCTGCCCATAGGCCAGCTGGAGAACAGATTCATCAGATATCTCCTGCTCAAGAAACGCCTTGCGGCGCTTAACGGCATCGAGAACAAGAGCTGAGGCCGTTATGAGGATAACCATCAGCGGCCCGCCGGGTTCAGGAAAGACGACCGCATGCAGGAATCTTTCCGCAAAGCTCGGCGTGAAAGCTGTGGTCTTCGGGGAATTCTTCAGAGAGCTTGCCAGAGAAAGGGGGATGACCCTGGCCGAGTTCGGCGAGCTTGCCGAGAACGACCACACCATTGATGAGAGGATAGACGGTATGATCCTCGATATCGCAAGGGAGAACCGCGATATCATTTTGGAATCCCGGCTTTCGGCGCATATGCTCACAAAGAACAACATTCCAGCTTTCAGGATATATCTGGAAGCGAGCCCTGAAGTGAGGATGTCCAGGGTCGGGATAAGGGAGGGGGAATCCTTGGAAGAGGTGTGCCGCCACACAATAGAAAGGCAGTCCTCCGAGGCAAAACGTTACAAAATGTATTATGATATAGACATTGAGGACAAAAGCGTGTACGATCTGATCCTCAACACGGAAGACATGGATCCGGAACAGGTCGTGAACAGGATCCTTAAGGACATAGAGGAAAGCACTTGCTCGTAAAAGACCCGAACACATTGCCCGATAAATGGGGCAAACGCCCATCGGACCGCTCTTTGGGCGAACTTCTGAATGCCGGAGTGATAGCTCTCGACAAACCTTCGGGGCCCACCTCCCATCAGGTCACCGCATGGGCAAGGAATGCCCTCCATGTTGAGAGCATAAGCCACGGAGGCACCCTGGACCCGTACGTGAGCGGGGTCCTCCCTCTCTGTTTGGGCAAGGCTGTCAGATTGACGGACGTGGTCCTCTCCTCGGATAAGGAATACATCTGTCTGATGAGGCTCCACAAGGACATCGGAAAAGAAAAAGTGGAGAAGGTGATGGAGAAGTTCGTCGGCAAGATATATCAGATGCCGCCGGTAAGGTCCGCCGTGAAGAGGCAGCTCAGGATAAGGACGATAAACGAACTGGAGATCATCGAGGCCGAAGGGCGCGAGATACTGTTCAGGGTATCATGCGATGCCGGCACGTATGTCAGGAGCCTCTGCGTGGACATAGGTGAGGCGCTGGGATGCGGAGCGAACATGGTCGAACTGAGACGCACGCGCTCGGGAATGATGGCCGAGAGAGATGCGGCCACTTTACAGGATATGACGGACGCATACGTCTTCTGGCAGCAGATGGGCAGGGAGAAGTGGCTGAGGAGCATGCTGATGCCCATGGAGGTCCTGGTGGAGCCTCTGCCAAAGATAATCGTCAAGCCTACCGCCGTCGATGCGGTATGCCACGGGGCCGACCTCACCGTCAAAGGCATACATATGCTGGATGAGGACATCAGGAAAAACGCGCTGGTCGCACTCATGACCGCCAGAGGAGAACTGATAGCCATTGGCAAGATGATCATGTCGTCTCAGAAGATAATGTCCTTGGACCAAGGCAAGGCGGTGGATGTGGAGAGGGTCTTCATGGACAGAGGCCACTATCCAAAAATGTGGAGATTCTCAACGGACATCGAAGAGATGCAAACCGAACTTCTCCTCTAAGTTAGCCGCCCCTTCCGTTTGCACGGGGGTTGACCGTTTCCGAATATTGCGGAAACGCTCAACAATTTTTCACAGTGTTTCCGAATATTGCGGAAACACTATACTCTGGCAAAAAGACCATTCAGCTGAATATTGAAGTTTTTGCGTGTTCTTGCATGAAAATGCCTATTAACGGAAAGAGTGTTCACGGTACAATGGCAATGTTCGGTGATAAGGAACAGGTCCTCAAGGTGGAAGGGTTGGCATTGGGGGAGTTTGACCCTTCCGCAGACGGTTTCTACAAGAACGTTCAAGCTTTTTCGTTCAAGGTCAAGAAAAAAAAGGTAATCAACATAAGCATAGTGTCAGATGCGCCGGTCGACGTGGCCGTTGCAAACGAGAAGGGAGCATCCGTCTCCTACAAAGAAGCGGTCAGGGAGGGAACGGTAGGCCCGATCCCCACCGGCGATAATAAAGAGATGGGAATGGTCCTGGGCATATATCCCGGAGACAAAGCGACGGTCAGCGTAGAAGTGTGGATGGCAAGATCATGAATCTCCGCATAGAGAAAGGAAGGAACAGGGATTTCTGGGCAGATCAGCTGCCGGAGGGGATATCCTTGGTCAGGGGGTTCGATAAATGGATAATGATCGCGGCCGCAGTGTCTTTCCTTATATCGCTGGCATATGTGATATATGAGGCGATAACCGCCGGCACGCCGCTGTATGATGTGATGCCTTGGCTGTCGCTCCCGTTCTTTGTCTGCGGCATAATCTTCTACATAAGATCGAAATACTGGATCCTTTTGATAATGGCCGCCGCCGGCTCGGTGCTGTGGTTCATCGACATCCCCGTAATGCTGATCTTCCTGGTGCTTTTCCTGATAATAGGGGCATCCGGAGTGGTGGCGCTCGTCGATGCGCTGCAAAGAGCGATATTCTATCAGGTGCTCCGCACCATTGAGTACATAAACGTCAAGAACAAGCTCAAAGCGAAGGATAAGCTGATCGCGTTCCTTTTCAACGTTCCTGAGGATATGGACACAAGGAACATCACAATGGACTATGAACTCAGCAGAACGAAGATACCATGGAAAGAGGTCGGAAGCTCAATTTCAATGGGACTGATGATCGGGATGTTCATCTGGATATACATCTCCATGAATCCCGCTTTCATGGACCTGAGCTCAGAGAGTTCCGTGCCCCTTCTGATGTTCACTCTGATACTCTACATACCGATCCTCGTGATGCCTTGGTCCATCTTCAGGTCGCTCAATGTAAGGGTCGAGACCAATTACAGGGACTTCAAGATCTACAACGGGATAAGGGCCACCCTCCAAAGGATGGCGGTCCCCGTCATAGCGGCCCTTTTCTTTGTTCTGGTGGCGATCAATACGTCGGACCTGAACACAGTGGCCTTCTATATCGCGCTGTCCGCAGCCATGATCGTGGGAACACTCACTCTCGCCTCGATCCTGTACTACTGGGTGTTCGAGGCGGCCACGGTCAACGATATCGTTTCCAAGTGGAGGATGTTCAGGCCGGTGCCGGTGTTCGTGGGGCTGGAGGCCAATGAGAAAAGGTCATCCTGGGACGATGTGCCCGGAACCCCCAAAAGAGATAAAGCGGATTTTGGGAAGCTCACTCTCCCCGAAGAAAAATGATCTCCGCCCGGGCCGCAGGTCAGAACTGGTTGCGGAACCCGGGGTTCATCTTGCCTCTTGAGTCCAGAGACCTTATGATGGGTTTGAACACTTCAGCAGACGACATACCGGGGGTCTTGTTGATACCCAGCAACTCCGGCTCTTTGTTGTTGGTAATGATCACCTGATATCTCTGTTCCGCTCCCTCGACCTCGACGAACGGGAACTCGATGGTCTTGGCGATATCCAGGACCACGTCGGCCATTAACTGTATGCCCTCCGGCGTAAGGTCGTCCGGCACGGTGATGAAGAATGAGTTCTCTTCAGTATCGCCGTTAAGCAGGAACATGACCTCAGACTTCCCCATGAGGCCTTTGAACATCTCTCCCTTCTCAGAATCGCCTGCCAGTTCGATGAGTCTTCTTTTTGCAGTGTTAGGTATGTCGATGTATATCGTTTTCATACCAAGTATCTTCCACATGACAACCGCAAAGCCGTTCGAATAATTAAGCGATTCCGCGCAACTGACAAAATACAGCAGAAAATACGGCTCGAAGGCAGTCAACATGTTAATCTCTGTTTCTCAAGAAGATCTTTCTGAAAGGCCGCGTCCTTCGCCACGACTTCACATATTATGATAGAACTTTTAGGAAACATTTCCTAAATATTTTGAAAATATGAAAAATTAGGAAATAATTCCTAAATAACGTCAGAGGCACTCTTTCTAACTATGCACCAATTTGTTTTTCTAAGGCTGTCCGCATGTTGCTGTCACCTAAGGTGTTCTCTGTTAGCCCTTGCTAACGTCCCCATCAGGACCCACTCTCTAGAAAACTTAAAGATGATACTGCTATTTCCACTATAAGGTCAGTTGATATGGCGGACGATTTCAAGGTCACACCGTGGGAGGTAAGCGGGGATATCGATTACGATCTCCTCATGGAGCGGTTCGGTACCACGCCCATTGACGATGCTCTTCTCAAGAGGATCGGCGGATACGGCGAGGCGCACCCGATGCTGAGGAGAGGGATATTCTACACCCACAGAGACCTCGGAAAGCTGCTGGACGAGTATGACAAAGGGAACAAGTTCATACTGTATACGGGAAGGGGCCCATCGGGTCATACGCATCTCGGGCATCTTATGCCGTGGATATTCAACAAATGGATACAGGATGTTTTCAAAGTGGACATGCTGTTCCAGATGACAGATGACGAGAAGTTCCTGTTCAAGGACCTTACTTTAAAGGATACGCGGTCGCTGGCGTACGAGAACGCATTGGATTTCATCGCTCTCGGGTTTGACCCGGAGAAGACCAAGATCATTCTGGACACAGAGAACATAGAGACGCTGTACCCGATAGCCCTTAAGGTATCCAAGAAGGTCACGTTCTCCACCGCAAAAGCGGTGTTCGGCTTTGACAACTCTACTAACATCGGATCGGTATTCTTCACCACCATTCAGGCCGCACCCGCATTCCTTCCCACGGAAAGGGCGGGAAGGCAGGTGCCCTGCCTGATACCGTGCGGGATCGACCAGGACCCGCACTTCAGGGTGGCGAGGGATGTTGCGCCCGGCCTCAATTATCCTAAACCTACCATGCTTTACTGCAAGATGTTCCCCGGTCTCGGCGGCGGGGACAAGATGTCTTCGTCCGATGAGTATGGGACGATATACACTACCGATTCTCCCAAGGACGTCAAGAAGAAAGTGGGGAGGGCCTTCACCGGAGGATGCGTGAGTGTGGAGGAGCAAAGAGAGAAGGGCGGGAACCCGGAGGTCTGCGCTGTTTTCAAGTACAACTATTTCCTCTTTGAAGGGAACGACGAAAAGATAAACGAGCTTGCAGATAAATGTAAAAGGGGAGAGATACTCTGCGGCGAATGCAAGCAGGCTCTTTCCGAGAAGATCAACGTCTTCCTCGAAAAGCATCAGGCGAAGAGAGAAGAAGCGAAAGAAGTGGTCGACAGCATGGCGTTCGACGGATTCAAGTGGTGAACAAATGGATATCTCCGGCATAATAGAAGGGCTGAGCTACAATGAGAGAAAGCTCCTGATAGCACTCGATGCTTCCGGAGGGACATCCACACCGGCGGACCTGATCAAAGCCGGGGATTTTGAACTCGAAGTGGAGATAATGGGGGCCGCATCATGGCTGGAATCCAAAGGGCTGGTCAAAATAGACGAAAAGATCCGGAAGTTCTTCGAGATCGCCGATAAGGGGGCGGTCGAGAGCGGATTGCCGGAGAGGCGCGCCATGGCGATCATCGACGGCTCGGGCGGAAAGATAGATATGAACGCTTTGTCCGAGAGGATGCCGGGCGGAGAGGACAAGATCGCCATAGGATGGCTGAAGAGAAAAGGCTTGGCCGAAATAATCTCCGAGGGCGTGACAAAGAACCTGGTGCTAACGGTAAAGGGGATATCTCTGCTGACGTCAAAAATGGATGACGAGACCCTGCTGGAAAGAATGGCGGCGTCCCCCATTCACGAGAGCGATGCTGACCATACTGTCATCAAGGACCTGAAAGGAAGGCAGGGAATGATCCAAGAAAGGATAGTGACCGATAGGTCCATTACTCTGACCGACGATGGAAGAAAAGCGGTCTCAGCCGGGATAGAGCTGAAGGAAGAGGTAACGGACGTGACAGACCGCTTGATACAAAGCGGCGACTGGGCGAACGTACGATTCAGGAAATACGACATAGGAACATTCGCACCGTCGGTCGCCCCCGCGAAGAAGCATCCTCTGACAAGGCTTGGGAACGAGATAAGGCAGCTTTTCACGAATATGGGGTTTGTGGAGATGTCATCCGAGTATGTGCAGCCTGCATTTTGGAACTTGGATGTGCTGTTCACTCCTCAAGACCATCCGGCAAGAGACCTTCAGGATACGTTCTACCTCGATAATCCCTCCAAAGCGGACATAGGGGACGACATCCTCGTGCAGAAGGTAAAAGACATACATGAGAACGGAGGGAGCACCGGGTCCACCGGATGGGGCGGCGCATGGAGCAGGGAAAAGGCCGAAGCGGCGCTGCTCAGAACGCACAGCACCGTGAGCAGCATAAGATACATCGCCGAGCATCCGGACGCGCCTCAGAAGGCGTTCTCCATATCGCGGATATTCAGGAACGAATCGATCGATTCCACGCATCTTCCCGAATTCACTCAGATAGAAGGGATAATCATCGATGAGAACGGCAACTTCAACATGCTGATATCGGTGATAAAAGAGTTCTACTCAAAAATGGGGTTCGACAAGGTAAGGATCAGGCCCGCATATTTCCCATACACGGAACCATCCCTTGAGGTAGAGGTGTTCTTTAACGGGAAATGGATGGAGCTGGGCGGCGCAGGCATATTCAGACCGGAGGTCGTCGAGCCGTTCGGCGTCAAATACCCAGTGCTTGCGTGGGGATTCGGCTTTGAGAGGCTGGCAATGCTGAAGTGGGATATCAGGGACATTAGGGACCTGTATATCTCCGACATAGATGATCTGAAGAAGAGCACCGTGTTCTGATCAGCCGAAATTCACGTTCTTGCCGCTCTTTATGTTATTGGAAAGAGCGTCGATCCTTTCTTTGGCCCTGTCTTTTCTGGAGGCTCTTCTCGCCTTGCTCAGATAACTGAGGGCCTCGTCGATCTTCCCCCGGTCATAGGCGATGCCTGCCCTCAGCAACAGGATATCATCAATGTTTGTGGCATCGTTGTTGTTGGAAAGCACTTCGCAGGAGGAGTCAAGAAGTTCGGACGCCTCATCGTATCTTTTCATTTTGAACAGACATTTTGCGGCGATCACCGTTGTTCTGGAGGAAGGTTCCTCGCTGAAAAGGAGGGAGATCAATTCGAATCCCTTCTCCGCATCCCCGGACAGCATGTATGCCTCAGCCCTTATCATGGTCGCGTCATTTGTGAGGAAATCCGCAAGCATGTCGGCGCAGGCGAGGGCACCCTCCAGATCCCCGCAGTCTAAGGCCACTTTTGCTTTTATTTTGTAGAAGGACTCGGCATACTTCGGTATGACCGTCATCTCTTTCATGGTCATAAGGAGGTCCTCGTTCGGATTCTCCAAGAATTCTTCAGACCTTCTCAGGATCAGTTTGCATGCCTCCGTGTTCCTTCCCGCTTTCACAAGGTGGTGTAGCCTTTCCTGGTCATCCTCATCGTTATCCATCCACCAATCTGCGGCACGGCTGTGCCAGACCTTTGCATTTTCCGGGTCTGCCAATGAAAGGTACTTGTCGCGGACGGATTCGCTTATGCAGGTCATACCAAAGAAATCGGCAGGTATGACCCCGGTGTTCGTCTCGGGAAGCGTCTTTCTCGGGACCGGTACCCTGAAAACGCATGCGAGACCGAATGTCTCTTTATCTTTGACGCTGAGGCTCTCCCACATCACTCCCGGGTCGCATCTCTTCATGTCAAGAAGGGCCTCAACGGAAATGCCGGAAGACTCAAGCTTTTTCCATAGGATCTCGGCTTCCGCGGCACCGTCCTGCAAAAGATAGTAAGCCTTCCTCCGGGAGCCCGAGCCTTTAATGTGTGCCTGCCAATCATCGACCTTTCCTGTTTCTTTGAGTTTCTTAAGTTCCAGCGATGCGTGCGCTCGGGAGATACCCAGAACCGATGCGATACCGTCCTGCGTAAGATCGAAAGGAATGTTGAATATCTCGTTCGGGGTCATGTTGGGGAACCTTCTCAGATGAAGAAGCGCTCTCTCCCTGATCGTTGCGTTCTCGATAGACACGGCCACAGATAAGGGGGTGATTTATATCATACTTGCGATAATACTATGTTCAAGATGACCGGGGAAACGAGGCTTCTGGTGTGCTGCGAGAGTGATATCCCATCTGTCAATATGAAGTGCCAGCTTCTGAAAAAGAAGGACTGGGAGGATGCCGGCACTTACGGGAAGGACAGCTACCTTACAAACGGAAGGACCGTGATGATGACCACTCCCGACCTTCACATAAGGTTGGAGGATATTGACGAGAGGATCGACAGTGCGGGCTTCTCCGTCAAAGAAGTGGTATTCATGTCCAGACACTCTGCCGCAAGCGGAGAGGCCTCGCTCACCGTGCATCCCATAGGTAATTTCCGCGATAACAAATTCGGAGGAAAGGAGAGGGCCCTGGTAAAGCCGAATCCCGCACTGATGAGCGATGCTCTGAGAAAGATCTCCAAATATAACGATATGGAAAACTTCAGAGTGTGCTTCGAAGTGACGCATCACGGGCCATGGCTTGAGAAGCCCACCTTCTTCATTGAGATAGGAAGCGACGAGAGGAACTGGGGGAACGAAAGGGCGGCAGACATACTCTCGGATGTGATCCTGGACATGGAACCTAACGATCATGAAACGGCGGTAGGCGTGGGGGGAGGCCACTATGCGCCCAGATTCACGGAGGTCGCTCTCGGGTTCAAGATAAACTTCGGCCACATGCTCCCCAATTATCATCTCGAAGGAAGCAGCGACGAGGAGATCGTCAGAATGGTAAAGGATGCATGCGAGGCATCGGGGACCGGTCTGGTGTATATGCACAGGAAGTCTCTCAAAGGACCGGAGGAGAGAAGGATATCCGGTCTGATAAGTTCGGCAGGGTTCGAACTGATAACATCTTCGGACCTGGAGACCATCAGCGGGAACTGACGTATGTTCCCTTTATCTCATTGCCCAGTATTGCATTCCTGAGTTCTTCGATGTCCCTGCCGTCGACTATCAGGATGTCTATTTTCTCTTCCATTGCGATCTTTATCCCAAGGGGATCGAATACGCTTGACTTCCCCGCCCCGTGCTCTTTGTAGACAAGTTCTCCCAACTCCTCTATCGTCAGCTTTGAGAACCTCTCCGCGGAGAGGTCCTTCTTCGGGTCATTGGAGTAGACGGCATCCACAGAGGTCGCGTTGACCACCCGGTCCGCGTTCATCTCTGTTGCCACCATTGCTGCCACGGCGTCTGTCGTATGTCCGGGTACTGTGCCCCCCATGACAACGATATTGCCGGGGGCCGAGCGCCGGGCAGCCTCTGCCGCGGTCGCGGGAATGTCCTCCGAAGCGCCCATGGAGATGGCCAGAAGCTGGGCGTTCAGCCTTGTTGCGCCTATGCCCAGCATGTCTAGCTGGTAAGTGCTGCCTCCCAGTTCCGCCCCGGTCTCAGTGTAGTATCTGGCGATCCTTCCGCCCCCGCAGACAACAACGATCTGCACGGTCTGAGACGCGTCCTTTATCATCCCCGCAAGCTTCTTTATGTATACTGGGTCTTCTTTGCCCGGTATGAGTACGGATCCGCCGATGGACACAACTACTTTTTCTCTTTTCATCGCCAATACTTTTATAGGAATGCGCAATTGAGATAAATATTATTGGTGGAACAACAAATGAGCGACGCTAATGCTCTGGACAGAGCAAGATACGATTTCAAGAAGGCCATGCAGGAAATAACCTCATATCGAGGCAGAGGGACCGAGCTGATATCCGTCTATGTGCCGAGCACCAAGCTGATCTCCGATGTCATGGCATACCTTAGGGAAGAGCAATCTCAGGCGTCGAACATCAAATCGAAATCCACCATGAAGAATGTCACAGGCGCGATCGATTCGATCATGTCCAGACTCAGGACCTACAAATCAGCCCCGCCGAACGGGCTGGTGATCTTCTGCGGCGAGGTTCCCCGTGCGGGAGACCAGACCAAAATGGTCCAGTACGCACTGGAGCCGCCGGAAGAGATAACGACCTTCTTCTACAGATGCGACTCGGAGTTCTTCACGGAACCTCTGGATGATATGCTCCTCGATAAGAAATCCTACGGTCTCATCACCATCGACAGGAAAGAGGCCACGATCGGGCTTTTGTCCGGCAGTAAGATATCGGTAATGAAACACTTTGACTCGCTGGTCCCCAGCAAGCACCATCAGGGAGGCCAATCATCGGTCCGTTTTGAAAGACTGATCGAGATAGCCGCCCATGAGTTCTACAAAAAGGTGGCGGACCATGCCACGGAGATACTCCTCAACAGAGAAGAGCTCCAGGGCATATTGGTGGGCGGCCCCGGCTCGACAAAGGACTTCTTTGTGAAGGAGGAGTACCTGCACCACGAACTCAGGAAAAAGGTCATAAGCCCGCTTTTTGACACAGGATACACCGACGAATCCGGTCTCAGGGAATTGGTGGATGCGGCAAAGGATACCCTCACGGACATACAGCTGACCGTTGAGAAAGAGTATATGCAGAGGCTCTTCAGAGAGATAAGGAAACAGGACGGAGGGCTGTCCGCTTACGGAGAGGAGGAAGTAAGGGCGGCGACGGAGGCCGGAGCGACAGAGATATTGCTGCTGTCGGAGTCCCTCAACAAATACAGAGTGAAAGCGGAATGCAGCTCCGGCCACGCGATAAGAATGACGGTCGGAGACCCGGAGGAGAAGATGGCATGCCCCGAATGCGGCCAGCTTGTGAAAGTGCAGGAGCAGGAGGACCTCATAGACAACTTCTTTGAGATCGCGGAAGGATTCAACACAAAGGTGCAGCTCATATCGGGAGATTCAGAGGAGGGCGACATGCTCCTCAAGGCGTTCGGAGGGATAGCCGCCATTCTCAGGTACAGGACAGGATAAGTATGGAGAGCAGGCAGAAGTTCGAGCGGGAGGTCGAGGCCGCGGTCAATGCGGCGCTGGAGAAGACAGGCTCGCCTGGTCTCAAATTCGTAAAGGAGGTCTCAGACAAGGCCGATCTGGCAGTTCCCTGCTTCAGTCTGTCGAAAGAGCTGAGAGCGGACCCGAAGAGCATCGCCGAAAAGCTGGCGGCCCAAATAGTTCCTTCCGGAACGATAGCGTCGGTAAGCGCCCTTAACGGCTATCTTAACTTCATGATGGACGAGACCCCCCTGATAAAAGAGACCCTCGACCGCATCCTCGCGGAAGGAGAGGCTTACGGCTCGGCCCCGAGAAAGGGCATAAGGGTCAACGTTGAGCACACGTCCACAAATCCCACCGGGCCCATTCATGTAGGAAGGGCCAGGAACCCCATCATCGGGGATACGCTTGCAAGGTCCCTGAAAAGATGCGGATACGATGTTCAGACGGAATACTATGTGAACGATGTCGGTAAACAGGTCGTCATCCTCACGTGGGGCGTCAATAACGTTCCGAAAGGCTCCGTTGAAGAGGAAGAAAGGGACAAGACCGACCATAAGCTCGTTGCGTATTACCGCGAAGCGAACAAGCGGATGGAAGAGGACGGCCTTGTCAAAGAAGAGATCGCAGACATGCTCAGAAGGTTCGAGGACGGGGATGCGGGAGTGATAGGCAGCGTCAGGGAGACCGCGGAGGCAATGCTCGGCGGGCTGAGAGAGACCTTGGCGGACATAAATGTAAAGCTCGATAAGTACACCTGGGAATCGGATTTCATTGCGGACGGCACGGCGAAGGATGTGGTGAAGGAACTCAAAGGAACGAAGTACTCAGGACAGACCGACGACGGCGCCTGGTACATAGACCTCAAGGACTTCGGGATACAGGGCAAGAATACAAAATTCATCTTCACAAGGTCCGACGGGACCACACTTTACACCACCCGGGACCTAGCGTACCATTTGGACAAATTCAAAAGGGCCGACAGGGCGATCGACGTCCTTGGAGAGGACCAGAAATTGGGATCCAAACAGTTGTGTTCGGCCCTGGAGATATTGGGCAGCGAAAAGATCCCGGAAGCAATGTTCTATTCCTTCGTTTCCCTCCCCGAAGGGAAGATGTCAACAAGGAAAGGGGTCGTGGTCTATCTGGATGACCTCATAGATGAGGCGGTCAGCCGCGCGATGGAAGAGATAAGGTCAAGGCGGAACGACCTGTCCGAAGAGGAGATGCTGCACATAGCCAGAAAGGTTGGGATAGGGGCGGTCCGCTACAACATAGTCAGGGTCCAGCCGGAAAAACAGCTTGTCTTCAAATGGGACGAGGCGCTCAACTTCGACGGCAACAGCGGGCCGTACATTCAATACGTTCACGCAAGAGCCTGCAGCATGATCAAGAAGGCCGGAGGGTACAAGCACTGCACAGACCCGGCAATGTTCAATGACGAGTACGAAAGAGCTCTGATAAAAGCACTGTCAAAATTCGGCAATGTGATAAAAGAGGCGGGCGAAGAGAAAAAGGTGCACGTCCTGCCCGCATACGGTCACGAAGTGGCAGCAGCGTTCAACCAGTTCTATGCAATGGTGCCGGTGCTGTCATCGGATGAGAACAGGGATCCCAGACTGACTCTGGTGGAATGTGCCAGGACGGTCCTGAGAAACGTCCTTGACTGTTTGGGGATAGATTGTCCGGAGGAGATGTGATGGAGATCCGCCAGATGAAGCTCAAGGACATCGAGAAAGTGAGGGAACTCGAGATCTCATGCATCAGGGAATACTTTGCGGAGACAATTGAGAACAAATGGGAGGATCTTCCCAAAGAATGGAAGGACAACCTGGGCGCAAGCAGCAGGAACCACTTCGCCTCATATCTCGAAGGAGGTATGAGCTTCGTTGCGGAAGAGGACGGAGAGATATACGGGTTCATTTTCGCAAAGATCCTGGAACACGTCTTTGATGTGAACAAGCTCGTGTGGATAGAGAATATGGCCGTCCATCCCTATGTCAGAAGGAACGCGATCGGGTACAAACTGCTCAGAGAGGTCCTCAGGAAAGGCATGGAAATAGGCGCGGATGCGGCTCACAGCATGATACAAAGCGGGAACGCACCGTCCATCATGCTTCACAAGAAGATAGGATTCTTCATGGACAGGAGAGAGGTCGCCCTTATCGACCTCAAGGATCAGAAACTGAAACTTTGACGCTGCTGGCTATTGCAGATAATAAGAAATTAAAGATAAGGGAGTACACGCCGGAGCGTGTACTCTTTGATGGGGTTATCTTCTTCTTGAGCTCACGTACTTGATCTTCTTCGGTTCATCGGAAGACGATTCCTTCTTTGCGGGAGGATCCTTCTTAGCAGGTGCTTCTTTCTGCGCGGGAGGCTCTTTCTTTGCGGGGGGTTCCTTCTTCTCGCTCTTCTGCTTCTCAAGTTCCGTGAAGGTTGCGGCCTTCTTTTCCTCCGGAGGCGCGGAAGGTTTCTCCGGAGGTTTCTTCGCCTCCTTTGGCGGATCCTCGGACCCTTTGTACCTTCTCTTCTCCGTTGCGGCCGCCTTGGGCGCATCTACCGCATCTTCTTTCGACTCTTTCTTTCTCTCAAGCTCGGTGAATGTCGTATCGGGTTTGCTCGCAGGCGCACTGCGTATCCTGAGGTAAGCGGCGATCACTATCAGGAGAGCGACAGCGATTATGGCGCCGTAGGTCGACGGTTTGCTCCAGATGGACTGCGAGACATTTACAGTGACGTCCTTTGTGTTAAGGTGGGTGCCGCTCGGTGCGGGGAACAAATTGCCGGGCTCGCATGTGACGGTCAGGGTATGTTCTCCTACGGAATCCAGCCTGAACCGCAGTTCTGCGGTCATGCTGTCATCTGCCGGCACGGTCACTGTAACGCTTGCCAGCTGTCTGCTCCCCTCTTTGACCGTTATCGTTATGTTCACGGGAATGGGCTCAGTGCTCCACAGCCTGACAAAGAGCGTGCCGTCGCTTGTGTTGGTGAATCCGTCTCCCCATACGTCGCCGTCGTCCATTCTTATGCTTGCGTCCGACTCGTCCGTCATTAGAACGCTCAGCGGTACAATGGCCATCATGATGGCCGCAAGGGCGATTATTGTTCCTTTATGATTCATTTTGCTCACCTTAAGTAATGATCTCTTCGACACGTTCCTGTTCGATAGCTCTTTTTATCTCCATGGAAAGTCTCCTTCCCGTACTCATCTCCTTTCTCCAAAGGGCATTCCCGTAGGGGTGCCCCACAGCCATGTGGACATTCGTCCCGCCGCCGATGCGCGGAGCCACATCGTAAATGTAGAAGTTAAGGTCTTTGTCGACGCACGTCTGCAGGCAGAAAGGCCCTATCACTCCCGGATCGTAGTATTTTTTCGTGGCCTCGATATACTTCTCGGCCATTTCGAAAGCGTTGTCCAAGAGGGATTCCCTCAGCGTGGCCGAGTTGTGGCCGCACACGGTGTATTCCGGGATGATGCCGTCATCTTCCAGCTCCACCTGCTGTTTGCCGGGGAGCCTGCAGTATCCGTCAAGGGAGGTCTCGAACCTCCAATCCACTCCGAGGAGTTCAAGCTGCTCCCCCTTCTCTTCCAGCGGAGAGCGGAAGAAGTCCAGGTTGAAAACCGGCCCGATGATGTACTGCTCCATCCTCGCGCTCTTAAGGAAATCCTCCTCTATCACTCCCTGCTTTATCAGTTCCGTTGACTTTTCCACGAACTGATCGTGATCTTTTGCCGTAAAGAATCCTCTCTCCAGTTTCTTTACCTTGTGATGGACCTTGATTATCGTCAGGCCGTCGATGTCCTCCGGCCTTTCGACCTTCTTAGGGAACGGGAGGCCCGCTTTTTCGAGTATCCAGTAATAGTCCCTTTCGCCGCCCCTGTCCTCCGACCTAAGGAGGTTCCTGCTTCCCACGAGGGGCACTTCGAACTGATCTTCGACGGCGTCTATGCCGCAATATGATACGAACGAGCGGTTCGGAATGAAAAGCACATTGTTCTTCATAAGAGAGGCCTGAACGCTCGGAAGGACCGTATCTTTGAATTTATCTGTCAGAATGACCTCATCCACCACGCCCCTGACGGCGTTCCCGGAACCGTCGCGCTGCGCTTTGAAGTAATTGGCGAAGGTCCTTTCCCTTCCCTTTTGGCAGACCGCAACGGTCCTGAAACCTTCCGAAACGGCCCCGTCGCAGGTGTCGAGCGCAGAATGCGACGCGACGACCCCTATTTTGGCCTCTTTGAGATCATACTTCCTCAGATTTGCCAAAACCTTGTCTCTGTTTATCATCGTCAACCCCATCCGCAATATCTTTCGCCGAAATATAATCTTTTATGGGGGAGGGGCCCGCGGGCGAGACCATATGGTCAGAGGGGCCGTCCTTCTTCGTGTTTTCGGAGGAGTTTCAGTTCGGAACGCCGCAGAAGCCGAGGACGGACGCTGGCGGCAATCGTCGAAGCCGATAATCTAAATCTTAAATATAAGTAGAACGTATGTTGCCTTCGGAAGAGTTCCGATAAAAAGGTGGCCGAGATTGTCAACAAATTCAGATGACATGGAGGGCAACAATAGTCGCTCCGTTTCGATAGGGGAGGGACTGCAATGACCGATCCAGAGGATTATGCGAATTTGGACCATATAGAGATGACGGTTCGCGAGCTTTTGACCGAGATGAAGGACACATCCGAAGTGATAGTGGATCTGGCATACGCTTCATTGCTGTACAACAGCGAGGACATGGCCGAGAAGGTCAACGAGCTTGAGAAGGAGATGGACAACCTGAAGTATGCCATCCGCTTCAAAGTGTTGATGTCGTCAAGGACCAAAGAGGATGCAAAGCAGCTCTCGGGGCTGCTGCAGGTGGCGTCCGCAGCGGACAAGATATCGGATGCCGCAGCGGACATCGTGGATCTTTTGAACCTTCCGCTGGAAAGGCGGCCATTCGTACCGGCGATGCTTTATGAGTCGGACGAGAAGATCCGCGCGACCAGAATAAAACCTGAATCTTCCATGGCGGGGTATACAATAGGTAAACTCGGCGTAGAAGCATGCACCGGGTGCAGGATAATAGCTTTGAAGAACCGTCAGGGATGGATATACGACCCGGAGGATGACGTCAAGATCCGCGCCGGCGACGATATCATCGTCAGAGGGACCGAGGACGGATATAAGAGACTTATGGAGTATGCGGCCGGAAGCAAGCCCTGGGAGTTCCCGGAGGCCCCTGAGGATGAGGAAGAGACAACCCCTCAGGAAGAGGCGGCAAGCATAAACGAGGATGAAGAGGAGGAGGACGAATGAACAGGCTGGAAGAACTCCTCCTGGAGCTGAAGGATACCTCCGAGTTCATGGTGGATCTGGCGTATTCGTCGCTTATCTACGATAATGAAGAGATCGCCGAAGAGGTCATCTTTTTGGCAGATACCATGGGCGACCTTTCGCTGAGGATACAGGAGCTGGTGGTGGAGATAGGGATGAGCAAGCCCGAGGAGATCGCCAGGATAGTGGTCGCGATCAGGCTTCAGGCCTCTATAATGTCCATAGCGGAAGCGGCCAAATCAATAGCGGACGTGGTCCTCAGAGGCTTGGGAAAACACCCTGTTCTGGCTATGTCAATAAAAGAGTCTGAGACAACTATAACTCTGGCGAAGGTCGCGGAGGACTCCGTGCTCAAAGGAAAGACATTTGCGGAAACGCGTCTCAGCACCAACTGCGGGATGTTCGTCATTGCGATAAAGAGGGAAAGGGAGTATATCTTCGGTCCCGGAAGGAGCACGAAGATAGAGGTAGGCGATATATTGATAGCCAAAGGTCCGGAGGAAGGGGTCCCATGGTTCAAGGACCTGGCCGACGGCACGGACAAGGACCTTCCGGCCTGAATGATCCTTTGTTATAATGCTATTCCGAACGCATGATCTCGTATACGGTACATGTAAGGATAAAGGACATGGCAAAGAGTACACTTTGTATGTTCAGAGCAGTTCGGAAACTCTGAACATACAAAACAATACCCCATATTCAAAGGTTAAAATATCTTCTTTGCATATGGTATGCGGGGATGAATATGCACGAAGTTATAGAGTATGAAATGCACATGGACATCGGCGGAACGGCGGTTGTAACGATAATGTCAGTAAAGAAAGAAGGGCATGACATAATAAAAGGGACCGTTCTCATCGGGTGAATGAAAAAGGAAACTCTTTACCAAACCGCTTTTCGTCAGGTGATCATGATGATCATGCCTATGAGCACTGCAGCGCTTATCAGGTCCGTGGATGACGATGTTATCGGTATGCTGTGATCGTCGGGATCGAGATCGAACCTTACCGCGGCCACCGCGGCATAATACGAAAGGAAGCTCACCGCCACAGCCATGATGATGCCCGACATCATCACTATTCCCATTACCTTTATGAAGCTGATATCTCCCGTGCCGCCTAATGCGATCGCCGTAAGGAACGCTATCACTCCGATATACCCATAGGTAATGAATGCCAGAATGTAGTTGATGAAGAAATTCTCTACCGCGTTCTTTCCCGGCAGCCTGCTGGCGCGCAGAGTACCCAAATGCAGCATCGAGGAAAGCCTGGCGGTAAGCATTCCCGACAGAGCGTTGCCCTCGTTCAGGAAAGCGGGCATAAGTATCATCAGGACCGGCAGGACCACTAACTCTTCCGTTTTGTTCTCGATGATTATCCCCGCCGCTATATCGAGCATAAGGCACATCAGCAATATGGGCGAGGACTGGGCGATTATCCTTCTCGCTTCGTCAGTCCTTCCGGCCAACAGCTTTCTGGTGAATATTATTATCAGAATGACGACCGTGGCGAGTATCAGCAGAAGCGTGAGCATGTTTATTATGTTCTGATCCGGACAGTTCACTACGAACCATGCGCAGATGAACAGCATGGGCATGGTAACGACGTCGCCGGCGGCGGCGATCAGCGGGGCGGTGATGTTATCCACGTCCCAGTTCCTTCTGAAACCCGTTCTGGCTATTATCAGGTTTATGCCCAGAAGGACTATCCCCGCCAGCAGCCCGCCCATCATCGAGATGAAGATGAAACTGGCGGGATGAATGTCGCCGAAATCGAAGATCGCGACGATCGCCCATCCGATGACACCCATTGCAAGAGATATGAGAAAAGTAAGTCCCATGGCGGACTCTATGTTCGCCCTGAGGATGGTGCCTTTTTTGAAGGACATCTTGAAGGTACCCATGTGCATGGAGGTCCCCAATCTGGAACCCATGGCACCGAAGATGTTCCCCCTCATCCCTATCGCGGAGTACACGAGGACCATCATACCCGGGATCGCAAGGATGTATACCTCCATCGAGCCCAGGAATATTCCGGCAAAAAGGTCGGCGGTGGCGGCGATCAGAAGCGCGGTGAGCCCCATCACGAACACGGCCCTGTTACGGCCGAAGAATCCGCTGACATTTTTGTTGGAGCCCATGTATATCGCCTCATCCCATGTATATCGATATCAGGCAATGAATAGGCGGTATATATGGTAAATGGACGACACACGGGTCAGGTTGCAAAATACCGTCCGGCCGGGTCGGAAGGAGAGCGTAAAGAACAACTCAGGGATCGCAAATGAGCATATGCCAGAATGGAATGGTAGCCTCGCACAGATTCGAACTGTGGTCGCAGGATCCAGAGTCCCGCATGATTGACCGCTACACTACGAGGCTGTTATCCCTCCCCAACACGGAGCGCTTTTAATAATTTTCTGTGTCAGCGGACAGCTTTCTTCACTTTGTCGAATATCTCGTCAATGCTGCCTATTCCCTGAACCGTCTGAAGCCTTCCTCTCTTTTCGTAGTATTCGATGAGGGGCATGGTATTCGCGCGGTATACGCTCAGTCTATTGACGACCGTCTCTTCGGTGTCGTCGCTCCTTTGATAGAGTTCGGAACCGCACTTGTCGCATACCCCGGTCTTTGCGGGCGGGTTGTAATCGAGATGGTAGACGGCGTTGCATTGGGGGCACGAGCGCCTTCTCGTAAGCCTGTTGACGAGCTCCGAATCCTCTACATCAAGGTTCAGGGCAAGGTCCACCTCTATCTGCTCCCCCAGAGCATCCGCCTGTTCGACCGTTCTCGGAAAACCGTCGAAGATCACCCCGGTCACATCCCCGAGTGATGCGATCTTCTCTTTCATGAGGTTGATTATCAGATCGTTCGGCACAAGCGCGCCGCTGTCCATGTACTCCTTTGCCTTGAGCCCGAGCGGCGTCCCGTTCCTCGCCGCTTCCCTGAGCATATCGCCGGTGGACATCCTGATATATCCAAAATCCTGACTGAGTTTCTCCCCTTGGGTCCCCTTGCCCGATCCCGGAGGGCCCAGAAGGACTATCATCTTCTTCATGTATCTGCGATTCATTCATTATTTAAAAGATTTATTTACTATTTTTATTGGTTCATATGTATGTTTTATAATCCATCAGATGGATGTGGGTGGTCGGTGTTCAAATGGAGCAAAGAATAATAGACAGCATTGAGAAGATAGTAGGCAAGGAAGGGTACTCAACGAAGGCCGCAGACCTCTATACCTACGGGTTCGATGCGTCGATTTTCCGTAACAGCCCCGAGATCGTGATCCAGCCGAGGACAACCGAACAGGTGTCTGAGATAATGAAGATCGCCAACAAAGAAAAGATACCGGTCGTGGCGAGAGGAGCGGGGACCGGGTTGTGCGGTTCTGCCGTACCTATCAAAGGCGGCATCGTGATGGCCATGCAGAGGATGAACAAAGTGAAGAAGGTAAGCGTGGCAGACCTGTGGGTGGATGTCGAACCGGGGATCAACTATAACGATCTCAACGAAGAGCTTGCGAAATACGGATTCTTCTTCCCCCCCACTCCCGGATCGGCGGAGGCATGCCAGATCGGAGGCATGGTGTCCCTCAACGCCTCAGGCATGAGGGCCGTGAAATACGGAGCGACGAGGGATTACGTTCTCGGTCTCACTTATGTAAAAGCGGACGGAGAGATAGTCCGCGCCGGCACAAGGACGATCAAGGACTCCTCCGGATACCAGCTGGCAAGGCTGATGTGCGGTTCCGAGGGAACGCTCGGCATCATCACGGAAGTGACCCTTAAACTTACGACCAAGCCAAAGAAGTCGGCATACTGCCTTTGCACATTCAACAACATACACGATGCGGGAAAATGCATAGCATCCCTTATCGCAAAACCCATGATCCCGGCATCCTGCGAACTGATGGACAGCATCAGCATAAAAGCGGTTAACAAATCGAGGGGAAACCCCGTGCCGGACTGCGAGGCCCTATGTATATTCGAAGCGGACGGCGAGAGCGAGGAGATAGTCAACAGGGACCTGAAGATCATCGAGGAGGTCGCCACTTCCACCGGAGCGGTGACCGTCACGCCGTCGTGGGACCCGAAACAGATAGACGCATGGACCGATGCGAGGAAATCCATCATGACGGCCCTTTCGGCGCTTAAGCCCGGATACGCATCCGTTTCTCTGGCCGACGATATGGGCGTCCCCATATCGAATGTGCCGGAGGCCGTGAAGTCGTTCCAAGACATAGCTAAGAAATATGACGTCACGATCGCAACATACGGCCACGCCGGCGACGGCAACCTGCACACAAAGATGCTCATTGACCCGGCGGATGCGGATCAGTGGGTAAGGGCCGAGAAGGCGGTGGACGAGATCTTCGACGTTTGCATAGATCTCGGAGGAACCGTCACCGGCGAGCACGGCGTGGGTATCGCAAAAGCGAACAAGTACATGAGAGAGAGGCAGTCAGAACTTTCATCCATCATTGCGATAAAGAAAGCGATGGATCCCAACAATATCCTGAACCCCGGAAAGCTGGAACAGTGGGAAGGCTCGATACTGACGAACCTCAGGTATCCCTGCGAAGACTACATGTAAGAACCCTTTTCAAAAACTCCTTAATATTTTTCATCCCGCATTCGGAGACCGTACTTTCAGTAATGGCAGATTTATGATCATCTCGTACAATCAGAAAAATACCGTGGCCCATACGACACGTTCTTGATTTGTCAGGTTACCGCACGTAGGCGATTACAAGAAAAGCCGATATAAAACCGACTTTTTCGGAATCGCCTGACTTTGATAAATTTCATTCCTAAAGAATTTGACACTTGGAGCAATCACAAGTATTCTCGCGGACATGTAGCTCTTAAGGGAGAATCTGAAAAAGGCAGACAATGTCTGCCAGATCGGAGGGCGGATGAAACTTAATGGGCTGCCCCAGCACTGGGCACCCGCCCCCATCTCAGACCACACTAGTGTAGATGATGATGAACTCGACCGCACCTATTGCTGCCGTAATTACATAGATAGGAATGCTCCATCTGACTATCTTCGACCCGTCAAAGGGCATGATCGGAAGCATGTTGAACAATCCCAGGAAAGCGTTGAGGTAAGCGAGCATCCTGATGATGGAATAGATCAGCGTAGAGGGATCAAGCATAAGGCAGACCCCTATCGCAATGGCCGCGATCACAAAGTTCACGGCCGGTCCGGCAAGGCTGATCTTTCCGTTCATCGCCGTGTCGATGTTCCCTCTGATGTAGACCGCACCGGGCGCGGCGAACAAGACCCCGATGACCAGGGAGAAGAACAGCGCCATAGCCAGACCTGCAGGGTATGCACGGAACTCGGACCATGTGTTGTACCTCTGAGCGACGAACTTATGCCCGAACTCATGGAAAAGGAAACTGCAGACCACCAGCATGAAAGACATCCCCACAATGAGGATGATGTTCTTCGTCGGGTCCGGGTCCAGATAGCTGTCCCTCATTATCAATGAGAACGCGATCGAAAGCACCGCTATAGCGGCGGCGATATGGAGAACCTCGGTCTTGCTGAACCTGATCTTTCCCCGGGCGGCTCGATAGCCGGGGTCAACCCTTCTCAGGCCGTCAGCGCTGTCCTGCATGGAAAACCCCATTCATGTCATTATTTATAAATGTGCATAAGATGGAGAATCGGGAGTAAAATGGCTCAGAACATCGCACACGGAAAGGTCGAGGGGAGATGGTGCGACGGATGCGGGACACTGCTCCTCGGAAGAAAGTGTTCGTCATGCGGCTCCGCCGGAAG
The DNA here is from genome assembly GCA_009778575.1 of Methanomassiliicoccaceae archaeon. GTDB lineage: Archaea > Thermoplasmatota > Thermoplasmata > Methanomassiliicoccales > Methanomethylophilaceae > Methanoplasma. Next base: position 66,507 of record WRJJ01000001.1, read on the forward strand.
ACCGTTCGAAATGAACAGCCCCGGAGACATCAGGCCGTGCATGGGAGACAGCATCGAGGCGGTGAACAGCCTTTTCAGGGATCACTTCGGCACAGACGGCCCGATATCGGGAAGGATGATGTTCTTCAACAAGATCCCCGGAGAGGATCGGTCGGATGAGATCATCGCCCACGGAGAGGTCATCGGGGTCATAAGATTCGACCCGAGGGACAGTTCTATTAAATTAGAGTTAAGGCAGGCAGGGGCCGACATCTTCGCCAACGCGGCGACAAAGAATCTGCTCAGCTTCGGAAATATGTCCGGGCACCTGAAAGGCAAAACGATAAAAGGCTCCGATATCACGGAAATAGCAGGGAACTTCTATGCGGGCGAACCCCTCATCGTGAGGAAGGGAAGAAAGGCGGGACCGGGGGTCGCGCTTGTTGACAGCACCTATGTGCCAGCTTCCGAAAGGGCAGTCAAAATAAAAGATATGGATCCCATCGAGAACAGGCCGTTATCCCCTCCCTCCGGAAGGGAGGAGTTCGTAAGGGCCAACAAGGATCATCTGGGGAGGATCGAGAGCAACGCGGTAAGCGACATAAGGTCGTTCGCGGCAAAAAAGGACGCTCCGGTGACGGTCTCATTCTCGGGGGGAAAGGACTCCCTCGCCGCATACGGAACGGCGTCGAAAGCGCTGAAGGACCTCACGCTCATTTTCATCGATACCGGACTGGAGTTCCCTGAGACCGTTGAGTATGTGGAAGAGTTTGCGGCAGAGCATGATCTGAAATTGCTCAAAGCATCGGCCGGCAACGCATTCTGGGAGAATGTGGATATGTTCGGGCCCCCCGCAAAGGATTTCAGATGGTGCTGCAAGGTCTGTAAGCTCGGCCCCGTTACCGAACTGATATCGAAAGAGTTCCCAAAGGGCACAATCACAGTTGAGGGCAACCGCATGTTGGAGTCTTTTTCCAGGTCTGACATAGGGTTCGTGTCCAAGAACCCCTTCGTCCCGAACCAGACCAACCTCAATCCGGTAAGGGCATGGTCGGCGGCGGAGATATGGGGATACATATGGATGAGGGGGCTGAGATACAACCCGTTATACGAAAAGGATCTGGAAAGGATCGGATGCTACCTTTGCGCCTCATGCCTGGCAAGCGAGTGGGAGAACACAGAAAGGACGCATCCCGCCATGTATTCGGAATGGGACGGATATCTCCGCAGGTATGCAGCGTCGAAAGGGCTTCCTCCCGAGTATGTGGACACAGGGTTCTGGAGATGGAAGGTCCTCCCTCCGAAGATGGTGCAGATAGCGAAAGAATCCGGATTGGACCTGAGGCCGAAAAAAGGAGCCGGACCGGCAGTGAAGATGATGAAAGGCGTCTCTCCCTGTGCGGCGGGAGGATATTCGGTGGAGGCGGTGATAGACGTTCCGTCGAAAAGGGACTTTTCGTACGTCGAGGATGCTCTGGGCGTCATCGGGGATGTCAAATATTCCTCTGAGTTCGAGATAGCCCTCCTTAGAGACGGGAGGGGAAGGTCGAAGGTATTCGGCGGGGGACAGATATCCGTGACCGCCGATGTCGAAAAGGAGGCAGAGATCCTTTTCGAACGGACAGCTAAAGCGCTGATAAGGGCGGAGATGTGCACCGAGTGCGGGATATGCGCAAAAGGATGCCCCAAGAAAGCGGTGACGATAAAAGGCGGGTTCAAGCTCGATCAAAAAAGATGCAGCAGGTGCGGGAAGTGCGAAAGGTCCTGCATGGTTGTGCACTATTACGACAAGATAATGAAAAACGCCTGATAAGCTCGTTTCGCGGAAGGAGGAATGATTCTAAGATAGTTGTGGGGAGAAGTATTTATACTACTATATGTTTCTATATATTCGTTAATAGTTTTCTGCGAAAGCAGATATAACAACAGGGGGGCAAATGATGAAGTCATACGTCAAAAAAAGCGGACGCACGTCTGCTTTAATAGCAATCGCGGCGATTCTAGCATTCGCTGTACCGTTTATCGCATTCGAACTCAATTCAGGGTACTACTCGGCCGAAAGCAATGACGGCCAAACGGACCTGTCATATTCGGAAATCACAGTTTCGGATAATGAAGAAAGCAGCGCCGAAGGCGCCATGCAGGCGGAACTGCAGTCCGACTATATCCTGACGATCACGTTCGTCGGGAATGGAACAGTGGATATCATCAACGGCGATGATGGAAAAACATTAATAGACAGCGTAACAGGAATGAACGGGGAGGAAAAAACAGTCACTGTACCGATCTCCGTCGGATCGATCCATCTCGGTGCGATCAACGCTCCGCCGCATTTCTTCAAACAGTTTGTGATCGATGAAGGTGCACCAAGCACCTCCAAACTGACGCCGACAAGCATCAACGACGATATGAACGTCGTGGCGGAGTTCTCGACGATCGTTTCGTATATTGATGCGGACGGGAGCACGAAAACATACAACGAGTGCATCGAGATCAACGCGGGCAACAGCGGCCTGACATCTCTGACTGCCGGCTGGTACTATGTGACTGAGAATGTTACAATCATCAGCAATCTAATCATCAATGGAGATGTTACATTGATCATCGCGAACGGCGTTACAATGAGAGTCAACGGCCAATCCGGCATCTCAGTTCAAACCGGCAATCTGGCTGTCTTCTCGCAACCGCCCGCAGGAGAGTCCGCTATGGGCCTGTTGTTCGTTCAAAGCAGCGGTATAGTCTATTCGGGCAGCGGCGTTGGCCGCATCTTTACCAACACAGCTAACATCGAATCTTCACTGAACATCTCTGTTGCCGCAACCGTCACCAACGGTGTTACAGGCACAATACACAAAGGTACTTTGACCGTCATCGTTCTTGCCGCCGGCAGTACCATCAACAACTACAACTCGATCTCGGGAAGTATATCCACAAGCGGCAGCAGCAGCATCACCATCAACAACTACGCAGGCAAAGCTGGGACGAACGTCGGCGGTTTGACATTGCAGATCGACTGCAGAGGCCACATCAGCAGCACCACGACCACGATCCAGCTTGGCGCAGGCAGTCATGTCAACAACTGGGGCACGATAATAGGCAACAACACAGGCATAACCTCCAAGGATGCAACCGGCGGCGTAATAATCACCAATAACCAAGGCGGGGTGATCCAAGGCACAAGCTATGCCATCTATAACTCTTCAACAGGTTCTGGAAGCTCGATCGCCAACTACGGAAGGATCGTCGGCGGCAACTACGCAATCTATACCTCGGGCTCGGTGGCCATATTCAACGGCAGCTATGTTTCAGACCCCGTCTGCGGGGTGATCGAAACAACATCGTCCGGTTCAGCCATCTATCTCTTCAGCGGCAACAACACTGTCAGCAACAGCGGTAAGATCACCGGTGTCGCCCATGGCATCTATGCCACAGTCGCTGCCACTTATATCAACAACACTGAAGGAGAAATTACAGGCAGAGGCGGTGACGGCATCTGTATGATGGGCGGAGGCAGCGTTACCAACAAAGGCACGATCACCGGCACAGCCTTTGGGATCAGGGCCAATGCGGTCGCCACGCTTGTGAACATCGGCGTGATAAAAGGGGTGACCTTAGGCAATTATGCCAACAACGTTACGTTCACCGTGGGCAGCAAGATAACCGGAGACTTTATCATAGGTCCGAATGCCCGGGCGACGCTTCATTTCAGAGGCAGCGATGATCTTCCGATCCTCGGTGCGGACCTGACGTTCTCCACCGTTACAGGCAACTTTAACATAGGCAAGGGCACAGCCACGGTCACTTTTGATCCACTTGCGGTGCCCTCGGGTGCAAGAACCCTTACCCTGATCGGCGGCGGAACGGCAACGGCAGACTCTTATCCAAGAGAACCCGCAATGGATAAGGGACATATGATATACATAAAAGACAACAAGGATCTGATCGCGACCAGCGACTTCTTCACCGTGACGGTAGGCGACATAGTCGGCAGCGGAACCATACAGTGGTCGCTTGACGGGACCAACTGGTCCGGCTTCGTCTCCCCCGGGAATAAGAACTTTGCAATCGTCGAGGACGAGCCCAAGATCGTTCACCTCAGGGCGGTGCCTGGCACAGGCTTTGTGTTCTCGCTCTGGAAGAACGACATACCGTACGGAGGCAGCAATCCGTATGAGCACACCTCGGAGAAGAGCGTAACCGTCGGGGTCGAGTTCGTGGATACCGCTAAAGGGATCCTCGATAAAGATTACTTTACAGTGACGGTCGGCGACATAGTCGGCAGCGGAAGGATAATGTGGTCCTTAGAAGGCACCGAATGGTTCGACTTCCCCTCAGAGGGATACAAGGTCTTGAGCAGCGTTGCCGGAAAGCCTAAGACGGTCCACCTCAAGGCGGTTCCCAACGACGGTTTTGACTTCTCTCTCTGGAAGAACGATGTACCGTATGGTGCCGATAACCCCTGCGAATACGCAGGAGAGAAGAGCATCACCGCCGGAGCGGAGTTCATTGATACGGAAAGCGGAACTCCCGGCGTGGACTACTTCACCATGACCCTCAGCGACATAGTGGGTGACGGGAAGATAATGTGGTCTCTTGACGGCGCAGAATGGTTCGATTTCCCCTCGTGTGGGTATAAGATATTCGGCATCGTCTCGGGCCAGCCCAGGGTCGTTTACCTGGAGGCAGTTCCCGGAGGCGACTCCGAATTCTCGATCTGGACCGGCACCGTACCATACGGCGCCGAGAATCCTTACGAGCACACCTCAGAGGAAAACTTCACTGTCGGAGCGGAGTTCGTGGACACTCTCAACGGGGTCCCCGGTGCGGACTACTTCA
>WRJJ01000002.1 GCA_009778575.1 Methanomassiliicoccaceae archaeon
AATGAGTCTTGGGCGTGCAAAAAACATTCAAAACTTTTTTCCGAGTACAATGCAATATATTAACTTATCAATGAATCTTTCAAATAAGAGTGGCAGTGGGAGATATAAAATGTTATTAGAGTGGGGAGACCCCAACCAACATCTGCAACTATTACAATCAGGAATAAGCATAAGAAGTCTGTCCGTTAACTCCTATGGGGATATAATGATCTCCCCCTATGTTCCCGTTGTATTCGGTAATGTCCGAAATCATTCGATAAAGGAATACATTGATTCGGGCATATTTGAGGCGTCCAAAAACGATGTTATTCAAAAATTGTTTAAAACTGTTTACAATAACATGGATTTGATGAATAGTAAGGATTCCCTCCCTGAACTATATAAAGATGAAATGTTTTGCATGGATATCATAGATGATTCTTTGATTGAAAAGTATGAAGTTCTTTCGCGATTGTTGGGGTGTTAAAATAATTAGAATATTGGAACCAAGGGACTGTGAAATGATAATGGGATACGCCGACACGATTCCTGTAAAAGAAAGAATTCCTGAATTTAAAAAAAATAGGGGTCTTGAGAGAATCAATTTTTTCTACAAAGCTTGTTGCTGTAGGGGAGTTCGGTGATGATGAAAAAATCTGTAAACTATTCGCCATATATGTGCCAATTTCCTCACCGCGCCTTTTGTGTCTTACTGTAGCCTACACTGAAACAGATGAGGATTTCATAAAACAGTCAATTACAATTATGGAGGGAATTTTTGAGAACAAATATACAAAAATAAAAGCATACATAATGGGCGATGATGATGCCCAAAAAAAAGTGGCAATATTGGAGGCAATAGGTTTCGAAAAAGAGGCAGAAGCGAGGAATGACGCCGTTAGAATATCCACCTACTCATACTTTTATTAAACAAACATGAAAAAGCAAAAACATCACATAAGCTGGGATATAGAATCTAGATGCAATTTGAGTTGTAAACATTGTATGGTATCAGACACATTTTCGTGTAGTCCTTTAAGCTTAGATGAAAAAAAGAGAATAATAGATCATCTAGTGTCTTGTGGCATACGTGAGATTACAATGGTAGCAATGGAGCCACTTTTTTCTCCTGATGCCATTGACTTTTTTAAATATTGCAGGTACTCAGGCGTAAAAATTACCCTGACAACAAATGGCACCCTAATAGACGATAAAGCGGTAAGTGAATTCTCAAAAGGCGGGTTTATTGCCATTGCAATAAGCCTTGAAGGATTTTCTGATGAAACCAATGATCTGATTAGAGGAGAAGGTAGCTTTAAAAGAACAATCAATGGACTCAGTCTTCTTACAGACGAGTTAAAAAAAAATAATCCCGCGGTGCCAATTGTAGTTCAGATGTGCGTAAACCCATTTAATGCTAATGAAATTGTAGAAAAATTGGGCGACTTTATGAAAACATATCCAATGATCAAGGTATCTTTTGGACGAATTTTCAGCGCAGGGAAAGCAAAAAAAAATACAGAATTGATATTATCCCGAAGTGAATATATTGATTTTGTTCTTACTATTTTAAAAAAACATCCCACTATTCGTAATAGCCTTCTAATTAAAGATTTAACATTATATGAAAAAGTTTATTTCAACAATAAATACGACCTTCATATGTATGTTCAACCATCAAAATGCTCTGCATACACAGATTATGTTTCAATAATGCCCGACGGAAAACTTTGTCGGTGCGACTTGTTACTTACATCGGACGTTATACCCCACAATCTCGTATATTTAAATAAATCAGTTTTTGAAATGCCTAATGTAGAAATTGAAGATTTGACTAGCAGATATGGCACAATAAAAACTGGATTTTGTTTAGAATGTCCCTTTAGCGAAAAATGTGATGTGTGCATACTCTTTACAAAAGATCGCAAAATCTTTCCTGAAATTGTAGAGAGTTGTGAGTTATACTACAGTAAACTAGTTAAGATTTCGAAGAAAATTATTAACAAGGACATTGAATTTAAGTTCAGACAAGAACTATCCTTAATAAAAAGGGGAGATTGTTTAGTCGTATTAGAGGAAGGGAAAAAAGAAATCGAGATGTGTGTTAATTGTGAACTTCACTTTTCAAAATCAAGTGAAGCATATTATAATTACAGCGATCTGCCCATCGGAGAAGGCAACATTCTGAAACTACTACTAAATGACATTATCAGAATAAGATGCAAGGACTGATTAAGTCGAATAAAGAGGCCCATATCCTCTCCCATCAATCTCTCCTTTTCTGTGGTTTGGTCCGATGACTGAAGCGAAAACTCCTGAAAGCCCCATGCTCACTTATTACGCAAAGTTAGTGTTAAACTCATTCGCTTTTTACCGATACTCTTACTCCTTCCACGCCTGTCCTGACGACGAACGGAGAACCCCCGTGAGAGGAGATGGCATCGCAGACCTTGTCCGGTGTGTCGGTGAGCACCACCATGCTTCCGCCGCCGCCCGCACCCGTGAGCTTGGCGCCGTATGCGTAAGGAAGAGAGGCCTTGACAAGTTTGTTCAGTTCGTTCGACGATACTCCGAGTATCGATAGCAGTTTGTGATCTTTGGTCATAAGTTCTCCGAGGCCCACTATGTCATTGTTCCTCAGAGCGTTCATCCCTTCCAGGGTTATCTTCCCTATGTCATCCACGATGTCCGCCGCGAAACCGTTGCTGTCCTTGTACTTCCTGACCTTCTCCACAAGGGGGCCGGTGGCCGCCCTGACCCCGGTGTTGCCGATGACGAAGGTCATTGACGGTACGTTGATCTTTGATATGTTCCAGGTATGTTCGTTCTTGGTTATCTCCCAGAGAAGTTCATCCTTTTCGCACTGTGCGTTCAAAGCTATGCCGTAGCCGTGGGCGGAAGCGGACGTATCCATCGGGCTGCCCCTTCCCTGGCTGAAGTACTCCGCTTCGAAAGCCTCTTTTGCGATCTCGCTCTCATCCAGCGATCCTCCGCAGAGGGAGCGCATAGCGGCCGAGAAGGCCACCGAAAGAGCGGCGGACGAACCCAGCCCGGAGCCTGTGGGTATCTTGCTGTCCATGTGCACAGAAACGGGGAGCATGTCGTTCTTACCCAGAATATACTTCAAGTGCGGGTTCGCCCTTATATCCGCCGCTTCGTTGTTTATCTTGAACTCGTTGTCCCTTCTCACGCTCATATAGAATCTTTTGTTTATGGCGAGAGCTATCGCGGGCTTGCCGTAAACTACCGCATGCTCACCCAATATGACGAATTTGCCGGGGGCGGAAACGGAGATCTCGTTCATTCTGTCAGGCCGTATTTGGATAGAGTTTCTATTATGGCGTCGTTCGGTGTCCTTTTATCCAGCAGAGGCTGGGGTATGTCCCACCACTGTTCTTCGAACTCCTCGATCGCCATCCCGTATGCCTCATCATCGGGGAAATCGTCTCTGTTGATCTCCAAGAGCGCATGCAGGTGCTCTTTGAAGAGGTCCACTTTGTATTTCTTGTTGGTGAGAGATGCTCCGAGATACATATCGAAGCAGTACGAGATCTCCAGCCCCACGTCCTCCGGGGCAGAGTCGCTTATCATATCCAGCACGCCGTTCGCCGTCATGCTGAAGATCATCTTCCGCTTTGCTTCCTCCGGAATATCCATTTTCTCTATCTCCGCCAGCATCGTGTCGTACCAAAGGTCGCCGAGCGCGGCGACCCTGTTCGGGTTCTTATCATAAAGCTGCTTCTGCAGCATCTCCTCATCGGAGATCTCCTCGTCATTCATTCCGAAAAGGTCTGCGTTGGGGTCGTCAAGGTTGATCCTGTCTGTCATTTCATCTGCTCCTCAGTTTACCTATAGTATCTGCAAGTATATCCATCCCTGCATCTATCTTTTTCTCATCCGCGGCATATGAGAACCGCAGGTGGCCTTCCCCGTATTTTCCGAAAGAGGACCCGGGGGTGCATATGAGGCCGTTCTTGGCAAGCTCGCCGGCAAGGTCCTCCGAGCTGATGTTGAGGTCGTATGAAGGGAAAGCATAGAATGAGCCTCTGGGAGGAGTAATGGTCATGCCGTCGATCTCGTTGATCCGCTTTGAAATCAGGTCCCTTCTGGCTCTGAACACCCTGCGGGCGTTCTCAAGATAGCTTTCCATGACCGGCAGCGCGTTCAGTATGCCGTATTGCGCCGGCATATTCGGGCTGGCGCACACATGGTACTGCATCTTGATGAGATCGTTCATCACTTCTTTGTTCGAACAGATCAGCCCCATCCTCCAGCCGGTGACCGCCATCATCTTGGAGAAGCCGTTGATGACGACCGCTTTGTCAAGACGGTTCATGAAAGAGTGATGCTTTCCTTCGTAAATGTAGGCGTCGTAGACCTCATCCGAGAGTATCATGATGTTATGGTCCTCCGCAAGGTCCAGAAGCGCTTTGTATGTTCTCTCGTCAAGGACCCCGCCGGTGGGGTTCGAAGGGCTGTTGACGACCATCATTTTTGTCTTCTTTGTGATCAGCGTTTTTATGTCTTCGATATCCGGGAGGAAATCTCCCTCGGTAAGCTTGTATTCCAAAGGTCTGCCGCCGGCCAGCTGGGTGTGGGGAGAATAGATGACAAAGCCCGGACTGGGGACGAGCACTTCATCTCCCGGGTCCACGAAGGCCTGGGTGGCCTCCAGAAGGGCCGAAGAGCCGCTGGGGGTTATCATGATGTTGTCAGCCGAAAGGCTGCCGTATCTCGAGAACCATTCGGCGACCTTGTTCCTGAGTTCGGGAATGCCGGCGGTGGGCCCGTATTTGTTCAGCCCGTCGCTCGCAGCCTTATTCATCCCTTCGACTGCCTCTTTCGGCGGAGCGAGGTCCGGCTCCCCAAGACCTAGATTAATGGAATTGGGACCTGCGAGATCGAACATCTTCCTTATGCCTGACATCGGGATGGACCCAAGCCTGTCTGATATCTTCATAAGGATGCATCGACTGTCTATTATATTGATTTTTTTTGTAATTTGTTGTTTATTGTTTGATGCCCATCGTTCACCGTCCCGACCCGGGCAGCCAACGCGCTTTGGTCACAATTATTAACTGTTTGTGCAATATACCGTTATGATCAAGGTCGAAAGGTATGTGTGGACCATTCTTGACATCATCGGGATGGTCCTGCTGATAGTAGGGGTTCTCGGGGTGATAGACATTCTATCTATCGGCACAGACACTTCGATCAAAGTTATGGCTGCAGGAATAGTGCTGATCGTTGTCTCATCGATCTTCATTCAGATCGAAGGAATGAGGCTCCGGAGGGAGCACGACGAGTTCCGGCGGTTTGATGAGATAAGAGAGAAAGCGCGTCTGGTGCCGAACGATCTCGATGAAGGATATCTTATCGATTACACTGCGGAACCCGGCAGCGCGATCGATTACAAAGAGAACGAGCCCCCGAACGAAACGGAGTTCGCGGAGCAGAACGAGGATGCCTCTGACGGGGACATCCTCATAGTGTATGCGAGCTAAGGTGCCATATGTCCGGGAAGAAAGCTTTGAACGGCGACATGCTCTACCTGATATTCGACACCGCGAATATGCACAGGTGGAACGACCACCTCCGGACGGTGGACCTCACGGAGCTTGACAAACAGGCACACAAGGCCGCCATCGCATGGGTGCTCGGAAAATATGAAGAGACGGAAGGCGGGGCAAAGCTTGATTGGAGGAAGCTTATAGAACATTCTTTGTTCTCTTTTATCCAGAGATCAGTAATGACCGATCTGAAGCCTCAGGTATTCCACAGGATAATCTCCGAGAGGGCTGAGGAGGTCAACAGATATGTGCTCAGCTGTTTTGATTCGAACGTGCCTGACACCGACCCCGGATTCAGGTCCAAACTGGAAGATTATCTCAGTTCCGACAAGAGATCGAAAGAGGATGACATCATCAGAGCGGCCCACTATCTTGCTACGAAATGGGAGTTCAAGACCGTATACGAGGCTAACCGCTCCATGTACGGGATAGAGAACACTAAAAAAGAGATCGAGGAGCAGATCCTGCAGCACCTGGACCTGATAGGCGTCAAGAAACAGATGGATGACGAGAACACCTTTGACTTTATCGATCTCATAGGGCAGCTCAGGTTCCAGCAGAGATGGGCAAGGACCCCCCGCATACCCAAGACGACCGTTCTCGGCCACTCCCTCATGGTGGCGAACATGATCTTCCTTAATGATTTTGACAGGAACGCAGACGGCAGACAGGTCTACAACAACTTCTACACCGCATTGTTCCATGACCTTCCGGAGGTCCTGACGAAGGATGTGATAACTCCCATCAAAGCGAACGTCGACGGTCTGGCACATCTTTTGGAGTCGTATGAGAGGGAGCTGGTCCAATCAAAGATAATGCCGCTTGTCCCGAGTTCGTGGCATGAGGAGATCGAGTTCATGGTCTTTGATCCATTCAGAGATGAGGATGATGAGAAGTTCGGGAAAAGGACAGGCAGGGACATAAAGTCCTGCGATCTGATGGCCGCGTACATAGAAGCGAAAGCATCGGTAAGCTACGGCATATCATCGAAGCCTCTGGAAGACGGCGTGAGGGAGCTTAGGAAGAAACTCAAAGGCACGGGCTCAGGCATAGGGGCTGACAGGCTCCTTGAGCAACTGGATCGGGTCCTGAAGTGATCCCGCCTCTGTTTTGAACATTGTTCAGTCTCTGAGACAGCTTATAGACACGACCGCCACTCCATCCGGCCTTCTGTAGCTGAACTGCCCCGCCGTGAGTACCATGAGGAATGATGGCTGCTTCATGTATTCCGTGTCTATTTTGTCGCGCAGCCTTAGGAGATTCTTTGCCCCCTCGTCTACGTGGTGATCCCCCAGTTTCACTTCCACAGCACCCCACTTCCCTCCGGGAAGTTCTATGATGATGTCCACCTCTTTTCCATTATTATCATTGAAATAACTGACGTGCCCTTCCAATGGCTGGGAGTAAATGCGAAGGTCTCTGACGCACAAGGACTCGAACATAAGTCCGAATGCGTTGTAGTCCATAAGGAGTGCGTCGGAGGACACTTTCAGGGCAGCAGCAGCGATAGAGGGGTCGGTAAAGTGCCATTTTGGCGTTTTCATCAATCTTGTTTTCGAGCGTATATGCGGATTCCAGGCGGGGAGGTTCTCTATCAAAAATATTTCTTCCATTGCTCTAAGGTATTTTGTGAGGGTTATATCCGATATATTGCCATCGATGCCGTTGACGTCCCTGCGGACCGTTTCTCTGCTGGCGGGTGTGGAGATGTTGCGAGAGATGGATTCTATTATTCTTCTGACCAAAGGAGGGTCTTTTCTTACCCCCTCCGGGCGGAGCAGGTCGGAGTTCACTATGGCACTGACGTATTGTGATGCAATCCTTGTTGCATTCTCGTAAGTTTCGTTGATGCTCCTCGGCCACCCTCCTCTTGTGATGGCAAAGGCTATTTTATCAAGCTTTACTTCTGTGTAGCCGTCAACAACGTACTTCGGATCGAAAAGACCGCTCAGCGATACATGACCGGTTGATTCTCCCGATTCGAAGAGGCTCATCGGGCGCATCGTGATCCGAGCTATTCTCCCTGCACCGGAGTGTACTACCGAGTCTTTTGGAGGGCTTGAAGAACCGGTCAATATGAATTGTCCTTTTTCACTGCGATGGTCGACCTCGAACCTAACAGCATCCCATATCTCCGGAACCTCCTGCCACTCATCTATAAGCCGAGGTGTGTCGCCTTCAAGAAATTTATTCAAACCGCTGCCTATAGATGTTTTAACGATCTCGATCTGTTTTTTACTGTCAAGGCGCAATATGCTTCCTGCGATCTCTTCAGACGTCCTTGTCTTCCCGCACCATTTTGGACCCTCAATTAGTACGGCACCCATGGCTTCTAAATACTCTTTGATATATGAATCCAATATGCGTTTCAGATATGTGCCTGGCATAATAACAATAATGGACAGGAAGTAGAAATAATTATTGGAATTGTCTAACTTTTTCTATAGGAATTGTCTAACTTTTTCTATAGGAATTGTCTAACTTTTTCTATAGGAATTGTCTAACTTTTTCTATAGGAATTGTCTAACTTTTTCTATAGGAATTGTCTAACTTTTTCTATAGGAATTGTCTAACTTTTTCTATAGGAATTGTCTAACTTTTTCTATAGGAATTGTCTAACTTTTTCTATAGGAATTGTCTAACTTTTTCTATAGGAATTGTCTAACTTTTTCTATAGGAATTGTCTAACTTTTTCTATAGGAATTGTCTAACTTTTTCTATAGGAATTGTCTAACTTTTTTCGTAGGAAATTCCTAATTTTTCCGGGAGATAGTCTAAACGTTATTGGAAAAAAGAACCCCTATGATCAGCCTATGATCTCTTTCCCGCCCATGTACTTCCTGAGGACTTCCGGTACTGTGACCGTGCCGTCCTCATTCTGATAGTTCTCCAGAATGGCTGCCATCGTCCTCGGCAGGGCCAGTCCGGAGCCGTTCAGGGTGTGGATGAACTCGCTTTTCAGGTGGGGTTCCGGCCTGAACTTTATGCGCGCCCTCCTTGCCTGGAAGTCCGTGAAGTTAGAACACGAGGAGGCTTCCAGCCATACGTCGTTCGCGGGAGCGTGAAGCTCTATATCGTAGCATTTGGAGCAGGCGAAGCTCATGTCGCCGGTGCAAAGCAGCAGGACGCGGTATGGAAGGCCCAGCGCGGCAATGATCTCCTCCGCATCGCCTCTGAGCACCTCAAGCACGTCGTAGGAGGTGTCCGGGTGTACGAAACGAACCATCTCCACTTTGTTGAACTCGTGAACCCTGATTATTCCCTTCGTGTCGGCGTGCTTCCCCACCTCTCTTCTGAAAGATGGAAGATACGCTGTGTAGAGGATGGGAAGCTGATCCTTCTCGAATATCTCATCCATGAAGAGGTTCGTGATGGGAACCTCCGCGGTGGGGTTCAGGAACATCTCGTCCTTTTCCAGATAGTACATATCATCTTTCAGATTCGGGTACTGTCCGGTGCCGGTAAGGGCCGCTTTATTGACCACGACGGGAGGGAACACTTCGGTGTATCCCTGCTCGGCATGGGTGTCAAGGAAGAAGTTGATCAGCGCGCGCTCGAGGCGCGCGCCGTCTCCCTTCAAGCAGTAGAATCCGCTGCCGGCCACTTTCACGCCTCTGTCGAAATCGATTATGTCAAGGGCCTCGCCTATCTCCCAATGCTGTTTCGGTGTGAAATCGAACTTTCTTTTCTGTCCGTGTTCGAAGACGACCACATTCTCTGAGCTGTCCTTTCCTATGGGGACGGAGGCGTGGGGGATGTTGGGTATATTCAGTATGCAGTCGTCGCGGATGATCTCCAGATCCGCCATCCTGGCATCGTTGTTCTTTATCCTCTCTGCCACTTCCCGCATCTCGAGGACCTTGGCCTCTTTCTCTTCCCCTTTCATTTTCGGGATCTGCACAGAGACCTCGTTCCTTACTTTCCTCAGGCGGTTGTTCTCGTCGGTAAGCGATCTCCACTCGGAGTCGGATGAGAGGAACCTGTCCAGTATCTCGGCGTCCTTGTTCCTGTTGATGAGCATCTGCCTGATCATTTCAGGCTGCGTCCTTATGGTGTTGACGTCAAGCATGCCCTCACCTCAGAATTTCTTTTGGCTCAGCGAGGTCCAGGTACGCTTGTCGGTGAGCACGACGACTCCGCCCCTGACATCCACTATGACGGAGTTCGTGGATGAGGCAAGTTCTTCGGCAATGGTCTTTGGATCGCTATCTACAGTGCCCAGGATCTTGATCTTGATCAATCGGGCATTCTTCAGCTGAGCGGTTATCTCGTTCAGCAGACCTTCGTCTATCCCTTCCTTTCCCACGTGCACAGTGGGGCTGAGGTCGTTCGCACGCCTCATCAGTTCTTTCCTTGCTTCTTTCTCCGTCATTCTTCTCTCTCCTTTATGTAGGGCATTCTTTTAAGACCGCCGCAGTTCTGGCATCTTGTGACTATCTTTTTTGATGTGAGCCTCACCGTGCAGTTGGTCCCCGGGACCAGCGGCATCAGGCAATCCTTGCAGTATCTGAAGTCCCCCGGCATTTTCGCCTTGGTCTTCTTGCTTATCTTCCTCGCAAGCGAGACATATCTTACCGCGAGGTCTTCCCTGCCGTCCGCCAGCGCGCTCACCGACAGCTCGGTAAGTATCGAAATGCGTTCCTCGCCGATGCTGACGACCGCACTCTTGGAGATGCGCCTTTTCGACATATCACTTGATGTGAGTTAAGTCACGGATATAAAGATTATCTGTACGATGCGGCCGAAAGCGGCTCTCACACGGATCGTCCGCACAGCCTCTCCGTCCCGCGCCGTATAGGAAAATTGAGAATAAACGGTTTCAGGGGTATTCTTTTCAGATCACTTTTTTCGGGAGCAGGAACATGGCCGCGGCCGCGGCGAATATGAGGGCCACCACCACCGCCCCCGCGATCCATAACGAGGAACCGCCTCCGGAACCTTCTCCCTCCGCGGGTGCGCTTACGGCACCGTACCCGACGGTAAATGTCTGGCTGTTGGATGCGCTGTCAGTCACGGTCACGGTTATCGTCCCCGCCGCGCTTTCCGCACTGGGAGTTCCCGATATCACACCTGCCGCACTGATGGTCACTCCTTCGGGAAGGCCGGTCGCGGTGAATGTGTATGGTGCCGTTCCTCCGGACACTCCCTGAGAAAGGTCTATGTTCGCGATCGCGGTTCCTGCTGCAGAGGCCGGAATGTCGTAAGCGAGATTGTTCATGAAGGTCAGAGGAACCGTTATGGTGCCGTATGCGATGATTATGCTTTGGCTGTTAGATTCGCTGTCTGTAACAGTGATCGTGGCTGACCCTGCCGCCCTGGCAGCTGTAGGCGTTCCTGAGATCGTTCCCGCCGGGCTGATCGATATCCCAGCCGGAAGTCCGCTCGCCGTGAATGTGTACGGTGCGGTTCCTCCGGCCGCGCCGCCCGATACGTCAATGTTCGAGATTGCCGTCCCTACAATGGATGACGGGATATCGTAACCGGGGCTCTTCGTAAATGTCAGAGGAACGGGTGCTTCAGATATCGCGCCGTACGAAATGGTGATGCTATTGGTGCTCGACTCGCTGTCCGTAACGATGATGGTGGCCGTCCCTGCCGGTCCGGCCGCCGTCGGCGTTCCTGAGATCGTTCCCGCCGGGCTGATCGATATCCCAGCCGGAAGTCCGCTCGCGGTGAATGTGTACGGCACAATTCCTCCGGACACGCCGCCCGATACGTCAATGTCCGCAATTGCCGTTCCTACTGTGGAAGCCGGGATGTTATATGCTGGGTCTCCGGTAAAGGTCAGTATCCCCGCCAGCGAACCCCATATGTAGATGCTGGTAAATGTATTGGGAGCGGTTAAAAAGAAATCAGACTCATTCCAGTTCCAAGAAGATTTTGCAGGGAGACTCGGCCCGTCGGCACCGGACCACTTCAGGGTCAAAACACTGGCCTTCGTCAAAGCAAAACCCTTTATGGCGCAAAGCGCCATGGCGTTTCCTGTATTTTTGGAGGCATCCAGCGTAACGGTCCCGGTTGTGTTGATGGAAATGGAGCCCTTCGCATAAAGGCAGTATGTTGTGCCATTATCGGAGTGGACCGTTTCAGTCACAACGTTCAGTGAAGCCGAATCTTTGATGATGATATTTCCGCCGCCTGCCGCGGACCCTACCGAAGACAGCCCATATGTAAGATGACCCATGCCGGATTTTGTTTTCACGGTCACATTCGCACTGTTGCCGATGACTATGTCGCCTACCCCTTCACCGGAACTGCTGTTGGTGATCCCTTCGGCCCCAACCCCTTCTACGCTGATATCCAGCACACCGCCGCTGGACGATGTGATGGTAACGGTTCCGCTTCCGTTATGATATTTTATGCCCGACTGATGGTCTGTAGTTGAAATGGCTGTGATGATATTGGTCCCCGCCAAGCTTATGATGATGTCGCCGTTTCCGTTCACTTGTATGGGGCCCCCTGTATAACCTTGCAGGAACAGAGTGCCTGTGGACGGGTTGAATTCGGCCGTGCAGTTACCCTCGCCCAAATTGCCTGTTCCGGAGCGTATGTTGTTGACAAGGTATCGGTTGTCTACGTTGAGGGTTTGACCATTTATCTCTACCGAGCTTATGGGGGAATTTCCGTTACCGGGGCCATCGCCGATGCCCTCGGCACCGCTGACAGTATCTGCCCCTATTGCTGTTATCCCCGCGGCTCCGCAGACCAGCAGCGAGAATATCAACGCTATTGCCGTTGCCGAACCGATAATGTTCTTCTTCATCATCTGAACAAACTCCCCCTATTGATATGCGGGTTCATCCCAAGACCCCTTTTTAACGTGTATCTTACTACATCGTTTTTATTAATTTTGCTTTAACCAATGCTTCGAATATTCTTCACCTGTCATCTTTCACCACTGATAAGATATATTCGCGGAGCTGCATCTCATCCTCGCTGAAGTCGTCCTCCGACCCGTCATTGGAGCTTTCGTCGTACACTTCCCACATGAACACTATGTGGTCATGGAACTCCAGTATCGCATCGTCAAGGCGCTCTTTGGAAAGCGAGATCCCAAGGGGAGTGTTGCTCAGTATCCAAAGTTTCCTTTCTTTATCGTAATCGATGTCGGCCACGATGGGGCTCCTCAGAGCAAGGTCCTTGTCGACGGATATGATGCGGTCGAATGACAGGCAGGGCAGGCCTTCCGCTGCGCGGACCTCTGCCACCTTCTCTATCTCCCCCCCATCGGACAAGAACAGCCGGCCGTTGATCACACAGGGCTTATCGGCGGGAAGGTCCCCTTCATATTCAAGAGGAACGCTGCCTTCATCCATCTCAAGGAACATCTCTCCCTCCGATCCTCTAAGGATCCCTATGGCATCGCCCAGGAAGATGCATTCATCTCCCCGCCCCGGGTCCGCACCCGCCGCAGAGAACGACCCCTCCTTTCCGTCCGCGGAATAATTCAGAACGAAGTCTCCCAGTCCGTCAAGCAGCGACCGAAGATCGTTTTGAATGGACGTTCTGCAGCGCGGATCGTTGTATATTGCCAGTGCTTCGTCGAAAGAGCCGCCGCTTACTCTCTCCAACAATGAGAACAGGTCGGCCAGAGCCTCATTGAGCAGGCTTTCGGGGCCTTCGAACTTCATATCCGCAGAGGATGAGATCGTTGACTGGGAATCGTTTATGTATAACGTGAATCGGAAAAGCATCTCCTTCGGAACATCTCCTTGAAGGGAGAGCATTCTTTTCACGGAACATCTGCCGATGTCGGTAAGAAGCCTTTGGATGTTCATCATGACACCGCCTGCAACATCGATCGGGACGCGCCCGTCGCCGCCTGCAGACACGCTGATATAGAAGGCTCCCATCTTTTCCCCGTTTCGTATCGCGTTGAGCGTATTTAATCCTCTGGACACAGGCATTTGCCCCGCGAACAGTGTGGCGGAGGGCCTTCCGATGGAAAGTGTTATATCCCTTCTCTTATTGGGCGACTATAATAAGAATGGTCGAAGATAGCAACAGTCTTTAAATAGAAATTCGAGATTGTCGCTCTATCACATTCCACACAGGTGGCGCAAATGGTAAGAAAGCCCGCATCGATGTACAGAAGGATCACAGGACAGGCGTATACACGCCGCGAATACATGGGAGGAGTTCCCGCAAGCAGGCTGAGCCAATTTGACATGGGGAGCCCCGGCGAGGAGTTCCCGATCGTCCTCACGCTCAAGGTAAAGAACCGCGTGCAGGTCAGACACACCGCATTGGAGGCAGGCCGTATCGCGGCCAACAAGATGCTTTCCAGCCAGGCCGGAGTGGCGAACTACCACCTTAAGGTAAGGGCTTTCCCCCACTGCGTTCTCAGAGAGAACAAACTCGCGACCGGCGCAGGTGCGGACCGTGTGTCCAGCGGAATGCGCAACGGTTTCGGCAAGACAGTGGGCACAGCCGCAAGACTTGAGCATGATCAGGCCATTCTTACCGTAGGCGTGACCGCAGAGAAGGCAAATGTGGCCAAGACCGCGCTCTGGAAAGCTTCCATGAAGTTCCCGTCCCCCTGCTATATCGATGTGGAGAAGGGACAGGAATACCTGAAGTAAATGTTCGATCTGGACCTTGGATCGATAGCCTCTTGGATCAAAGAAAGAGGCTACGGTACCGTGGCCGTCCAGCTTCCTGAGGGCCTTAAGGCGGACGCTCTCAGGATATCAGATCTTTTGGCAGAGTCGACAAGTGCGAAGATCATAATTTTAGGCGACCCATGCTACGGAGCGTGCGACCTTTTCGCCGATCACAGAAGATACGCCGATGCCCTGGTGCATTTCGGCCACTCCCCCATACATCCTCAGGAGAATGACGAGGACGTTATGTTCATAGAAGCGAGGGCGGACCCGGATATCGATGATCCCGTGAAAAAGGCGGCGGAGAGGCTTCCGAAGAAGGTCGGGCTGCTGGCGACCGTTCAATACGTGGGACTGATACCAAAGGCGAAAGCGATCCTGGAGGGAGCGGGAAAAGAGGTCTTTGTCGGAAAAGGGGACCGAAGGATATTCCATCCGGGGCAGGTGCTCGGATGCAACTTCAGCGCTGCAGAGTCCGTTAACGATGATGTCGAAGCGTTCCTGTATCTCGGAGAGGGGGACTTCCATCCCCTCGCGGCGGCCTTCGGCGCAAAGAAGGAGATGCTGGTACTCAACCCCCTTACGGGGGAACTAAGGTCGGTGGATGACGCAAAAGAAAGAATGCTCAGGAAAAGGTTCGCCGTCATCGAGTCGGCAAAAGCGGCGGAAAGTTTCCTGGTGATCGTTTGCATGAAGGCGGGGCAGGACAGATCTTCCTCCGCCGATGTCCTGATAGAAAAAATAAAAGAGCGGGGAAAGAAGGCATACAAAGTGGTGATCAACGAGATCGGCCCGGATGCCCTTCTGCCGTACAGGGTGGATGCATACATAAGCACAGCCTGTCCGAGGATAGCCATGGATGATTCCGCAAGATATCCCAAACCGATGCTGACGGTAACGGAAGCGGAGATAGCGCTGGGGCTGAGGGAATGGGAAGGGTACGAGTTCGATGCCATCCGCTAAGGCTGCGAACCTTACTTACGGCTTAACCCGCAAACCCGTTCTTATCTAAGTTCAGACGAGTTCTGTTTTTTAACGCGGCTTCAGTACGGACACTCCTTTGACGCTTCCACCATTGCCTTCGTGTTCGCTATCGGCGAATCTCTGGGTGTGGCGCATCCGGAGCCGAAGATATATCTTCCGCCGCGTCCGGCGCTGTTGAAACACGCCTTCGATGCGTCCTTGACCTCCTGCACGGTCCCCTGCCACACCAGCTCCACGGGGTTGATGTTCCCCAGCAGCGTGATCTTATCGCCCACTATCTCTCTTGCCTTGCCGATATCCACCAGATAGTCTATGCTTTGTATCTCGTTCCCCAGCAAAGTGAACTGATCCATCATGGGTGTGGTGTCTCCGCAGATGTGCACCATTACCGGTATCTTCAGATCCTTTTTCCATCCTGCTATGTTCTGTTTTGTGGGTTCCAGAACAAAATCCTTGAACATGTCCACATCGATAAGCGAGGACGATGCGACCGGGTCCGTGTCTATGACGTAATCCGCGGTGCCCGCATATGTGGCTCTGACCACCTGGTCTGACCATTCCTTTCCTCTGGCAATTGCCTTTTTAGCGGCATCCGGGTCCATCAGCATATCCATGAGGAGCATCTCCGTTCCCCTGAGGAGTGCGGTCGCGGTCAGCACGCCCTCCGCCCAGCACGGGCCCAGCGCCCCGGTCTTCACGGCCTCTCTCGTCCTGACCATCGGGTCCACTACGCAACCGTACAGTTTGGGGCATTCCTTTCTGCTGAGCGCGTCCGGGAACTCTTTTGTTTCCACATCCTCGATCGTTTTGAAATATTCGTCGGTAAAGCTCCCTTGGTCATTCGGCGGCAGATTCACCTTGATCCCGGGCAGGTCCATGAACATGCCCTTCGATTCCATTATTCCGAAGTACATGTCCACTTCCGTTTTCCTGACCCATTCTTCCATCACTTTGGCGGCCAATTCCGGGTTGAATCTGCATGCCTGCAGTTCCACTCCCGCTTCCGTGAGCGGCGCACCGTTGCCGAAATCGCACACGGGGGCCCTGTCCGGCAATTCGCCGGCGATAGTGGCCTCCACTCTTTCTCTATGTCCCATATCTTTCATTCCTATCCCCCTCCGTCGGCCATATAAGATGATCCACAAAAAGCCGTGGAATATGCGTTTGATAGTAGTTTGTTCACCGCAAAGGTTGGCCACGTTTCTCTTGAGGAGAACAGTGCCCATTTCCCTGCTTGTATGAAAAGCATGAACCTGAGCGCATTTAAACGTGTTGCACCTTCCGCATTGACCAAAATGAAACAAAATTTCAATCACAAATCCTTAATACGCCTGATATTATGAACGCACAATGTTCACAACAAAGGACCTTCTGCATGCCGACCTTCCCGACGTGCGCATCGGGATCGGCCGCGGCACCGATTCGGGGCGCGTGGAGAGCAGCGTCTCCGCGCTGAACAAAGAAAAGATCAGGATATACACCGACCCGAAGGAGCTTGTGGACGACCTGTTCTCCGGAAAGATAGATGCGGCGGTCAGAGGGGACATGCCGTCCTCCGAACTGCTCAGGCTCCTCAAGGAAAGAGCGGGGGTCGAAGATCTGGAGAGGCTGGTCATAATGGAGCCGGAGAGAGGCCGCGCCTTTTTCATGGCCCCGGTCGGCATAGACGAAGGGAACACGGTCGAAGAGAAGCGCAGGATCGCCGTCAGGGCGGTGAAGCTGATGAAAGAGATGGGTGCCGGAACGAGGATCGCGGTAATGTCTGGGGGCAGGATCGACGACAAGGGAAGGAACGAGACCATCGACAGATCCCTCAGGGATGCGGAAGAGTTGGTATCCATCCTTCAAAAAGAAGGTTATGATGCGTACAACGCGGAGATACTGATCGAATCCGCCGTGGAAGAGGCGGACCTGATAATCGCACCCGACGGCATAACGGGCAACCTGATCTTCAGGGTCATGCACTTCATAGGGGATGCGGTAGCCATGGGCGCCCCGGTATTGAATATAGATAAGATATTCGTGGACACTTCCAGGGTCAAGACCGACTATATGGACTCAATAATACTGGCAATGATGCTGGCGGAGGGAAGGAAATGATGATAGAGATAGACGGCGGGCACACGGGGATAACCTTCTCGTCCTGCCACTTCATACCGATGCATGAGAAATGTTCGAGGCTCCACGGCCACAGCTACACCGTGAGGGTGAGGCTGGAAGGGGAACTGGATGAGAACGGCATGGTTATGGACTTCGTTATCCTCAAGAAGAAACTGAGGTCCATGATATCAGAGATGGACCACAAGGTCCTGCTGCCGGCGGCCTCGAAGATAGTCGGGATCAAAGAAGAGAACGGTTCAGTGGAGGTAACTTCCTGCAGCAAGAGGTACGTATTCCCTTCAGAGGACGTGATGCTGCTGGATATACCGACGACAACCGCCGAGGAGATGGCAAAGATGATGACCGAGGCCATGATCAAGGACATCGCTTTTCCGAAGACGGTCAGGAGCGTCGCCGTCGGGCTGGACGAAGAGCGCGGGCAGACGGCGTGGTACACCAAGGTGTTGTGATGCCGAAGGCGGTCGTGCTGTTGTCCGGGGGACTGGATTCCACGGTGACTCTGGCGGCCGCCATCAAAGACGGGATGGAAGCGACCGCGGTCAGTTTCCGGTACGGGCAGAGGCACACGAGGGAACTGGACTCTGCGGCCGCCGTGTGCAGGCATTACGGTATCGACGGCAGAGTTATCGATATCGATCTGTCGTCATTCAGGTCGGCGCTGACCGACAACGGCATCGAGGTCCCTTATGACAGAAAGGGAGAACTTCACGCGGAGATACCCATCACGTATGTTCCTGCAAGGAACATGATATTCCTGAGCATAGCAGCGGGCGTGTGCGAAAGCATCGGCGCCGAAGCAATGTATATAGGAGCGACAGCCGTTGACTATTCGGGATATCCGGACTGCCGCCCGGAGTTCTTCGAATCCTTCAGCGAAACCTTGGCCAAAGGCACCAAGGCCGGTACCGAGGGAAAGGCGATAGAGATAAGAACCCCAATCATAGATCTTTCCAAATCGGAGATTGTGAAAAAGGGGAAGGAGCTGGGCGCCCCGCTGCACCTGACATGGTCGTGCTACGAGGGAGGGGAGAAGGCATGCGGGCACTGCGACTCCTGCAGGATCAGGCTCAAAGGTTTCGAAGAAGCGGGATACAGGGACGAGATACCATACAGGTGATGCAATGAGGATATGCGAATATTTCGGATCGATCCAGGGGGAAGGGCTGATGATCGGCATCCCTACATATTTCATACGAACGGCGGGCTGCAACCTGAGGTGCGATTGGTGCGATACCGCGTACGCTCAGGACGGCGGCATAGAGATGACCGTTGATGAGATAATGGAGATCGTGGATGATACCGAGAATATATGCATCACGGGCGGCGAACCCATGCTCCAGAAGGATATACCGGAGCTGCTGGAAAGGCTCCTCTCCGCCGGCAAGAGGATAGTAGTGGAGACGAACGGGTCTGTGGACATCTCTCCGATACCAAAGGATGAGAGGATAATAGTCAGTCTCGACGTCAAATGCCCATCATCGGGAATGTCCGAAAAGAACCTTCTTTCGAACCTGATGCACATAGGGAAGAAGGATCAACTGAAGTTCGTCATCGGAGATCAGGTGGACCTGAGCTATGCGATACGATTCATAAGAGAGAACAAGGTCGACACGAACGTGATATTCTCTCCCGTTGGCGGAATGGACATGCTTCCGATAGCCGAGGAAGTGGTCCACAGAAAACTGAACGTCAGGGTGCTGCCGCAGCTTCACAAGATAATTTGGGGAGACAAGAGGTCAGTTTGATCCGACCCTTTTCCTGAACTCGGACCTTCTTTTGAGATCGTTGACGCACTCTTCGACCGTGCCTTCCTCGTCGTAGGCCACATGTATGCCGGCTTTGCTCAGGATGTCCAAGCCGTGAGAGCCGATGCCGCCCGTGATCACCGCTTCCACGCCCAGCCCGGTTATCGCATCGGCGACCTTCATTCCCGCGCCCATGGAATCGGCATACTCGTTAGCCACCACATGATAATCCAGCGTGTCGGAGTCCACGATCAGGAAGAACGGGGCATGGCCGAAATCCTCCGCCACGTAGGAGTCAAGGGAATCCCCCTCTGAAATGACGGCGATCCTCATCCTTTCTCCACCGTCTTTATGATGCTGCCTACTATCTGTTTGAACGCAGCCGCAGATCTGGAATCCGGCTCGGATATCACAACGGGCATCCCGGAGTCACCGGAGACCGCCACGCCGGGTTCAAGAGGAACCCTTCCCAAGAACGGTATGTTCAGGCTTTCCGCGGCCTTTTCTCCTCCGCCCGACCCGAATATCTCGGTCACCTCACCGCAGTGGGGGCAGACGAATCCGCTCATGTTCTCGATCAGACCGATGATGGGAAGCTTTGTCTGTGTTGCAAAGCTGATGGACTTCCTGCTGTCAAGCACCGCAACGTCCTGAGGCGTCGTAACGATCACCGCCCCGTCCGCTTTCGGTATGAGTTGGACGATGGACATGGCCTCATCGCCGGTCCCGGGAGGCATATCGACTATCAGATAATCCAGGTCTCCCCATTCCACATCCTCGATGAACTGCCGTATCGCGCTTGCCTTCATCGGGCCTCTCCACATCACCGCCGAATCCTTCTCCGGAAGCAGGAACGCCATTGACATTATGCTCAGGGAAGGGGGCACCGATATCGGTATCAGCTTGTCGCCCTCCGCATAAAGTTTCTCATCCTCAATGCGGAACATCTTCGGTATGTTGGGGCCCGTGATGTCGATGTCCATGAGGCCTGTCCGGTATCCTTTCAGCGAGAGGGCAAGAGCCAGATTGGATGATACAGTGCTCTTCCCTACGCCCCCTTTCCCGCTCATGACGATGATCACATGCCCGATCCTGGAAAGGCTGTCCTGCAGCCGCGTGTCTCTGACGATATCTTCGCCGCTCATCATTGGTTTAGGCATTTGGCATTTCTCCGCATAACGTGATTGTTCGTTCCGATATAGGGTTATCGGAGCAAAAACAACATTTGGGGATTTAGCCCCTCAGTATCTCCATTATTCTATCGGCGACGTAGACCCTGTTCCTTGACTTTCCTGAGACCTCTCGGATAACTCCGCGGCTGTGCAGTTCTCCCAAAATGAAATTCGCAGTGGTTAGGGATAATCCGAGTGCGTCCCTCACATCCGTACTGCGGACGTATGGATTTTTAAACAGCAGGCCCACCGCTCGAACGATGTTGAGGTTGCTTTCATCTTCTGTGAGCATTTTGCGGTAACTCTTAAGCCGGCCTATGGTCTTCATGGAGGACATTGCTTGAATGCGGACCGCTTCGGCAAAGAAGCAGAGCCACTCTGCAAACGCATCCTTGGAAGCAACGTCAAAGAGGCCGTCAATGTATTTTTCGCGGTGCCTGTTGAAGTAATCGCTCGGGTACAGTACAGGCGATCTGAGCAATCCGTCAGAGTAAATGATCAGGACAATCAGAAGCCTCCCCATTCTGCCGTTACCATCTCTGAAGGGGTGTATGGACTCGAACTGACAATGCGAGATCGCTGCCTTTTCGATCGTCTCCACATCTGTGGAATTCACATATTCGATCCAGTTTTCCATCAGCCTCTCTACCGATTCGGGACAGGCGGGTACCATTTTTGCGGTCTCCAACGTATCTCCGGCGGTGCCGATCGCATTCTGAGTTGTTTTGAATTCTCCCGGCGAAAGGGTTGAACCTCTGTCATTGGACATAAGGGTCCTGTGGAGTCTTTTTATGAGTTCGATCGAGATCTTCTCTCCGCCTCTCAAGGCTTCGAAGCCTTCGATGAGCGCTTTCTTGTAGCTCATAACCTCGCCGTTGTCTCTTGCCCTCTCTGCATCCTTCTCTTCGAATCTCTCAGAACGAAAGAGATCGTCCAGTGTGGATCTGGTGCCTTCAATGGACGAACTCGATGCGGATTCCATCAGCGTGAATGCAGTCAGAAGTATCTCGGATTCCTCAGCGTCCATCTGAGAGGTCATACCGTCAAGCCTCGCCAGTTCGATAGCCGCTTTCGAAAGAGCCAGATGCGTTCTGCGATCAATGTCCGCTTTCAGAGGAAGTTCGTGGGGATGAAAGTAACAATATGCTCCGTTCATTGCCCACCTGACTTCGCCGGCAATGGTTCCCTCGAAATCCTTCTCGTTCATATGTTAGAAATAAGATAAAACAATATAAGTTTTTCTTTTTAAAATTTTAATTAGATAAAAAATTAGCATAATTTTTATTTAATTTTTTAATTAGATAAGCAATTGGCAGAAAATTTATTTAACGCATTTTTTAGCAAAGCCAACTTGCTTAAAAATACTGTAACGAAAGCAAATCGATCTTTTTTGTTCTTAATGGTGGGTCATAACCTCTTTTTCAGTTTAGCGATCCTGCTCTTCCCGGCCTCGGACAGCTCTCCCTCCCGTGCATCCAAGGCTTTAACGAATGCCTCTTTGCTTTTAGGGTCTATGCAGACCGCGATCCGTTCCGCATGCTGCGGTATCTCCTTCGCTCTGCAATTCGCAAGATGGTCGAGCAGGATAGGGAACACGGTTGCCCGATAATCATCGTCCGCATTACAAAGATGGGCAAAGACGCTGATGCTGTTGTCTATCGTGATAACGCTCCCTTTCCTGTACGCGGCGACGATCTCCGGCAAACGGCCGAACACCGTCTCCGGGCGTACGGGGGTGACGTATGCCAAGGCGGTCATGCATCCCCAGACGATCCGGTTGTTCTTGCTCGATAATGATGCGATGAGGTCCTCGGTATGGTCCGCGATCAATTCCGGTTCTCTTTGACCTACCTCATACAGCACCTTTATGCAATCGTCGGCCACCGCCCGATCCTTCGATCCCAATCCCTCTGCGATCTCGCGCACCCCTTCCTTGTCCATGCTGCTGCATAATCTTTCCGCAAGTTCGATATTGGGGGCCTCGTCATTCCGGCCGAGGCTGCAGGCCAGCAACTCTATCATATGAGCGATCTCCCGTTGTGCCGTTCTCAATCGAAGCAGTTCTCCCACGCGGGAAGTTTTCTCATCATGGACAGGGCCGCGCTTTCGGCCGCTTCGGCGGCCAGCCCTTGGGTCTTGATGATGAAGTTGGTCAAACTTTCCTTTTTCTCGTCAAACGACTGCATCGTGCCGTCAGGGCGGGCGCAATAGACGCAATAATCCTTGCTCTCGTCGCACATTGCGAAGTCAGACGCGTTCTTCATGGGCATGCCGCATGCTATACAGTTCTTCATTTCTTTACCTCTTTTTCATTTTTTATCAGTGTCAAAAAACACTCTATAAGGGAGTCTTTATACTGTGCCAGCACCGAACCGCGCGGTGCGAACAGATCGCTGTTAAGAAGATAATAATGGACCAATCCCATCCACGTGTTGAATATCATATGGAAAGGCACATCCTTTATTCTCTCTTCGTTCATGTCTTTCTCCAGCGCATGTAAGAAGTGGATCGATACGGTCGACTGTATGGCGATGAACGCGTTCCTCGCTTCTTCAGGCAGGTACACCGCTTCCTTTATCAGGCGTTTGTAAAAATCCTCATGCTTTATCAGCACACCTATGTGCATCTCCAAGAGGGATGCGATGTCGTTGCCGGGATCGGAAAGCGAATGCAATTCTTTCTTTATTTCATCTGAAAAGCTTTCCAGAGAACATATCAGAAGATCGTCAACGGTGGGGAAATGAACGAATATCGATCCGTGCGAGACCTGCGCCTCGTTGGCAATGGCGATGGTCGGAGTAGAAAAACCGTTCTCCGAATATACCTTCAGCGCTGCGGCTGTGATCCTCTCTTTGGTTTGAGCTTTTTGTAACTGCCGTTTCTCCGCCATTTAATGACTCTCAACTCAATGAGTGAATACTCAATATATCAACCTTCCGATGAGAATGGGCGGAATGCACAGCCTGATCGGTATATCTCAGGCATTTACGGTTCGAGGTTGATCCGTCGATCACTTTATTCAGTCAACGGCGGTTCGCCGATATCTCCCTGTATTCGGCTGATCATCTTCTGCGCCGGATAATCGGGGTGGGCGTATCTCGACTTGGTCAATTCCCTGTCCTTGAAAAGAATGGCGTTCTGCGGGCAATACTGTATACAGGCCATGCAGCGATTGCACTTGTGTTGGAACAAAGGCGTTTTGCCATCCATCAGGATGTTGTCCGCCTGACATACCTTTTGACAAACACCGCATCCCGTACATTTGACGCTGATGCCGTAGTCCATGTCCCCGCCGGAAGTATCCCCGAGGACCTTACGCGAGGATGAAAACGACAGCAGGCGGTTCACGCCGTAAATGAAAGGATTGCTCCGTTCCACAAAGTTCCTGTTCTCTTTTATCTCTCCGGCATACAAACGTACTTTTTCATGCATAGCATGTAAAACTCTTTCCTGTTTTTCTCCGGAAGTGCCCCTATAGTACCCGGCCACAATATAGTTGTTGATGCCTTTTGTGTACCTGCCGTAATTCAGCCTTTTGCCTTTTTGCCGAAGTTCTCTCTGGAGGAATTTCAAGCTGTAGCCCTGACCGCCCCCGGCGGGAACAATGGCGAATACATAATGGACGTTCTCCATATCCAGCTCCCGTATGAACGTCCGCACGGCCTCCGGTATGCCGCCGAAATAGTTCGGAAAAACGAAGCCGATCTTTTCCGAACCCGCTTTGATAATTCCGGATGATCTTTGTAATAGCTCGGGGATCAGCTCGACTGTCGTGTCGCCGAGAATGTCCAGCACCCGATCCGAGATGGAAAGCGCCGTACCCGTTCCGCTGAATGTGTAGATGCAGGTCTTCACAGTCTTTTTACCGATCTCCGTTTGCAACTGATCTTCCATATCTAAAAAGAATGGTTTCATTCTTAAATATATACTGTTTTTTGATCCCCCTTCGGTCTGAGCCGAGATCTGTGCGGGCTATGCCCGCACCGAAGACACCTTACCGCCGATACCGATAAATCCGAAAAAGCCGTGATGCAGCATATGCCAATAGGTGACCCGTGCGGCGGTAATTTTTGCTACACAGACGAGGGGCTGCCCGAGTCCATTTTCATGGCCGCCGTTCCCTGCAAAGATATCGGGCGGGCATTATCGTTCTACAATGGTCTTCTGGGAATGGACATCCTCTACAGAAAAGAGAAAGAGGCGGCGGTGAGAAGGAACGGCGCAACGCTCCTTCTCAGGATATCGGACGCTGCGGGAACGGATACGGGGATCTTCCTCGGAGTGGAGAACCCGTACGAACTTCATAGGCGTCTTGTCGACGAAGGAGTGGTGTTCGTAAAGGAACCGCACAGGGCCCCGCTGGGAGTATTCACCTCATTCTTGGACCTCGACGGCAACATCATACATGCGATCGAGATGGAGGCAACCTTGAAAGTATGAGTCAAAAACGTTTTATCCCGAACTCTGCATCAGTACGCTATGAAGGTCATCGCCCTCAACGGCAGCCCGAGACTGATCGGCAACACGACGAACATACTCATAGAGGTGTCAGACGAGTTGGAGAAAGAGGGAATCGAAATGGAGCAGATCCAATTGTACTCGGTGGCGCTGACGCCCTGCAACGACTGCAGGTCGTGCGAGATCAGAGGGGACGGGAGATGCATCCTCGAGGACGACGGCCTGAATGATATCGTTGATAAGATGAGGGAGGCGGACGGAGTGATCCTGGCATCCCCTTGTTATTACGGTGCGTGCTCCTCGCAGATGAAGATATTCCTGGAAAGGGCGGGAATGATCCTGGAGAAAGGAGATAAAGGATTGAAAAGAAAGGTCGGCGGAGCAATCGTCGTGAACGCCCGCGAAGGGGGTTCGATGGTCTATTCCCAATTGGTGCACTGGATGCTGGGCAACCAGATGATCGTATGCGGCGGAGCTCCCGCACCGGTGGTCACCGCCCTCAATTCTCCCCAATATCAAAATGATAAAGAGGGAATGAAGGGGGTCATCTCCCTCGTGAAGGAGATGGCGTGGGCGATCGCAGCCATGAACGGATCCTGATCAGAAGAAATAGAACCCGCAGCCCTCGCTTACCGAGATGCCCGCTACGGCATTCATGCGCTCCAAGGGCCCGCTGTAGCGTCTGACCATCATCTTGCCCTCTTCGGGAAGCGCTTCCGTCAATAACTCGATCTCTTTCAAAAGGACCTTTGCGTCATCCGGGGTGTATATCCTGCCGCTGCTGACGCCTTCCGGTACGGAAGCGACGATCTTGCAGCCTCTCTTCTCCGCTATTCCGGGAAGAAGGCTGTCGCTTGGTCCGAAGGACCCTATGCATCCCCTTCCTTTGTCCCAGGACAATTTGCATTTCAGGCACATCTCGTTCATCTCATCGAAGGACAGCATGTCCCATCCCGTGAGACGGTTCTCTTTTTTGGAGGCCGACAGCACCTTCTCTTTATCGGCGCCTTTGACCTTATCCATTTCCACCCAGCCGGTACTGGTCCTCACGGCCTTTGGCCCGAGGAGCTTGATGTCCGCATCGTCCTTCAGCTTGTCCATGTAAACGGCATCGGTCTCGGCGTTGATCCTGTTCCTTTTCAGGAAGGAATCCCAGTCGCCCACAAGGGACCTCGCGTCCTCAAGAGAAACGATGTCATCGTATCCGGCCAGGCTCTCCATGCCGGAAATGTCGTCCACGCGCACCTTTATAACATTCATTCTAAGTTCTCTGCACAGTGCGCTCTTGGCGTCCGTTTCACATATTCCGATGCTTATTCCCATTTCCTGCTCTCTCCCGTTTAGATATATAGTATGTGCAACAGACTTGCTGGTTTAATACGTTCCGCTGAAAAGTTCCCCTTTCACTGTTTTTTCTGTCCGTCCGTGTGAGCGAACCCCTTTGCCTTACGCTCATCCTGAACCTTTGACCATGCATCAATGCCCTCGGTTCGGAGCAGATCGTTATCTATTTTTACAAAAGGCAGGCGTTCCAGAAAGCCGGCGATCTTCTCGCAGGGATAACTGCCGCACAGTGCGCACATCTCAACCTTCTTTTCCATAGCGCATATCCTGATAGCGCATCCCGGGTGTCCGCCTCTGTCTTTACAGGAGGTGCACGCGCCGTCCTCCGCCATTCCCTTCAGGAACGGCCAGAATCCTCCGCCCCCGGGGATAGCATCAATGACCTCTTCAAAACCCGCATCCCTCATTTCTTTGTAGAGAACTCTGGCCGCCGGCTCGACCCTTGCCTTTACGGCGCAGTTCTCGCAGTAAAGGCCGCAATAGCACATGTATCTCTTATCCATCTTCTGACCTCTGAGCAATATACGCCGAACGATTATTTCAACGATGCCTTTCCGACCGATCATACAGGCCAGAGACGCCGTTCTTCGGGCAAAAGTATGAAAACCGCTAGAGACATGATAGGAGCGAAATGGCAGACATCAGGATCCGCAAAAGAAAGAGGATGAGGAGCAAGGAGATCAAGGTCATCTCCTCCGAGTTGGAAAAAATTCTGGGGGTGCCCGTATTCACCGAGGACGACCCCGTCGACATGGCCGAGAGCACGGATTTCGATCTGTTGTTCGTCGGCGGAGATATTTTGGGACTGGTCCTCGCAGGGAGGCCCTTCCTGACGGTAAGAGGCGTGATAAAGTACAAGCCCGTCAAAAGGTACGTGACCGTCGATATGGGCGCCGTCCCTTTCATAACGAACGGGGCGGACTGCATGGGGCCGGGGATAGTTGAGGCGGACCCGTCCATAACGGCCGGGGACCTCGTCTGGATAAAGGACATGAGGAACGGGATGCCGCTTGCGGTAGGGGTCTCGGAAAGGAGCGGGGAGGAACTAGCTCAGAAGGGTCCCGGCAAGGCGATAAAAAGCATCCACAATGTCGGGGACAAGCTTTGGAAGACCGGAGAGTAAGGGATGTTCGGCAGAAAGAAAGATGAGCGGAAGGCAAAGAAGGAGTTCGTCGACCTGAACGATCACAGCGCATCCATGTACGCTCCGTCGGACGCCAGGGTAAAGGTGGTGGAGATGACCTCCTACCGGGACCTGAAAGCGCTGACGGACATGGCGTACCGGGGGAACATATTGATATTGGATTTCTCAAGATTTGCGGAGGGAGATGCCGCAAAGAAGGATATCGCGAAGCATCTTTTGGATGTCGCAAAGGACATCGACGGGGCATTCACCGAAGTTTCCGACAGGCTGATGGTGCTGAGTCCCAGCGGTCTGAGCATAGACAAATGCAGGATAACATACAAGGAGAAATGAGCATGTCCGAGAGGTCCAAGGTGATACACGATCCTGTCCACGGCAGCATCAAAGTGGACGAACCGTTCCTGACGATCCTGGACAGGCACGAGATGCAGAGGCTCAGGGCGGTGAAGCAGCTGGGACCGGGGAACATGGTCTTTCCGGGGGCGAACCACACAAGGTTCGAGCATTCTCTGGGAACATATCATCTGGCGGGAAGGATGGCATCCTCGATCGGTCTATCCGGCGAGGATACCGAGGCGGTAAAGGCGGCCGGCCTCCTGCACGACATCTGCCACACTCCCTTCTCCCACACCACCGAGGAGATATTCGAGCACGTTTCGGGCATGGACCATATGGAAACCGCCGGCAAACTGATCAAAGGAGAGATAAGGACGAATCTTGAGAGAGATGACGACCTCTTCGGAGGGATGCCGCCGATATCGGAGATCCTTGAATCGAACGGGATATCGTCGGAGAAGGTCTGCGGCCTGATCATGTACCCGGAGCAGAGGGAAGATATCCTCGATGCTTTCAGCGATGGAAAAAGGGCGGCGCACTTCTCATCGAGGGATTTCATACACCAGATCATACACGGACCGGTGGACGCGGACCAAATGGACTATTTAGTAAGGGACGCGCACTATACGGGCGTCACCCACGGGAAGGTGGATGTTGACAGGCTGATAGGGACGATGAGGGTCAATAACGACCGCATCGTGATCGAGAAAGGAGGGAGGTCAGCCGCCGAAGGCCTGATGGTGGCAAGGTCCCTCATGCACTCATCGGTATACTTTCACAGGACCGTCAGGATGATCAAGATGATGCTGATGAAATCAATAGAGGCCTCTTCCATAGATGTGCACAATATCTATCTGTGGAACGATGCCGAGCTGATGAGTTGTCTGATCGGAGAGGGTGGAACGCCGTCCAAGATAGCAAGGTCGGTCCAGAACAGGATACTTTACAAAAAGGTCATCACAGTATTCAGTGAGGACGCTTCCGATGAGCTTTCCTCACGCCTATCCGAGTTCACATCATATTCAAAAAGAAAACAGCTGGAAGGGGAGATCGCGGACCGCGCCGGAGTGGACATCTCGAACGTTGTGGTCGATATCCCGCCGAGTTCGATACTTCTCTCGAAGATGAGCATCGGGAAGACAGATGTATCGATACTTGACCCCGAAGGAAAGGTCAAGTCCCTGACAAGGCTGTCCCCCGTGGCCAAGGCGCTTCAGTCGAGGGACACCTTCGGATGGTCGCTGCTGATAGCTTCTCCCGAAGAGCACAAGGAAGCGGTGCTGAGAGCCTCTAAAAACATACTCAGCCTTTGACCACGCCTATCGGGGTCAGCTTTGCCACTTTACCGGTCAGCCCCGCGTCGCATACGACCCTGATCACTTCGTCAACATCCTTGTACGCAGCCGGGGCCTCCTCCAGAAGCCCCTCGTCCGAACCGCTCCGGAGGTAGATGTTGCTGCTTCTCATCTCATTCTTCACGTCGGATGCCTTGAGTTTGCTTAGGGCCGCCTTTCTGGACATCTTCCTCCCCGCGCCGTGGCATGTCGAGCCGAACGTTTCTTCCATGGCGCCCTTCTTCCCCACCAGGACGTACGTTCCTATCTTCATGTCCCCCGGAATGATCACGGGCTGACCCACATCCCTGTACATGGGAGTTATCTCCGTCCTCCCCGCAGCGAATGCGCGGGTAGATCCTTTCCTATGTACCAGGACATTCTCCGAATGCTTCTCCACGTCGTGGCGTTCTTTCTTTGCGATATTGTGCGCCACGTCGTAGACGACATCCATCCCCATGCCCTCCGCCGTACATCCCAGGATGTTCTCGAAGGATTCCCTTACCCAGTGGGTTATCATCTGCCTGTTCGCCCAGGCGTAGTTGGCGCCGCAGCACATGGCTTTGTAATAATCGTCTCCGAGCTTTGAGTCAAGAGGGGCGCAGGCCAGCTGCCTGTCGGGCAGCTGTATGTTGTTGGTCCTGACGTACCTCTCCATCTCCTGCAGATATTCGGTCGCCACCTGGTGGCCGCATCCTCTCGAGCCGCAGTGCACTGTGACGGTGACCGCTCCCTCTTTCAATCCGAACTTCTTTGCAACATCTTTGTCAAAAACATTGTCCACGACGTCCAATTCAAGGAAGTGGTTGCCGGACCCCAGGGAACCCAGCTGGGGGATCCCTCTTTTGCGGGCCTTGTCGCTCACGGTCGACGGGTCGGCATCATCCATGCGCCCTCTCTCTTCGGTGGCCTCAATGTCCCTTTCCCATCCGTATCCGTTCTCCACCGCCCACTTTGAACCGTTCAGGAGTATGTCGTCCATCTCTTTGTTGCCGATCTTCGTAAGCCCCTTTGAGCCAAGTCCGGATGGTACGTTCTTGTAAAGCTCGTCCACCAGAGCGTTCACATTCCCGCCGAGGTCGTCGACGGTAAGATCCGTTTTTATAAGGCGGACCCCGCAATTGATATCAAACCCTATGCCGCCGGGAGAGATCGACCCGCTGTCCGCATCCACCGCCGCAACGCCTCCTATGGGGAACCCGTAGCCCCAATGGATGTCAGGCATCGCCATTGAGCTTCCGACGATCCCCGGGAGGCACGCAACGTTTGCGACCTGCTGCGGAGCGTTGTCCGCCCGGATATGGTCGATCATGCGCTCGTTGGCGTATATTATCGCATTGGTCCTCATTCCCGGGACCTCGTCTTTCGATATCTCCCATCTGTTATCGTCGACCCTTCTAAGCTTTCCGTTCCATGCCATCTGATCGTCTCCCTATCGGTGCGGTAAAAAATAAAGGTAGGGGCCGGGACCGAGATTTGAACACGAGTCGGGGGATCCACAATCCCCTAGGATAACCAAGCTACCCCACCCCGGCCATGTGTTGAGCGCCCATTATATCCCCTCCTAATAAAACTTTTCTCTGGTTTTACCGTCAAGAGGGAGTAGTTCGCGCGTTAATCAGTAGCTAACTATAACTATGCGCTATATTCTTTCGGTTTCTCAGTATAATGTCAAAAAGAAAGATAGTCATAACTGCGCTTGCGCTCGCACTAGTCAGTTCACTCGTTCTCATTTACGCCGATCCCGCTTCGACGGAATCGGAAGCGGCCCCGGGAGACAATATCACTCTCGACATCAACGGACCGCTCGATTCTGCGGTAGTGGGCGTACCTCTTGTGCTCTATGCTACAGAAGAACTGCCTGTTCTGGGGCCTGGAGAAACGGCCATCATTGAAGGAAAAAGAGGCAATGACCGGATCACCATTTCAAGCGATGACCTTTCTTTCTCGTATGAACCGATGTTCAAGATCCCCGCTAACAACAAAGGAAAATACATTTTCAGAGACCTCATAATCGACAGGGCGCACTACGGCGTGTCTATCGAGATAGAATCAGGAGGAGGGGGAGACATAGTGACCTTTGATAATGTCACTTTCACGGGGGGATCGGGGGTGACGATAATATCTTCGGCCAGCGTCTTGGAAATAAAAGACGGGTGTTATTTTGAAAGTGGCCCTTATTATCATATCGATCTTCAGGAAGGAGAACTGATTCTGAATGACTCAGTTCTTATCAACCGCGACAACTGCATCATGTCTCAGACCGAAGGCAAGATCTCAATTGACAATTGTTATTTTGATAGCGGCAACCATGCCGTATGGTGCAATGAACCGGAAAAGGTGGTGCTGTCGATCTCAAACAGCACTTTTGTCAGCCGCGACGGCTTTCACTCAATACAGGTAGATCTGGCTCCGTCATCCGTAGGAAACTCAATAGAATTGAAAAATAGCCTTTTTACCTCTGCGTATGACGAACTCACTTATGCTTATGTCAGCGGTCCGGCCGTGAACATAAACGGGACCGGAACGGGAACGATGACGATCGATCAATGCTTTTTCTTCTCACTGATATCGGGAGTAGGCTCGATAGTGATCATCGATGCCCCCATTACATTCTCAATATTGAGTACGACATTCTTTGATAACTGGGTGGAGGACTATTTTTTGCTGGTAGGGGACTTCAACACTGTGCTTTACATAGACGGTGCGAAGGGCAGTATAGTCAATTCGACATTCTACCGAAATTGGGTCTATGAAATGATATCTGATACAGGGTGCGTCTTCCTGAACGATTCGGAGGTTGACCTGATCAACAATACATTCTATGAGAATTATTACGACCCGGACATGGATGTCTGGTGGGACGAAAAGCCGATCTCCCTGCAGACATCGGGGACAAGCGTCGTCCGTGCGATCAATAACATATTCTTGGCATCAGACGACGCATTTACCACCACGATATTGGATGGTGCCGGCTGCTTTGCATCAGGGTATCTTGCCGCAAACGGGAACATAGACGATTCGGATGAGGATCGCTGCTATGATGTCTTCGGGTCGATTCCGGAGATCATGCAGCCATATGGACCATATGCCGGATGCGAACTGCCCGACACAGAGTGGGGTGAGCAGATATCGCTGTTAACGGTGCAGATAATGCCCGCCGGCGACGCCGACGGCAAAGGAATGGTGTCTTTAGACACCCCGAGTACCGACCAAAGAGGGAAGAACAGGCTCGGGAAACCCGATGTGGGCTCAGTAAGCATAGACTCGGCATTATTCGATGCGAACTCGGGGTATTGGGAGCATTACAATTATTTTGACATCAGTTCGGAAGAACCGTATCTGCTCTTAGATTACATCGGAGACGACTATTGGGGAACACCGCAATTTGAGAAGCTGGCCGTAGGTTTCGACCTTGAGAGCGGTAAGATACTGCTCCCCGATGGTACGAACATAGGGGGGCCGTACTCAGATACGGACAGACATTTGGGCTGGAGCACCGAGAGTAGTGCAGAACTGCCTGACCCGTTGTTCGTAAACATATGGGGCGATATACTGGGTGAGTTCGAGATCGACAAAACGTACTACGCGGTATGGGGAGAAGAGTTTGTAGTGCTGTTCATTCCGGGCAACGGTCAGGAAATGGCGGTCAAAATGTGGAAGCCGGACGGGTCTATGGAAATTCCGACCTACGGTGAAGTGAACGGCAAGGTCCTGACAAAATGGACCATCAATGAGGACGGCACGTACGAATGGGATCCGTCAATGGCAGGGGACGGGAACATGATCGTCTATGGACAATGGGGACCGGCTCCGCTGACTAACGTGAAAGTTGAGTTCAGGGACGGCGAAAGCACGAATACAGTATCGATCCCGTATGGCGGGACCGTCTCCAAGCCGGCGGACCCGGTGCGTGAGGATTATGACTTCAAAGGATGGTTCACCGCGGCAGAAGGCGGTGAAGAATGGGATTTCAGCACAAAGGTAACAAAAGACATGACGCTTTATGCGCAATGGGAGGAGACC
This sequence comes from Methanomassiliicoccaceae archaeon, assembly GCA_009778575.1. Taxonomy (GTDB): domain Archaea; phylum Thermoplasmatota; class Thermoplasmata; order Methanomassiliicoccales; family Methanomethylophilaceae; genus Methanoplasma. The sequence goes on from WRJJ01000002.1 coordinate 32,817, forward strand.
CCTGTATTCTTCGTTACATTCTATCCCGCCAACGGAGGCGATCCGTTCACCGTAGGTGTGGGCAAAGGAGGGAACCTGCTCAGTCCGCCCGAGAACCCCTCCATGGAGGGATATACGTTCCTCGGATGGTTCACCTCTCCGAACGGAGGTACTGAATGGGATCTCGGTTCCAATGTCGGCGGCCAGATGCAGCTTTACGGTCATTGGGAGGCAGCGGGCGGCGGCCAGGGCGGCGATGACGAACCCACCTTCACAGGCGATGATGCAGTGCTCATCGCAGCAACGATAATCGCTTCTTCGCTGGCCACCCTCGGGGTAGCCGGGGTCGTGGGCACAACGGGCATAGCATCCCAGGCATCGATAGCAAATGTCCTCCAGCAGGGCATGTACGCGGATTCAATGGTTGATACAACGGGAGAAGAAAAGAACAGGCGCAGCGTGATATTCGATCCGAGGAACGGAAGGTCGACATGGGCGAGCTCAGTGATGCTGGGACGTCAGGTGGACAGACCGGCCAATCCAAAGCCGCCCAGCGGAATGGTGTTCTCTCACTGGTCCACTACGCCGGAAGGGGCGCCGTATGATTTCCTCACGCCGGTGAACAGCGTGCTGCACCTGTATGCGGTGTACATAAGCGCTTGAACGGAGCAGACTGCAGCTTGAGGATGCGTCTTAAGACCTTCCCGCCTCAGATGCGGGGATGACGCCGATCTTCATGTTGTACTTGATCTCGTAGGAGAACATCCAGTGTACGCCGTAGAAGAATATCGCCAGGTAACAGAAGTATCCGAGGAGCACCGCCCACACTGCGGGAGTTGTGCCGAGTAACTGCATCACCTCATAGACGTGGTAGATGATCAAAGCAATTATCGCCAGGAAAGCGGTCAGCACCAGCGTCCATATCTCTTTGAGATACTTGCTCTCTTTCTTTCCGGTTATATATCCGGTGGAAGCGGCCAGCACGAAACCCATGATCACGCCGACGAAGGGTATGGCAACGGCCGCGGGCGCATTGCCCCCGGCCGACATCTCCGCGGCAAGGAAGCAGAGTTCCCTAGTTGTGAAAGCGAGCCCCATGACCAGCACGAAACCCGACAGAAGCGACGCTTTTGTGGTGTAGAAATTATCGATCTTGAACGCAAGCATAAGGGCCAGTGCGCCGAAGACTATGCTTCCGAGGTTCTGTAAGGCTTTATCATTGAAGTCCTCGGCCCTGACGCTTGCCCATATCGTGGTGATCATGAGCACGGTTCCCAGAGCCAGCAGGAGCATCTTTATCTTGAAGGCATCCCTCAGTTCAGTGTGTTTGTAATAATTCAGCGGCCCGCCGTCCTCGCGGACGCTCATGTTCCTTTTAATTTCCTGTGAGAACATGGAGTACAGCCCGAATGAGAATATCGTTAGGTAGCACAGGTAACCGAGAAGCACCGCCCATGCCGCGGTGGTCGTGCCGAAAAGATCCATCAGGCCGTATATGCGGTATAATGTCAGTGCGGTGATCGTCAGCAAAGCGAGTATCACCAGTATTCTGATCTCTTTGATGAGTTTGCTCTTTTTCTTTCCCGCGATGTAACCCGCAGATCCGGTAAGCACGAAACCCATGATCACGCCGATGAAAGGTATCGCCACGGCCGCAGTCATGTTTCCGCCGGAGGCTCCCAGGTCCGCGGTCAGGAAACATAACTCTCTTGTTGCAAAGGCCATGCCGATGACCATGACGAATCCCGACATAAGGGACGCTTTCGTGTTGAAAGACTCGTCGATCTTCACTCCGAATGTCAGGACCATTACGCCGAATATGATGCCGCCCAAGCTCTGGAGGGCCCGGTCTTGAAAGTCCTGCGCCCTAAAGCTTGCCCAAATCGTGGTGGTCAGCATGACCAGTCCCAAGACGATCATCAGCACCTTCATCATCCTGACTTCAGTAAATTTCACGCGTTCACGATTGCTTAGTATTTATTTAAAACGTACACACGTCCGAAAGGGGGTTGTTCTGAATCGATTATATAACCGCATGCCGGTAATGCGGTCATGGAAGATGCGGCGGCCTGCGGCGACCTCTCAGTGATCTATCTGGCGGGAGGGTGCTTCTGGGGGCTTGAGAAAGTGTTCTCGATGATACCGGGAGTAATTCGGACGGAGTGCGGTTACGCAAACGGATACAGCTGCATGGTTCCCAACTACATCACGGTGTGTTCGGGTAAGTTCGGGCACTGCGAGACCGTCAAAATTTGCTATGATCAGAAGGCCGTCAGTCTCGAACGCCTTCTGGATGCGTTCTTCATGGTCATAGACCCAACGCTGCTGAACCGCCAGGGCAACGACAGAGGCGTGCAGTACAGGACTGGCATATATTGGGAGGACAGCGATTCCGGGAGGAAAGCGGAGGCCTATGTGGAAAATGAGAGAAAAAGATACAACGAATTCTTCACTGAAACCGGACCGCTGGCGAACTATTTTCCGGCGGAGGAGAAGCACCAGGGCTACCTGGACAGGAACCCGGAAGGTTACTGCCACATCCCGCGCGAGGAGTTCGAGCGCATACGGAACATGTTCTCCGGCGGTTAAACCCCCCCGAATTGTCGAAAAAAACACATTTAATGTAAAAGTGTCTTGTTTTGAGCATAAGTGTTAATTACGGGCCGAACCAATCTCCACTCTATGGCAAAAAGAGACCTGATCTCAGTATTGGACATGAAGGACGAGTGGCCCGACCTGGTGGACCTTGCGATAAAGCTCAAAAAAGAGCGCGGCAGCCACGGCGCCCCCCTCAAAGGCAAGACGTTGATAATGCTGTTCGAGAAGCCCAGCACCAGAACCAGGATATCTTTTGATGTTGCCATTACCGAGTTGGGAGGCCACGCCCTGCACATCGACGCATCGAAGATGCACATGGGAAGCCAAGGAGAGACGGTCGAGGATACGGCAAAGGTGATGAGCAGATTCGCCCACGGGATAATGTACCGCGCCTATGACTACAAGGTGATGGATAAGATAGGGGAATCGGCCACCATACCGGTCATAAGCGGCCTTGACAATCTCGAGCATCCCTGCCAAGCCCTGGCGGACATGATGACAATAAAAGAAAGCAAAGGGTCCTTCCGCGGCAAGAAGCTGGTCTATCTCGGGGACGGCAACAACGTATGCAACTCCCTGCTCTATTCAAGCGCGATAATGGGGATCGACATGGTGGCATGCTGCCCCGCAACAAGAATGCCGAATGCGGAGATAATGCTGGCCGCCGCCCGCATCGCCGATGCGAACGGATCGAAGATAACAGCGTCCCATGATCCGAAAGAGGCATGCAAGGATGCGGATGTGCTTTACACAGACACATGGATATCCATGGGAGACGAGACCCCTGTTGAGAAAGCGGTCAAACTGTTCAGCCCGTATCAGATCAACTCCGGGCTGCTGTCGATAGCGAAAGACGACTGCATCGTCATGCACTGTCTGCCCGCTCACAGAGGCTTCGAGATAACAGAGGACGTCATGGATGGGCCGCAGAGCGTGGTGTTCGACCAGGCGGAGAACCGCCTGCACGCCCAGAAGGCGGTACTGTACACACTGCTCAAATGATCTGAGAGGAAACAAGGTCCTCCGCAATATCCAGGAACATCCCCTCCTTCCCGTTGGGAATGGTGGCTCCCGCAGCGACCTTATGGCCTCCTCCGTATCCGCCCACCATCTCCGAAGCGGTCTTCATTATGAAAGAAAGGTCCAGCCCGCGGTCCGTCAGAGTACGGTTGGCTCTTGCGGACACCTTGACCCCGTCCTCGGCCTCCGCGAACGCAAATATGGGAAGGTCTTTTCTCGCTTCGCCTGAATTAAGCAGGATCCCCGCCACAATGCCTACCACCGTTTCTCTTATCTCTGTGCCGGCATCAAAATACTGTACGAACCTGCGTTCTCTGAGGAGTTTGTTCTCTTTAATGTAACTGATGGCGGTAGAGATGTTCTTTCTATGATCCAGGCGGTTCCTTTCGGCATCCTCCAGCGCCGTCATGTCGCCCATGCAGATCCTCAGACCGGTCACTGCGTCATCGTACCTTCCGCAAGAGTTCAATGCGGTCGCGAACTCTTTTGCATCCCTAAGTCCGGTCTGTGACGCATACCTTGTTATGGTATAGATCTCGCCGAACAGCCTTCTTTTCGTTTCATCGTCATTCAGGAACGAAAGCAGCCGTTCGGAAGCGGCTTTTCTCTCCGCTGCGGAAAGGTCCCTCCACGATCTGAGCCCGCTGCCGTTCTTCAAAGGTATGCCGAGGTCGGAGAAGAACGCGTTGCAGCCGGAGACGCTGTCGGTCACTCCCGGCACCGGGGGGTCATTGCCGTATTGGAGGAACTGGACGAGAGGCCTGTAGTCCCGCCCGTAGTATCGTATGTCGTTCTCGATCGCTACATCTCCCAAGGATACGGCTTCGTTCAGGATCTCCCTGTTGTATCCTATCAGTCTTGATTCCCTGTTGTCCTGCAGATCACCGACCGCGCCCACCACCGCAAGGAACGCCAGGTCCGAGTTAGCAGGGTCGATGGTCTTTGACAAGAGGTAGGTCATTCCCGCTCCGCAGACGTCGTAGGAACCCGATACGCCGTATGTGTGAGGATTAAGATGGTGGATGCCGTCAAAGTCAACGATGGATGTCTGCCTTCCCTTCAGCCTTGGATCTGGCACATGGTGGTCCGTGACGACGATCCCGGGTCTTTTGAACTCGGAAAGGTAGGCGCTTCCAAGGTCGCATATCCATACGATGTCCTCCTTTGACCCGTTGATCGCCGCGACCGTCTCTTCCGTGATCTTCTTTTCGAAGGAAACGGTGTATCTCTTCCCGAGCCTGTCAAGAGTGGCGGCGGCGATCCCTCCGGACGCTATGCCGTCCGCATCAATGTGGGTGACGATAAGTACGCTTTCCGCAGACCTTACCGCAGCGGCAGCTTTCTCCAGATCCCTGATGAGCCTGCCGCAATAAACGCCGTCCGCATCCATGTTATTCTGACCGGATACGCATCACGGAGCAATAAGAAATACTATTCGGGTCGAGCGACCACGCTTCGCTGAATTATATTAATTGTAGTGCGAAAACTGAACTAAAGGAGTTTCAATGAATGGGCGCCAAAGGGGTGAGCCCGGATCTGCGCAGCTCACAACTGTGGCAGACCCGGGACTGCTTTGGCAGGAAGGTGATATCACGAAGATATCCGTATCTTGCCGTAAAGGCATTCTGGTAATCCGGATATGCGTCGACGAGACGGTCATTACGATCCGTCTAAGTTGACCGCATACGGCGTTTGGCCCGCGTTAAGGGCCCGGCCCCGCAGGGGCCGTCACCTTCCTTGTTTATGAAATGGTCCGAGACAGATAAATACTTATTCGAAGTAAAAAAGCCGCAAGGATCCCATCCTCCGGCCGTCTTCCGACTCGGCGCATGATACCGGATTAATACCAGCAAGGACATTATGACCGCATGCGGTCGTACGAGATCCTTCCCGGTGTAAAGGTAACCAATGACAGGTGCCTTATACTGGACGACGGGCCGACCGCCGTTCTGGGAGATCTGCATCTGGGTTATGAGAGCGCCCTCGAAGAAGAAGGGATGTACATACCGAGGATGAACACGGAATCGATAAGGGATGCGATCAACGGCGTCCTCTCGGAATACGAACCTGAAAGAGTGGTCCTTCTGGGGGATATCAAGCATGACTTCAAAAGGTCCAAGCGCGAAGCGAGGGCGGAGGTCACAAAAATAATAGAACTGCTTTTAGAGGCCTCAGACGTGATCGTTGTGAAAGGGAACCACGACAATTTCCTGCAGAACATACTCTCCGACATAGGTTTGATGGCAGTGGACTATGTTGACCTGGGAGGGTTCAGGATGGAGCACGGGCACGTGGACTCAAAGGTCAGACCGGTCATCATCGGCCATGAGCACCCGTCGGTCAGAATACCGGGAGCGATGAGCGGGGGCATGAAGATACATTGTTTCGTCCACCAGAAGAAGGACGGCGTGATAGTCCTGCCTCCTTTCAGCCCGTTCTCCGCAGGCAACGACCTCATGCTGGACGGGAAATGCATCATGGCGCCGGCGCTGGGCGGTTCAGATTATCCCGATGCGGACATCTACGGGGTGTCGGAGGTCGGAATCATGAAACTGGGGAAGCTGAGAGACGTGATGGACATCAGTATCTGATGTTTTCTTCCGCCGATAAAAGGGCAAAATGATGCGACCCGACCCAATTAAATAAGAGTACTCTGTTAAGGTTTTTCAGGAGATAATTCAAATGTCAATGACTCCAAGAGAAAGAATAATCTCAGCAATGAAATTAGAAGAGCTCGACAGGCCGCCGGTGGCTATTTTCACCCAAGCCGCAACGATCTCTCAGATGGACAAGATCGGCGCCGCCTGGCCCGAGGCACACAAAAGCGCAGAACTTATGGCAAAACTCGGTGTTGGACAGGCAGACATTTTTGGATTCGAGTGCGTAAGGGCACCGTTCTGCCTCACGGCAGAAGCGGAGAGGCTCGGATGCAAAGTGCAGGTGGACAAGAAGGACGCCGCACCGATGATAAAAGAACACCCGTTCCACTTCGACCCTATGATGGGAGAGTACGACGACCCCGCAAAACTTCTCGCACCTGAGGAGTTCATAAAGAGCGGAAGGCCCGCAGAGGCCATCAAAGCAATGGCTCTTATGAAGAAATCCCACGGGGAGAACTATGCATTGGTCGCAGGCAACACAGGTCCCTTCACGCTCGCCGGACACATGGTCAGCACAGAGAACCTGGTCTTCGGCATGATGATGGCCCCGGAAGAGGTCTCAAAGTGGACCGCAGCCATCAACCCCGTTGTGAAAGCATACACACAGGCCCTCTCCGATGCAGGCGCAGACGTCATCCAGATGTCCGAGCCCTCTGCATCCACTGACATGCTCGCACCCGACATGTTCGAGGGAGCATCCGGAATGTACATCAAGGACAGCCTCGCATGCGTAAAGGATGCGTTCTCAGTCCTCCACATCTGCGGAGACACGTACCCCATACTTGACGGAATGATCGCTACCGGCGTCACCGGACTCTCCATTGAGGAGAAGGTCAACCCCGCCAAAGCGACCGAGAAGGTCAAAAAGAGGGCGGCGCTCGTAGGTAACGTAGGATCTGTCAGGCCTCTCTTCCAGGGAACGGCCGATGAGGTCAAGGCGGCGGCACTGGAGTGCGCAAAGGCAGGATTCAGTGTGATATCCTCCGGTTGCGGCATAGCGACGGCGACCCCCGATGCGAACATGAAAGCTCTCGTCGATACGGTAAAAGCATTCAAGCGCTGATCTGAGATCAAAACCTTTCACAAAACCCCTTACCTTATTTACTATTCTGAGTGTTTCTCCGCAATGTTTATTTCCTCTATTTGCCGATTTCCCGGTAATGTCTGACATTCTAAAGAAGAACGCCGAATATGCCGAGAAGATGAGATCGATACTTAAGCTCAGGGCAGAGCCCGTAGCGGTGAAGCTCATCAAAGAGGGTGAAAGTTATCCGGAAGGCCCGACCCTCCCCGGATCTCAGCTGAGCCACTGCCAGGCCGTTTTCCGCGCGAGGAAAGGAGAATGTTTCAGGATACCGCTGGAGATGACCAACTGCCACGTAGGGGCGGCGGTCCTGGGAATGACCGAGACCCCCGCGAAAGTGGCGTCCGGTGAATTCCATGCGGGCGTAGGCATACACGATTCGGTGGAAGCCGCGAAAAAGATGATCGACAGCAGGATATTGATCCCGTACAGAACGCAGGGGGAGGTCGTGTGCCCCCTGAAGGATGCGGACTTCGTCCCTGACGTGGTCATAATCATCGACATTCCCGAAAGGCTGTATTGGGTGATCTCCCTCATGACATCTGAGGAAGGGGGCCGCGCCGAGTTCAGCACAGCGCCTTTCCAATGCGCCTGCGAGGACATCGCCGCTGTCCCGATAATGACGGGAAGGCCCAACATATCTCTGGGGTGTTTCGGGTGCAGGAAAAAGACCGATATGGCGGCCGACGAGCTGACGTGCGGCATACCATACGGACTGATCCCGGGGTACGCCGCAAAGTTGGAGAGATACTCGAAAGATCCCATCGCAAAGGCAAAAAGAGATTGAAGCAAACCCGTGTTATCTTTTCCTTTATTGTTGTTACCAAGGACGCTTTAGACCGGGTCATGGCGCTACTATAAGTAACATATAAATAGGGATGGAGGAACGAAAGCATACTTTTCGGGGGGTTCTTATGTCGGCAGAAATTAGGTAAAAATTAAAACTTTTTTCATAAACTGAGCTTTTTCACATGGTTTTAAATCAGAGAACCACATTACTTGTTTTTGCAAGGGGTTATGCGAAAAAGTAACATTTTTCGCGAATTATTTGAACAAGGAGGTATAAAATGCCAAAATACAAGGACGTAATTGACCTGTATGACGACAACGGCAAACGCATCGCAAAAGATGTACCGTTGGAAGCCATCAGTCCATTGCGCAACAACGCGATCAAGAGGATCGTGTCTCTGACCAAGAGAACCGTTGCGGTCAACCTTGCCGGTATCGAGAAATCGTTGAAGACCGGACATGTCGCTGACGCACTGATCAAAGGAAAAGAGATCGATATTGAAGTGGTCAAGAATGCGAAGAAGATTGCTGCATCCGTCAAGGAGAAGGTCCAGGTAACATCCGACGATGAGACGTCCGTCGCCATAAAAGCGGACGGAAAGAGCCTTGTCGTCATAGTACCCGAGGGAAGGATGAACGCCGGCGTAGAGTACACGACTGGATTCACAGCCGTTGCGTCAGCGGTCACTGAGACGATCATTGACGAGTTCAAGGTCCCGATGCACAAGGCCAACATGGTCAAGGCCGCAGTCTGGGGTAAATACCCTCAGACCGTCAGCTTCGACGGGGCTAACGTGAAATCGATCCTCGAGATCCCCCAGAACAATGAGGGAGCAGGATACGCGATCAGGAACATCATGGCGAACCACATAGTCGCGCTCGTAGGAAAGAACGCGATGCAGGGAACAGCACTCTCCTCGATATTCGAGCAGTGCGGTGCCTTCGAGATGGGAGACGCAATAGGTAACTTCGAGAGAAGCCACCTCCTCGGCCTCGCCTATCAGGGACTCAACGCAAACAACATACTTTACACACTTGTCAAGAAGAACGGAAAGACCGGAACCGTGGGATCCGTCGTCGAGTCGCTTGTCGCAAGGGCAATAGACGATGGCGTCATATACGTCAAAGAGACGCTCCCCTCGGGATACAAGGTCTATACCACAAAGGACCTTCCGCTCTGGAACGCATATGCGGCCGTCGGTCAGGTAGCGGCAGTCATGGTGAACATCGGTGCAGCGAGAGCGGCACAGGGAGTTCCCGGAACCGTCCTGTACTACAACGATCTCCTTGAACACGAGACCGGACTGCCCGGAACCGACTACGGAAGATCCGCCGGTGTCGGTGTAGGAATGTCATTCTTCTCACACTCCATCTACGGAGGAGGAGGACCTGGTCTGTTCCACGGAAACCACGTCGTTACAAAGCACTCAAAGGGAGTTCTGATCCCCGCAGTCACCGCAGCCAACTGTCTTGACGGCGGAACGCAGACGTTCTCTCCTGAAGCAACATCCGGACTCATCAAAGAAGTGTTCGGAGACATGGCCGAATTCCGCTCACCCATGCAGATAGTGGGAGCCGAGGCGAAGAAGATCGCAAAGAAGATCTGAGGTCGGTATGTTGAGTGAACCAACTGTAGAATACGCTGGAATACCCCTCCCCGAAGTGGAAATATTCTCCAATGCGCTGCTTGGTGCAGAGACAACGGAGAAAGTGCTGAATGCGCTCGATCCTATCGAGCACATAAGACAGATAAACATGACGGGAGAGAGCATCTCAAAGAATCTGAACAGCGGACCCGGAAAAGGGCTCCCTAACAACCACTCCGAGCGCAAGGTAATAAAGGTCGGCGGAAGGGATGTCGAACTGAAATATCAGGTCGGGGCATTCTACATCGAACTCGATGTGGAGAACCAAGAGATGCTGGACGAGGCGGTAGAGAAGATAAAGGCCGCCTGCGAGGCGAATATGCCGCGCGGGTTCAGTCTATCAGTCGGAAGATACTCAAAATACAGAAAGACACTCAGAGATTACAGATAAAGGTGAAAAATATGGCAGCATATAAAAGACAGTTCTACCCCGGAGCATCATCCCCTGCAAAGAACAGAAGGAAAGTGATGGACCCTAAGGTAAAATTGAAGAAACTTCGCGATGTCTCCATGGATGACGTAGTCAGGCTCATGGGACACCGCAACCCCGGAGAGGACTACAAATCCATCCACCCCCCGATTGAGGAGGGCAAGGAGCCCGCGTGTCCTATCAGGAAGCTCGTAGAGCCGATCGAGGGTGCAAAGAAAGGAGACAGGATCAGGTACATCCAGTTCACTGACTCCGTCTACTTCGCGCCCATATCCCCCTACCAGAGGGCATGGATGTACCTTTCAAGGTACAGAGGAATCGACACCGGAACACTGTCCGGAAGGCAGATCATCGAAGTAAGGGAGAGGGACCTTGAGAAACTCGCCAAAGAGATGATCGACAACGAGACCTTCGACCCCGCCCTGACCGGTATCAGAGGAGCCACTGTCCACGGACACGCATGCCGTCTCGACGAGAACGGCCTGATGTTCGACGCATGGCAGAGGTACCTGTGGGACAAGGACAAGAAAGAAGTTATGTACGTCAAAGACCAGGTCGCCATTCCTCTCGACAGGAAGATCTATGTCGGAAAGCCGGCATCGATGAGCGACCTCAAGAAGAGGACAACCATCTTCAGAGCGGACGGAGTAGACATGAGGGATGACAAAGAGGTCACCGCATACGGACTCAGGATCCACAAGCTCAGGACACTTGGCGGCTACCAGCCCTTCAACGTAAAGGATGTGTGATTAACATGGCAGGCAAACAGAAAGAAAAGCTTTTCATGGAAGCAGTCAAGAAGAAGTTCAAAGAGGACCCCACTGACATGGAGACGAAATACTACGTCTACGGCGGATGGAAACAGTCCAAGAGCAAAGTTGAATTCCAGAAGTCGGCTCAGGCGATCGCCAAGAAGCGCGGCTTCCCGATGATGAACGAGGATATCGGAGTGCCGCTCGGACAGAGGGCATGGATGCCTTACCAGATGTCGCACACCGACATCTACGTAGAGGCAGACGACCTCCACTGCGTCAACAACACCGCTATCCAGCAGGCATGGGACGACATCAGGAAGACGGTCCTTGTAGGACTCGACTCTCCCCACAGCACGATCGAGAAGAGGCTCGGAAAGGAAGTTACCCCCGAGACCATCAACAGCTATCTCGAAGTGGTCAACCACACAATGCCCGGCGGAGCGGTCGTTCAGGAGCACATGGCAGAGGTCAACCCCGCACTGGTGTGGGACTCCTACGTCAAAGTGTTCTCCGGAGACGATGACCTCATCGACGAGATCGACAGCAGGTTCGTCATCGACATCAACAAGCTCTTCCCCAAGGCCCAGGCCGAGCAGCTGAAGAAAGCGATCGGAAAGACCCTGATGCAGGCTGTGCGCGTTCCGACCATAGTCGGAAGGCTCATGGACGGCGCAACCGTCTCAAGGCACGCAGCGATGCAGATCTCGATGGCATTCATCTCCGCCTACAAACTCGCGGCAGGAGAGGCAGCCATCGCAGACTTCGCATACTCCGCGAAGCACCAGTCCATCAACATGGGTACAATGATGCCCGCAAGGCGTGCAAGGGGACCCAACGAACCCGGAGGAATACCCTTCGGATTCTTTGCAGACATGATACAGTCTGACCGTGTCTACCCGGACGACCCCGGAAGAGCAGTTCTTGAGACCGTAGGTCTCGGAGCGGCGATCTTCGACCAGGTCTACCTCGGCGGATACATGTCCGGCGGTGTCGGATTCACGCAGTACGCAACGGCGACATACACCGACAACATCCTTGAGGACTTCGTCTATCACTCGATAGATGTCATAAAGGACAAGTACGGCGGATTCTGCAAACTCGACCCCACGAAGTACGACGAGCTCACGAAACTCGGCGACGACATCAACGCGTATGCTCTGGAGATGTATGAGAGATACCCGTCCATCATGGAGACCCACTTCGGCGGATCCCAGAGGGCGACGGTCGCAGCGGCAACAACCGGTGTCGCAGGATCAATGGCGACCGGTGTAGCGGACTGCGGTCTGAACATGTGGTACCTTTCGATGCTCCAGCACAAAGAGAGGACAGGAAGACTCGGATTCTACGGATACGACCTGCAGGACCAGTGCGGTTCCTCCAACTCGTTCTCGTACAGGTCCGACGAGGGTCTGCCCGCTGAGCTCAGGGGTCCCAACTACCCCAACTACGCAATGAACGTCGGACACCTTTCCGGATACTCCGGTATCGCAAAGGCATCCCACGTCGCTCGCGGAGACGCGTTCACCGCCAACCCCTTCATCCGTGTCGCTTTCGCCGACCCCAGCTTGGTCTTCGACTTCGCCAACGTCACGAAAGAGATCGGAAGAGGAGGACTCAGGGAGTTCGTCCCCGCCGGCGAGAGAACCGCGGTCATCAAAGGCTGAACACGATGAATGCAGGGGACATACTCAAGTACACCCCGACATCAACGGTCGGAAAGGTAACGGATGTCAGAGAAAGGGACGGAAGCGTCTGGATAAAACTGGATGTGACCGGACTGTACTACGACGCCCAATTCCTGAAGGCCGCAGATCCGTCGGAGTACAAGGAGGTCTCCTTCAAAGAGCGTGAGAGGTCCACCGCCGGACGCGACGGTGCCGAGGCTGCACTCGAAGAACTCCGCAAAACGGAGGACGAGGTGGACATACGGCGCTTTACCGCGAGCGGCGGCGGCTAAACATTTTATCACAATCCAAGGGGGTCCGCCCCCTTTTTTAATATTTATTTTCGCAACGCTTATATCCGGCCTGCAAAAACCTAACGAATATCTTTCGGTCAAGGCTCATCAGAGGTGCCACATGCCGTGAAGCCTGGCCCCTTCTCTCTCAGGGTCCATCGTCGATACTTCCAGCCCAGGCACGGTCATCCTTACCACAGGCACCCCCGTCTCGGGCCTGGTAAGGTCGGAAACGATGACCATATCGAACCCGGTGTTCACAAGTCTGTCCAATACAACCTCTATGTCATCAAGGACGAACGGCGTGGAGAGGTCCTTCATATCTCTGAGCATGGTCTTCTCCCTGAGTTCGGAATACCACATGCGGTTCGCTTCTTTGACCTTCTCATATCCCATTTCGTTAGCGATCTTCAGCAGCCGGGCGTTCCCTTTCACGCCGTGTTTGTGGGTTGTTCTGCTCTGGGCGACCTCCGTGATGGCCCTTACGCAGGCTATCTCCGGGTTCAGATGCGTTCCGACGCCTATCGTAAGAAGCTCCGGGTCCTTTGAGACGGTATCGTCCGCCGCCGCACCGATCGTGGGGATCCCGATATCGTGGGTGAGATCCTTAAGATGTATCTCGACGCCTTTCTCCTCAAGCATCCTCAGGAGCTTTCCCGGAAGGGAGTCATCTTCCACAATGACATCGGCGGACGCCCTTTCCCTGACCTCCGCCATTGACCAGGCGTCTCTCTCGATCAGCTCAAGAAGCGCATGGAGGATCGCTTCCTCCATGGTATTCCCGGCGGCGATGCCGTTCGTGTGGTATCTGAAAAGCTGGAGGTCCCCCTCGGGGAAATAAGGGTGGAAAACGGCGCATGCCGGAACCCATATGGGTAAGCCTCTGAGCATCTCGTACCCGCTGACCCAGGCTATCTCCGCAGAGTCATAATGATCCAGAGTTCTCATAGGCAGGATCATGTCTTTCGGGTCTATCGTTAGGCCTACGTCCATGGCCTGCCGCATGGTCCCGTAAACGATCTCGTCCGTTTCCCTGATCTCCGCGCTGTATCTCTCGACGGCCTCCATCGCCGCCGACGCTTTTGCCTGCTCGGGAGTTGCGCCTTTGCCGTTGTAGTTCTTGACGGCACCCTCGGAGGCTCCGGGGCGGTCGACCGCAAAGACGGGGATGCCGATGTTGTCGAGAGAGGTTATGTCCAAAGGGTCGCATATCCCGATGCGCGGCAATATCGGCAGAACTCTTTCCAGCGTCTTCTCGGGCGGAACAGTACGTATTCCGGTATCCGGCGAATATTTGGGACATCTGTTAAGCATCATGGGCGCGCCCTGATTGCCGTTATAAGATTTAAAATCCCGTTCAAATCAAAGATCGTTGAATCCCACAAGAACGCTTGCCAATCTGGGATCGTCCTTAAGCTGATAATATTCTCTCATGATCAGATCGCAGGTAGGCGCGGGGCTGCATGAAACAACATCTTTGCACCCGTTGCTCTCATTCAGCTCCGGGAACGATACGGGAGGCATTATGAATCTCTCGCCTCCCATGCCTCTCACACTGGGGAACATGACGAACGCATCGGAAAGCCACACCACATCATCTCTTTCAAGATATTCTTTGGCTGTGAACGGGAATACTTCCAATCCCATTATCTCTCCCGCGTTCGAAATAAGCAGGACCGTGGGCTCAGGCGGGGGTCTGAAGCGCGGATCCTTGATTATCGCTATGACATGGTCTCTCGACAGGGCCTCGCTGAATCCTTCATTGAATACAGAGATATTTCCCATTGCGGTGACCTTTTCTTCCTCTTTTCTCATCCGGTCGAGGACCTCTTTGTCAAGGTAGAATGCGTTCTTAACGCCTCTCAGTGCCTTTATTATCTCCATAGGCTTGCTTACGGCTTCCCCGGTCATCAATGCAAAATAGGAAAATGATTATAAACAATTAACGATGGGAAAAGTTGCGGCGGGTACGCCCGCCGCTGTGCGGATCTTTAAAGATCATTCTATTTTGATCGTGACATCCCTTTTGAGACCAAGCCCGCCGGCGACCTCAATGGCCTTTACTATGCCGCACGGAACGGGGCACGCGGTATGCGGTATGCAATCGCTTGCGATCGTATACACTTCGCTTTTGTTCATGGCCTCTTCCACTTCCGTGTAGGGGCATATCGATTTAAGGGTCCAGGACATCTTCAGGATGTTCGCGCAATCGCTCTCGATGCTTATATCCACCATCCCCGTGTCCGGGTTCCCTCTTGCTACAATAACTGTCTTCATTTTACATACGCCGGCGTCTACGGTAACCTTGCACTCGTCGCTCATTCCTCATCACTCCACAGTCTGATCAAGTTGTTTGTTCCGGCCATGCTTCTGATGTCGACCACGCCGATGGCGGCTATGACCCTGTTGTCAAGCTCTATCGGCGTTACGATGACCCTTATTCCTTTATACGGCCCGGATATTGCAACTTTCCTTATTGTGGTCCCTGCATTAATTACTTCTTCTAATACAGCACCTGTATATGCATTGTCGATGACCTTTCCGTTTTCTATCCGTATGCCCAGATTGTCCCTGCTTTTGGCGCATACCGGCAGTCCGCCGATAAGGTCGTGTATGGCAAAGGCAAGAGAAAGGAGTTCGCTGCCCGTACTTCTGTGGGACAGGACGTCGTCCAATTCCCGCCTTATCCGCAGCCCGCCCATTAACTCCAGACCCGCGGTCACCGCGCCGAGCTCCGCCTTCTCCCCGCTGGAAGCGGTACCGATGATCATCACATCACCGTCGTTGATGTCAAAATGCCCCCTCAGGGCATTCTCCACTCTCTGGTCCACTGGGTAATACGATCCGGGGAATATCAGAACGTTATTGGAACAGATAAGGGTCGTCGCGCCGGTGGCCCCGTTCTTTATTGCGGCATCTCTCTCCTCGCATCCGAATTTGATGCTGCCGGCCATTCCCGGTACCCTGACGGCGCAATCGCTTTTGCCGATGGTCAGTTCCGGGACGCTTACCGCCTGTATGTCCATCCGTATGGCCCTCCAGATATCCGCGCCTTCTTTGGTAAGGGAGACACCGTTCTTGTTGATGGCTATCAACCCGTCCTCCTGAAGCATATTCAGTATGGTCCTCGTACTTCCTTCTCCGATATTGAGCAGAGTGGCCAGGCTTTTCCTGCCGAGCGGATTGTTCCCTGCAATGCAGTAAAGCGTTTTCCAAACGTGGTAATCTCCGAACTTTGGTATCGGTCCTCCCAGTCTGGAAGCGTTCCGGTATGCCATATTGGATGTACAATACATCCATCCATAAAAATGTTAGTGTTTTTATGACCACCCATACGGATTGACGGAAATGAACCAGAGCGCGCCGGGAACGAAGTGCATACATTATGTGTGCGCAGACGGGTCCTCGAACTGCGACATGATCTGTGACAGTATTTTTGTGGCCGCCTCGAATAATAACAAAATGCATAATGACCCTCGTGCGGGATGGTTCGAACAAAAGCAGGGCCGTAAGCGGCAACACGTTTAATACCGCCGGCAAGCATACAATATCAAACAACGGAGGATATGATATGCAAAAGAACGATCCTGCTGTAAATAAAACACATGCAGAGCATACGCATTTTCTGGCAGTCTCCCTCCCGATACATGGCGGGCGGTACCGGAAGTACTTTCGGCAAGCCCTCATGGTTCATTTTTCGGAAAAAAAGCGCACCGAAGGAGGCGCATAAATGAGATCATACAACAATGGTAAAAACAAAGAACAGAAGGTCCGGCAATTGGTAATGGCGGCGGTGCTAATGACGGCATTCCTCCTCGCGGCCGCGGCTTTCGTAAGCGCGCCGTCCGCTTCAGCGGCAGAACCGGATAATCACTTCTATGTCAATTCGGGCAATACCCCACAGTGGACAGGTAAAATAAAGATTTACAACGACCCGCAGGCTGCGATATGGGACGCTTCGGCTTGGTCAACCCAAAATGGCGACGCGCAGGCATACGTCCTTGTGGCGTTCGGCGTGTACAATGCGCCGGCCTTCTCATTCCAGATGCTGGACGGAGTAACGATCATCGGCGGCTTTGCCGGAACAGAAGACGGCACAACGCCTACCTACATACAGGACGGAGACCCGCTGAACGCAAATAACACTGTCTTTTCCGGTAATGACGCAGTAAGGGTGTTCTACAACAATGGTCTGGGAGCAACCGCCGTGCTTCAGAACGCCGTGATAACGGGCGGCAGCGAGGACGAAGGCGCTGGTATGTACAACAACGGCAGCAGCCCGACGATCACCGACTGTGCCTTCACGGGAAACAAGGCCACCGGCGGCACCGCCCAGGGCGGCGGCGCAATGTACAATAACAGCAGCAGCCCGACGATCACTAACTGCACATTCAAAAGCAACACCGCTGTTGTTGGCGGCGCATACGCCGGCGGCATGTTCAACAACGGCGGCAGCCCGACGATAACAGAATGCGCCTTTATCGATAACAAAGCCAGCAATAGCGGCAGCGGCGGCGCAATGTACAATAACAGCAGCAGCCCGACGATCACGAACTGTACCTTCACTGGCAACGAAACCAACCGTGGCGGTGCGGTCTCCAACACTATCAACAGCAACCCTATCATCGCCGATTGTACCTTTACGGGCAACATAACCAACGGTCTAGGCGGCGCAATGTATAATGGCGGCAACCCAACCATCACGAACTGCACATTCGAGGACAATGAGGCCTTCCGCGGCGGCGCCATGTGCAACTACGCCAGCAGCCCGATAATCACAAGCTGCACTTTCCTGAACAACACCGTCACCGGTGACGGCGGCGCATTATTCAACACCCAAGGCGGCAGCCCGACGATCACGAACTGCACCTTCACGGGCAACGAAGCCGACGGCCCCGGCGGCGGGATCAGCAACAGCGGTAGCAGCCCGGCTATCTCGAGCAGCATTTTCATGAATAACAAAGCCACCAACGGCGGCGCAATATACAACGATGTCAACGGTTTCTCCGGTCCCAGCAACCCGACGGTAACGAACTGCACTTTCATCAAAAACACAGCAACCGGCAGCGGCGGCGGAATGTACAGCGATATTGGCAGCGCACCCGCGCTCTTCAATTGCATCTTGGTTCTGAATAACTCCGCAGGGAGCAAAGACATCGACATCGGCGGCGGCGCAATATATTCATGTATCATTGGATCAACGGCGTATAACAGCACAGGGGCCACAACCCCCGTCACTCCGGCTCCCGCCGCCTCGAACTTCGACGCAGACGGCAGCTTGAGATACACCGCGACCTACGCGATCGGAAAGGGCGATTACAATCTGTATGTGCAAGCGATCGCTCCTGTAATCGTTATTATCAACGGAGCGTACGGTACGGCCTTCACACCAGACAACATGTGCGACATAAACGGAAACCATGTGGCGTATCCTTCAACGAAAATAGACATAGGCGCATTCAGGTACATCGACGCCGGACAGAACAATGGCGCAAAGGACTACTATGTTTCTGCGTCTGCCAATGGCGGAGCATCCATCTCTCCAGAAGGAAAGATAACGGTGGGCGGCGGAACCAACGTCACATTTAACTTCTCCGCATCCTCGGTGACGGTTGACGGCGCTCCGCTGTCCGCCGCGGATGTGGAAAAAGGATACTACACTTTCCAGAACGTGCTTTCCAACCACACGATCAGCGCGACCGGCGCACCTGCCATCGTACCGCCGGTGAATCTGACCATCACCCAGAAAGGAAGCGGCTACGCCGAATACAGCGTGAACGGTTCTCCCTTCACTAAGTACACAGGAACGGTCTCCATCCAGGATGGCTCCTCCGTCGTATTGAGGGCAGTGGCCGGTGACGGTAACGAGTTCAAGGAGTGGAAGGACGGGAACGCAACATATACGAGTGCGGAGATATC
Source organism: Methanomassiliicoccaceae archaeon (assembly GCA_009778575.1). Taxonomy (GTDB): domain Archaea; phylum Thermoplasmatota; class Thermoplasmata; order Methanomassiliicoccales; family Methanomethylophilaceae; genus Methanoplasma. The sequence continues at coordinate 51,654 of WRJJ01000002.1, forward strand.
CTTCTCGAATGTCAAAGCGCATCTGAATCTGGATCTGTCCTTCACCGGAGACGATGACAACGGTATCCAGCTATGGATGATAGGTGCCATTGCGCTGCTGGTGATCCTTTTGATCCTTATTGCGGTCCGGCTCTTAGGAAAAAAGAAGGTCTGAACAAAAACAACTTAAAAACCATTTCACTTTCTTTTCCTTTATTAGAAATTGCATTCTGCACTATCAGTTGATCCTTGTTCTCTTTACGGAATCCACATATGCACACAGAAGATATTTTCCTGACCCAAGTACGCCTCTGAAGCGTTCTCTTCCAGTTCAAACAGCGGCCATTCTTTCCTACACTTTATATCTCATGTGAACCGTGTCTGTACGCATGGATGAGTCAGTCGATCTTTTGACCATCGAGAATGTAACCAAGACCTTCAACGGAAGAACGGTCCTTAAAAATGTCAGTGCAAAGATCTCAACGGGGAAGATCCTGGGACTCATAGGGAAGAGCGCGGCGGGAAAGAGCGTCCTCATCCACATGATCCGCGGCAGCGAAGGATACGGTCCCGACTCCGGCAGATTGCTGTTCCATGTGAATCATTGCCACAAGTGCGGGAACATGGACCTTCCGTTCCCCGGTGTCCCCTGTTCTAAATGCGGTGCCGAAGCCGGCACCGAAAGCATAGATTACTGGGGGCTGAAGGAGTACGATCCCGTCAGGCAGGAGCTCAAAGGGCACATTGCGATAATGATACAGAGGACATTCGCACTTTTCGGAGACAAGTCCGTAGTGGAGAATATCCTGGAGGCCATAGGCCCGGACGACCCGAAGCGGGTGGACAAAGTGGTCGATCTGCTGGAGTTCGTTAATATGACGCACCGCGCCACTCATATCGCCAGGGACCTGTCGGGAGGGGAGAAGCAGAGGATAGTGATGGCCAGACAGCTGGCGAAAGAACCGCTGTTCTTCCTGGCGGATGAGCCTACGGGAACACTGGATCCGCACACATCCGCTCTGATACACAAGAAACTGGTAGAGTACGTCAGAGAGCATAACATCTGCATGGTGCTGGCCTCCCACTGGCCGGAGGCCGTGGTCGAGATGGCGGACCACGCCATTTGGCTCGATGCGGGGGACGTCATAATGGACGGTAACCCCAAAGAAGTGACGGAAAAATTCATGGAAGAATACCGCTTCGAAAAAGTGAAAGGAAAAGAGGCGGGAGAGCCCCTCATTGTTCTGGAGAACGCCCAAAAGCATTTCTTCTCCGTATCAAGAGGGGTCATCAAAGCGGTGGACGGGGTCTCGATCGATATCAAAGAAAGGGAGATATTCGCATTGGTGGGGGTATCCGGCGCAGGCAAGACCACCACGTCAAGAATGATAGCCGGAATGACCCCGGCGACCTCCGGCAAGGTCATGATAAGGATAGGGGACGATTGGATAGACATGTCGGAAACGGGCTTCGCAGGCAAGGGGAGAGCAACGCCCTACATCGGGTTCCTGCACCAGGAGTATACGCTGTACCCCTTCGATACGGTGCTTCAGAACCTTTCCACATCAATAGGGATGAAGATGCCCGCGGAACTGGCAAAGATGAAGGCCATAAGGGTTCTTTTGAACGTCGGATTCCCGAAAAAGGACATCGATAAGATACTCTATTCGTATCCGGACTCGCTGAGCGTGGGAGAATGCCAAAGGATAGCTTTTGCACAGGTGCTCATCAAAGAGCCAAGGATAATCATCCTCGACGAGCCAACCGGTACCATGGACCCGATAACGAAAGTGATAATCGCAAAATCGGTCCTTAAAGCAAGGGACGATCTGGACGAGACATTCGTTGTGGTAAGTCACGATATGGATTTCATACTGAACTGCTGCGACCGCGCAGCGTTCATGCAGAACGGCAAGGTGGCCGAGATAGGGCCGCCGGAAAAAATAATAGCAGGGTTCGGCAACCAGCAGTGAGATGGTCCCATGAAGAATCAGATCGGCAGGCACCTCAGCTTTGTTGAATGCAGAGAGTCCATGGGCCTAGGGGTCGGCGGAGGGCTCGCGCAGAGGGCCACAATATCCGAGAGCGGTATGGACGTGGTCGTCATCGCGATGGGACCCGGGAGAAGGCATATAACGAAGCCCGTCTGCGAGATAACCTATGCTCTTAGAGAAGAGGGAATAGACACGAGCGTCCTTGTGGTAAATGCAGGGCACGGAGTGCCGGCCGACGCGCCGGACATGACCACCACGTCATACTTCGGCCTGGACCCCATCGAGGTAGACAGGATACAGCAGTACAAACTGGCAATAATACACCTGGGGAATGTCAGGCAGCATATAATCTACAAAGCGAGACTGATACTAAGGAATGTGGACATCCCGGCAGTGGTGGTCGCTCAGGCACCGGTCGATTATGAGGACTTTGCGGCCATCGGCGTAAAGACGAAGAGGGTCATGCCTCCCGAAGAGGACATCAAGACGCGCGGTGAGATAAGAGAGATAGTGACGGGGGTAATCAGAGGGGTGACAGCCCCCCAGGACAAGCTGGATGAGATCGTGTCGAAGGTGCAGATGACGCTGCCGCCCAAGAGAGGCGATTGAAGTGAAAGTGATCGTGAACGGGAAGGAGAAGACACTCGGGGACGGCGCATCTCTCGGGGACGCCGTGAAAGGCGAAGTTTACGAGCCCGGAACTCTGATATCCGTCCATCTTTCCACGGAAAGGCAGGTAGAGGAAACGAATGACTTTGAGATGGTCACGTCAAAAGGCACGATGACCCTGCATCTGGACGACACGGACGGGGCAAAGCTGTGGAAATCCAAGATACAGTCGATAAAAGGATCCACCGTCAGATGGTCCACGAAGGAGATAATAGCATTCGGTGCGTTCAAAACAGACATACCGGTCGACAGAACGGAAAGACGGTACAGAAAATATGATTGCTTTTTCACGTTGGGAGGTGCCGACAACCATTCAACGTACATCATGATAGCAAGGAAGGGCCACGTCAGATCATACGGGGCCGGCATAGACAACATAGGGAGGATAACCCTCGGCAGGCATGTTCTGGAAACAACCTCGGAAGGGGAGAAACTTCTGGAGATAAGGCCGGTGGTATCGGAGGCCAGCAGCGAGAACATCGTGGTCACGAAAGATCTCGGCTATAAGCTCAAAGAGGGGTACTCCGTTGATACCAACATTCTGATAAAGCTTGACCCAAGGTCCCCGGCATCCGCGGAGCAGATATTGACGGCGGGGTCCAAAGGCTACCTCAACATAACCGATTCCACGGGAACGCTGATAGGCTGCGGCGACGACCTCGACGTGAAGATACCCGCCGAGGGCCACCAGACAAGGGAGAAAGGAAGCGTGGTCGTAAGGAACACGGGGCACGGCACCGGCCGCCTGTCGATATACAAAGAAAGGAGGCAGGCAAGCCCGTCGCACAACAATGCGGGTATGGTGGAGAGAGGGGTCGGCATAGTTTCCAGGGCCGCCGAAGGGGACAGGATCACGATCCTCACGGATCCGCCCAGGGTGCTGTCGGTGGGCATGACCCAGTCTGAGGGCGAGAATTTCCTTTCGCGTCACGGCTTGAAGCAGAAGAGGTCGGGAGATGTTTCCGACGATGCGGTTATAGTCGACCAGATCCCGGAGGAGACCCTCAAGGCCGCATCAGCGGACGCCGTGGAAACGATAGGGGTCCCGAAGGACAAGGTGTTCCGGATACAGTTGGACGAATCCCATCATGGCGACGTATACTACTTCAGAAAGGTCACGGGCCTTTCCCACAAACCGATCGGGTCCCTGAAGACGCAGTTCTCCTTTCCCGGGATGCCTATGATAACTTTCTATGGGGATGAGGAGAGATCGAAGAATCTCTTTCCTCAGGAACCCTTCAAGAAATGCAAGAAAGGGGATATAGGGGTAACGAACCAGTCAAGGCCCCATCACGGCCTTATAGGGATAAGGCTCGAGGACAGCAAAGAGTACGGCCCCACCGGCGAAGAGCCGTACGGAACGAATATCATCGGCAGGTTGGTCGATGACCCCAAGAAACTCGGCGAAATAGAGGAAGAAGAGACGATCTACGTCATGGAGGAGAGGAAATGAGCGAGGAAAGGGAGACCAGGATATTCATGATATCCCCCAATTCAATGATGACCCCGGACCAGTTGGTCAGAGAGATACATGCGATGGGGAAGGGAGTGACGGCGAAAGAGACCTGCTACGGAACGCTGGTGGAAGGGTCCAGAGAATTGGTCAGGGAAGTGTTGGCGGCCGTAAGGGAGAAGCACCCCTATGATATCTATTCAAAAGTAAGGGCCTATCCCACCGGGGACCCCAGGAGATGCCGCGCGCAGCACGGAACAAGGCCCGGCTACTCCCAGCTGGAGGCCGAATGGGAAGCCCTCCCCCTGATACAGCACGGTATAATCTGCAGCGAGAGAGGAGAGGCATTCGAGACCCCGAAAGAGAAAGACAAACTTCCTCCGGAAGAATTCAAAAAAATATGTGAGGCATTCCAATGAAAATATTCATAGACCCGCCGAACAGCCTGATACTGTTCGACCTGGTAGAAAGATTCGGCCACGAGCCGCTAGGCGCGATGGCCCCGATACAAGAAAGGATCGATATGACGGAGATGGACATGCCGCCGATGAACGTCACTCTCGATGATGTGATCAAAGGGCTCAAGTATGCCGGAATAGAGGTTCCCTCCGGGATAAGAGGGAGGCTTGCGCTCTGGGGGCCGCTGATAGAGGAGGCGGATGCAGCGATAATCATGCTGGACCCGCCCTTCAACTTCGGGTGCGTGGGGTGCGAACGCTCCAATGAGATGGTAAGATACATGATACGCAGGCGCGGGATCCCCTCACTGACCGTGACGTATCCCGAGGATGAAGAGGAAGCCAAGTCCGTTGTGGGGCAGATAAAAGAATTCCTGGAGGGACTCAAATGATAAAGATAGCGCAACTGTCCTGCGGTACGGAGTACAGCAGCGTTCAGGCCGAGGTCGAGAAGGCGGCGCGTTCGGTGGGGGCCAAGGTAGTGTACCCTGACGTTTCCTACGCCGACGTCAACAACGCAGTGAAAAGATTCGGATTCAACCCCAGATCCCCCCAGCTGAAGCTGATGATAGCGAGGGCGGTCCAGCTTGCAGATGAGAAATACGATGCGGACGCGGTCTTCATCACAACCTGTTTCAGATGCGCCGAGGCGGCCCTTGTCAGGAATGAACTGAGAAGGTTCATCCAGGAGAACACGAGGCTGCCTGTTGTGACATACTCTTTCACTGAGAGGCTCAAGGCGGCGCAGCTTCTCACAAGGATGGAAGCGCTTGTTACCATCGTGACGAGGAAGGACATCCTGGCAAGGGAGAGGCAGACGGGGCTGACCGCGGGGATCGATTCGGGCTCAAGCACGACGAAGGCCATGATAATGGAGAATAACAAGATAATAGGGAAGGACTGGACCCCGTCGGGGGATGTGGTCCAATCGGCAACGTCGGTCCTCGAGAACGCGATGAAGGAAGCGGGCGTGGAGTTCAAGCAGATAGAGGCCATGGGCGTAACCGGGTACGGAAGGTTCACTCTGGGCAGACATTTCAACGCGAAGCTGGTGCAGGAAGAGCTGACGGTCAACTCAAAAGGCGCGGTATGGCTTGCCGATAGGCAGCAGGGCGAGGCCACCATATTGGACATAGGCGGAATGGACAACAAAGCGATCACCGTAAGGGACGGCGTCCCCGACAACTTCACAATGGGCGGCATATGCGCAGGTGCATCCGGACGTTTCCTCGAAATGACGTCCAAGAGGCTGAAGATAGACATAGAGGATCTGGGAAGGCTCGCAGACAACGGGGACTGGCGCAACGCAAAGATGAACTCATATTGTTCCGTGTTCGGGATCCAGGACCTCGTTACCACCCTCGGCGAGGGCAAGTCCTTCGAGGATGTGGCCGCCGCCGCATGCCACTCGGTCGCCGAGCAGGTATACGAACAGCAGCTGCAGGAGATAGATGTGCGCCATCCCATCATACAGGTGGGCGGAACATCACTGATATCGGGATTGGTCACGGCGGTGGGAGAGGTGCTCGGAGAAAGGCCGATAGTTCCCCCCCACTCCCAATACATAGGCGCGCTGGGCGGCGCGCTGCTGAGTTCAGGGTTCCTTTGAGGTGCGCAGATGGACATCGAGGTGATAACTGAGGACGGATTCGGGGAGGAGTCCTATCGGAACCTGTTCGTGGAGATAATGTCCGATGTCGGAAAAGCTTTCCAAATAGACAAGGCCCTGCTGGTACTCAAGCCGGAGGTGCCTCTTTTCATCTTCTCCGTGAGACTGAGGGCCGAGCCGTCAAACAAGACGATAGCGGGGGTTGCCAGCGTCAGGAAGGAAGGGGATGCGCTCTACATAACCATCACGGATGAGCGGTACGCTCCGGATATACTGAGGGAGTTGTGGGCAAGATACGGCAAAGGCAGCGTGGAACAGCAGACGAGGTTCGACATCATCGTGAAGGGTGATGTATCGGAGACGGACATGGAATCCGTCATCATCGCTTCCGGCGAAGAATATCTGAAAGAGATAATAGGGGCCGTCTGGAGGTCCATGCCGGAAGGCATCAAGAACAGACACGCTTTCATCGAGGGGCAAGTTATAACGGTGGTCGCCACCGAAGAGAGGTTCGAGCGGCATATGCTGGACGAAGGCGAGGGATACCACAAAAAAATGATGGAGGCCGTAAAAGATGTTTGAGGTCCTGATGTACGACGGCGGCGTGTACAGGTCGGAGGAGCTCTTCGAGCTGGTGGAGGATATGGGAGGGACCATAATCCAAAAGACGAGAAGCTCGCAGATACTGACGGTGACAATGTCGATCCCGGAAGAGGATAAAACGGCGATCATCGATTTCTGCAAGGAGATAGGCGGCGAAGTAAAGTCCGTTCCCCTTGCCGGGACCGAGATAGCGGTGGTGGGCCCCACCCTCGGAAGACACCATATGCCGCACCCCATTTGCGACATCGCCGAGCACCTCAGGAGGCAGGGCGCGATAACAGTGGTCATGGGATTGGCAAGAGGGAGGGGAAAGCTGACATCCCAGATAAGTCTGGAAGAGAAGATGATAATCGACGAGTACGATGCGGCGATATTCTCCCTCGGCAACTTCAAGCCCTGCGTGGAGGCGAAAGCGGACCTTTTCAGCGACATCAAAGTGCCGGTCGTTCTGGTGTCCGGCCCCATGCCGGAAGGGGCGGAGGACAAGTGCGAGGCGATCGTGGCCGGGGTGGGAAGAAAAGCTTCCAGGATGAGGACGCCCCCGGAAAGAGAGAAATTGGACGAGATGGTCGACAAAGTGGGAAAGGTGCTGAACGATAAGAAAGCGCTGTTGGAAGAGGACCCTCTTTTCGTGCACCCGGCAGAGATAAAACAGCTTCTGGAAGAATACGAGCCTGTCAATATGTGTCTCAGGCCGGCGCCGGTGGTCCTGCACTTGGACGGTCTGAGGGTCAAGGTAGGATACCAGGAACACCATGAGGCCATAGAGAACATGGAGATATACGGCCGCAAGATAGGGGAGATATGCAGGCTCTCTCCGTCCAAAATAAACGACAGCAGCATAATCGTAAGGATCAAGACGCGGTCGGAGGTCCTCCAGGAAGTACCGGGCAGAGAAGGTGCGGATGATACGTAAAGGGACGTACATCCTGATCCTCGATATGCCGGCCGCGGAAATGAAAATAGGGTCCTTGGGAACCGTGGATGTCCGAGAAGGAACATATTGCTACGTGGGCAGCGCCATGAACGGCCTCGACCAGAGGATAAGCAGACACCTCTCCAAAGAAAAAAAGATACGCTGGCACATAGATCATCTGACGATCGGGTGCATAAGTGCGGAAGCATTCGAGTCCACGCGGTCCGGCATGACGGAGTGCGATCTCGGAAGAGCGGCGGAGGAGTGCGGAGGCACGCCCGTCTTAAACGGATTCGGCTGCTCGGACTGCAGATGCAAGACCCACTTATTCCTTTTGGAAGGGGGCGCAAAGGAACGGCTCTGCTCCCGCCCTTTTTTTGCGCCGTATACCCAATGATGGGTCCGCCGGCTATGTCTGGCAGACACAGCCATCTGCACAACCCTTATAACATATAAATCGCTACACGCCCTTAATTAACAGGCGCGCTTTTAAGGCACGGAGGCAAGTCATGAATTCATCGAGTGAGAACAAACCGGAAGCGGTCGCAGTCGTCATTGAAGCAATCAGGACAGCGATCGGAAGTGAGAAGGTCAAGATATGCGAGGGCGGATGCGAGGGCGCAGAAGTGTGCGTCGCGGCAGGCAGCGCAGCGGATGTCTCCAAAGTGATCGCCATAGCGAGAAAGAACAAGGTCAAGGTCATTTCCAGCAACAATCCTCAATGGGCAACGGATGGGACAAGGTACACTGACGGAGGTGTGCTCATAGACCTTTCGAAGATCAACAACATCGTAAAGATCGACCCGGTGGCAATGTCCGTAAGGGTCGGGGCCGGATGCGTATTCAAGGACCTGATCGAGGCATGTTCCAAAGAAGGGTTCACACTCGGCTCATATCCCTTTGACAGGTCCTCCACGGTAGGGTCATGGGTCACATCAAGCGGCATAGGCTATGGCACGTACAAATACGGCAATTCAAAAGACAACGTCATCAACATACAAGCCGTGACGGAGGATGCATCCCTCATTGAGACGGGATACGACGAAATAGGCTACTACATGTCCGGATACAACCTCACGCAGATGTTCTCCGGGTCCGAGGGGACCCTGGGGGTCGTGACGGAGGCCACGCTTAAACTGGTTCCCAAAGGCATCAACAGGATATCCCCGTATCAGTTCGCTTCAATCGAGAAGATGCAGGAAGCGATAACAAAGATCGTTCAGCACCCCAGCATAAAGCCGCGCGAGATAGTATGGTGCGGAAAGAACAAGACCGTCACCTTTGTACTGGACGGCGCCCCCGGAAGTGTGGATCTGGAAGAGAAATCCATCGAAGCGATCATGGAAAGCATCGAGGCGGGAAAAGTGGAAAAGAAGGTCGCATGCAAGGTCTGCGAGGCAGTATGCAAGCCAATGACCCTCAAGGCGGCCAAAGCAATAGTCCCCGTCAAAAAATTGAAGGACATGGCCGCGGAATGCGACGAGCTCGTATACGGCACCATAGCAGACCGCAGCACAGCCTACGTGATCTCATTAAAAGAAAGCGACGGAGCCATCGCCGAGAAGGCGGCAAAGTTCGGAGGAATGGCATTGGGAGCCGATCCGTTCAAATGGACGCCCTCTTCGCAGACAGAGAAAGATGATAAGGACCTCAAGAGGGAGGTCACCCCGGAAATAATCTCTGCGCTGGAGGAAGCCATCGGAAAGAGCAACGTAACAGCCAACGGAATGGACCTCCTGCTTTACAGCAAGGACATGGCGCCGCTGCCCAAAGAGGCAGGGATAGCGTTCAAGAATATTCCCGACGTGGTCGTCAGGCCGTCGACAATGGCACAGATATCCGAGGTAGTAAAGATAGCCCGCAAGAGCGGGATACCGGTGGTACCAAGAGGCAACTCCTCTTGGGGGTTGGGCGGATGCATGCCGACAAATTCGGGGATAGTGGTGGATCTCTCGTCAAAAATGAACAAGATCTACGAGATCAACGCCGAAGAACTCTACGTGAAAGCAGGCGCGGGATGCACCTGGAAAGAGGTACTGGAAGCCTGCATGAAGAAAGGATACATCATCGGGTCATATCCGTCAAGTTTCCCCTCGGCAACGCTGGGGGCGTGGATCGCCACCAACGGTATGGGCATAGGCTCATACAAGTACGGGGCGGCAAAGGACAACATACTGAACATGGAGGTCGTCCTCTCAGACGGAACGATACTCGAAACAGGCAGCAACAGCATGGGATCGTACGGGACGGGATACAACCTGAATCAGGTATTCTCGGGTTCCGAGGGAACGCTGTGCGTCTTCGGAACGGTCACATTCAGAATATATCCCATGGGCGTCATCAGGCCGACCGCATATTGCTATGAAACTCTGAAAGACATGCACGAGACGATACAGAAGATCGTGAACCACCCAAGCATAAGGCCGCTCCATGTGGCATTCTCGGACGAGCGCCACTTCAAGAACCAGAAAAAAGCAGGCATGCATGCACCTGATGTGAAGAACCTTCTGCTCATCACCATGCAGGGCGATAAGGACTTCGTAGAGAGGGACATCGCCGAGCTGGATGCGATCGCATCGGAACTGGGAGGAAAGAGGATCGACGACGCTATCGCCGAGCACGAGTGGGAAGAGAGGTGCTACGAGTTCAGGGCGAGGAGAGTCGGAGTGGGGGAGATCCCCGCAGAGGTCATCGTCCCCGTTTCCCAATGGGGCCCCTTCACGAACGAGTGCAACATCGGCTTCAGAAAAATGAAAATGGAAGCCGGCGGGATAATCGGGGTCATCGTGGACCGCAACACATCGCTGTTCATGCCGTACTACTTCAAGGACGATGAGTCCCTGCTGGGTATGACGGCCTTTGCGTTCAACTTCTATCTCGGCGACAGGGCCGTCCTCTACGGGGGCAGGACCACCGGGTTCGGAGTGTTCTTCGCATGGAATCTGGACAATGTCCACGACGCCTCCACCGTAGAATACATGAGGGAGATGAAGACCAAGCTCGATCCGCGCGATGTGATCAACCCGGGACATCTCGTATGCGGTACCACAAGGTTCGGCATAAAGATGAACAAGCAGCTCATGGGCATCGGAAGCGCGCTCATGCAAACGGTAAAGAAGCTCCTGCCTGCAAACACTACTTTTGCGGACAACAAGAAAAGGTTCAGATACAATGAGCTGGAGCACCGCAAAGAGGCGGACAGGACCCACACGCTTGGCGACGGTACTCAATAAACCCCTTTTTAAATCCTCTTTTATTCTATCATTTTGATGAGAGAGGCAACGCCCTCTATGATCTGGATGTCCGGATCCGCCGCTTTCCAGTCCTCAAGGCGGTATCCTCCGGTCAGCACCCCATAGAACCCGGCCCCGGAGTCCCTTGCCGTAAGCCAATCTATCTTGTGATCGCCGATGAAGAGTATCTCTTCGGGCTTTAATCCCAAAAGGCCTCCGAGATTGACCATGGCCTTGGGAGAAGGCTTCGCCTCCTCTTCCGGGAAATCGTCTCTGCCCACTACAGCATCGAACAATTCGATCACATTGCTTCTTCTGAGGATGAATTCGGCATACGTGTGCCCTCCCCTCGTAAGGATGCCGGTCTTGTATCCTTTCTTTCTGAGCAGTTTCACTGTATCCACCGCGCCGTCAAATGGTTTGGAGATACCTGCGTATTCCATTTCCACGGTGGTCGAACGGCCAGAGACGCGTCCGCGCAAAGAACGGGCTTCCTCCCCTCTGCCGTTTCTCATCAGCCACTCTGTTCCGCTTTCCAGTTCGCCACGGGCCCCCTCGGACCTGTCGATCGCATATTCAGGAACGCCGAACTCTATGAGCTCATCATAAACCACATTGGCCAGCTTGACAAAGTCGATCTTCGTGCGCATGAATGTCCCATCCATGTCGAAACATACCGCTTTGTATCTTGGGTCCAATGCCATGAAGATGTATTGCAATGTTTTTAATTAACTTTAGGATAAAAGCACAATCACTGTGGGAATCATCCCACCGTTTGAAAAGAAAATAAATAAGGGATGCCGGACGGGAACCGTCCGGCGTTTTTTCTGTTCCGGCGTGTGTTGCGTTACTTAGGACCTTCCGTTCATCTCCCTTTCACGGTCGAAAGCCAGACGCGCACCTACGATGCCGAGTATGAGGATGATCGCATTGGCGATGGTCCAATAGTCCACATACTTCATGGGGGCGCTCATGTCCTCGGTGAGAATGAAGAGAATTATTCCCGCAACTCCCGCAGCAATGGCAACAAGCAGCCACAACCTGTTGGTCTTCCTTTCCTTCTTGTCCTTACGGACAGAGGCATAGGCCAGTGAGAATATGGCAACAATTCCTCCAATGGCGCAGAGTATGAGGTTGAATAACGACCATCCGTCGCCTGATTTACCGGAAAGAGTACCGCCTATACTTCCGCCTGCGATCCAGTTGGCAGTGACGACAACGTCATCGGCCGGCATGGTAAAGGTGGCAACCGGACTGATTGGATCAGACAGAGTAACGCCGCCTGAGACCACTGTCCAGCCTGCGAAGGTGTAGCCTTCTCTAACGCCCCCATCGATGGTCACGATCACACCAGGCTTGTAGGTTCCCGTTCCCGGGAAATCGGCAAAACTGTCGTTCACGGTAACGATGTGGCCATCTTTGTAAAAGAAGATGATCTCATTACCGTGAGCCGCCAGGACAATGCTCTTCGTCACAGGATCGAGGGCAGTGTATCCGGAGACCGTCACGGCATTCTCTGTTATGAAAGCACCAACAGTCTGGCCGGTAAGGATCTTATCGGGTGAGACGCTGACAGTGGTTCCGTAAAGATAGTAGTGCACGATGTAGTTGGTCTTGGCAACCGGAAGTGAATCGGATATCCACTTTGCATAGAGGACATGGTCTCCCGTTTCTGTCACGAGGTCAGAGGAAGCGACAACGCCGCCTATGCATCCCGGATCAAGGTACCAACCGCCGAAGGTGTAGCCGGCACGGGTTATGGTTGCCAGATCACCATAGGGCGCATTGAAGAAGACCGTCTTAGAAGCCGGGTCGGGCCCTATGACCGAAGTATCCGATGTGTTCTTGTCGAAGGTGACGTTGATAGGCGTTCCCGCCTCCCACTGCGCATAGAGCGTCAAGGCGCCTCCAACAACAGATGAAGCGGTATAGGCGGTACCTGCACCGTCCCTTGAAGTGTTCCAGCCGGTGAAATCATAGCCCGCCCACAAGGGATCGGACGGCATATTTGCACCAAAGGCTGTGCCCTTGCCCACAATAACGGTTGCTAAGACCGTACTGTCGCTACCGTCATGGTTCTGCATGAAGGTCACCGGCACAAGCTCAGTGCCGTTGGTATAACTGATGTCGTAGTTGTTGTAGCCCTGAATAAAGGGAACGGTCCAATTAACGCAGCTGACGTGTGCGTTATATGTGCCCTTATCGGCATCGGCAATATCATACATCGAGCCTGCGCTGTTATCTGAGAACGTTACGCCTGCTGCGATGTTGAGTATGTGGAGAAGGTCGTAATAGACCCAGACCCCGCCGCCGTTGAAATTGGCACTGTTGTTGGAGATCGTACCGCCGTTTATTGCAAGGACATGGGGGGCAAGATTGTTATTGTAGATGCCGCCGCCGTTGTTTGCCTTGTTGTAAGAGATGGTACCTCCGGACATGGTGAAGGTGCTGTATCTGCTATCATCGTTTCCCCAGTTGGCCACACCCCCGCCTTGGGCTGCCTCATTGCCTGAAATGACGGCACCGCCTGATATGTTGAAAGTACTGCTCTGCCAGTTCATCACCCCTCCGCCGTAGTAGTCTGCATTGTTTTCAACAATGGATCCGCCGGTCATTTCAAAGGTGATGTTGAGGTAGCTCGATACGCCCCCGCCATAGTATGCATGGTTGTTGGATATAGTGCCTCCCGACATGCTCAAAAGGCAGCTGTCAATGTTGCTTACCCCTCCACCATAGCCTTCGAGAGAAGTGTTGCCCGTAATGAGCGCAGTCCCCGAGATGTAGAATTCGGCTTTCGAGTATGCGTTGCTCACGCCCCCGCCGAATGTTTTCACAGAATTGCCTGAGATGGTGCCTCCCGACATATTGAAGACGGCGGATGCGAATGCTGAGCCGTTGTTATGCACCCCGCCGCCGTAGCCTACAGCAGTATTGTTGGAGATCTCAGCACTGCCGGACATATTGAAAGTGCGGTAGTTGAGTACGCCGCCGGCCTCATGGGCATCGTTATAAGAGATGGAACCGCCTGACATTTCGAACAGATTGCTGTTAGAAACGCCTCCGCCGCCTCTGGCTTTGTTGTAGGAGATCTCGCCGCCTGTCATGTTGAATACAGCGTTGGAATTTGCGTTCTGCACGCCTCCGCCGTCGGAATTGGCGACATTGGCACCGGCAGCGCTGCCGCCGATAGTGCCGCCTGACATGTTGAAAGTGCTGAGATTGTAGACACCGGCGGCGTTAGTAGCCGTGTTGCCGGAGATCTCCGCAGACCCAGACATGTTGAACGTGCCTGTGTTGTAAACACCGCCTCCGAAGGAAGAGAGGGCGTGGTTGCCCGAGATCTTCCCGCTTGTCATGGAGAATGTGCCGTTATTAAGCACACCGCTCCCACTTTCACCGGGTTTATGCGTCACCGTTATGCCGTCGATTTTCAGAGTCCCGTCGACAGTAATTGTAGGATGTCCGTCTACTCCGGTCAGACTGTAACCGCCTGTCAGTGTGATGTCCGCACCTGCAGGTATGATCAGTGTTGTGACCGAGGATAGCACAATGTCATTCTTGAGTTCTATGATCAGCGGTATACCGGGGTCTGCCCCTTCTATAGCCGATATAAGTTCAGATTCGTCGTTGACCTCGTCTGCAGCGACGGAGGTCGGTGAAGTGAACAAAAGTATGCTGATCGCCAAAATGCCGAATAGCGACAAGGCTAAGATCAACTCTCTGTTCCTTCGAATAGCCTTTATGTTATTATTTCTCACAAATAGCCCCCCTTTCTCTAATTGTAATTTCATCTAGTGAGGGGGGCAGTGTAGCATACGTTGTTGATATATATAAAGCTTAGTAATAATACATATTTCATCAATATTATATCTTTTCTAATCGCACCTTATGAAAAACAGTTGAGTACCTTTCAATGCCAATAAAGAAGATCGTGGTAGAAAAAGAGTGTCAAGTCATGATAGTACCCCCCCTTCTGTTTCAGGCAGCATTCAACTACGCGCTCTACCCGCCGGTCTTGGGCGGTCATCCCGGCTGTATGAGTTTGCTCCGATGAGGTGTCGCCGTTTCACCATATCCTTGGGAACGTCACTGTCCGCAGATCATCCTTAACCAAGGCTGTGTCGTTTCTGGGCCCTTGCCAAAGCTCTCGCCTTACCGGATTTCCCGGTTCATCTTGCCCTTGGAGGAGGGAAGTTCCTCAGCCGGACCGAAGTCCTACCGTCGGCTGCCCTTCATCTCTTGACATTGAACGTATACAAAGTGGGTATTTTTCTTTAACGGTAGTCTTTTTGAGCCTTACATTTCTGCAATAATCGTTTGTAGATAATTCGCCACATACATTGGTGTGCATTTGTCTATCACACGGCTTTCAATAATTCTGTCTCTTCTATTTCCATTTTGGAAAACGCAAATAACTTCTTTCCTAGATCTTTGAGCGATGACCCGATATGGTATACTGTGCCTATTCTCTTAATGTCTTCGTTGCCCATCTGCGAAAGGCCGTCCTTTGTGGGATTTTACTCTGTAGCCAACTGAGATTATTACATCCAGATTGTACATTTTTACCGGTTTATCAGAATTTGGAATGTGCAAAAAATGCACACTGCTTTCTTCGTCAAGTTCCCCCTCTCGGAAAACGTTGTTGATGTGTTTTGTTATGACAGTTCTTTCACGCTCAAAAAGCATTACCATCTGCGCTTGTGTCAGCCACACAGTTTCATTTTCAAACAACACCTCTAACTTAAGTGAACTGTTTGGCTGATACAGTACGATTTCGCCACTGTTGTTTGTTTGATCTGATATAACTTCTTCGTTTGGCCAGCTCATTGAATGCCCCCTTTGTTAACATTTCCGAAAAGGTATTTATTCCTTTATGGGGGGTCACCGAAAACACCGAAAGTGAAAGAACTGTTGAAATAATGTGAGCTTCACCACTAAAGAATCATGCTTTCTTACACATTGACCAGCTTAAAAAGAGTGGGTTGTTCTTAGTCTTAATCAAATTTTAAACTTGTTTAATAAACGTTCCACGAAGAATGTGTTAAATATGTTCAAAACATGTTTAGTAAATAGTATGCACTCAATGGAAAAGAAAAAGGAGATTATCAGCAAAACCGCAGAACTGTTGTCTTTGGCGGATGGCAATACGGAGATAACCACCAGAAGGATCGCCGAGAATGCCGGAATAAATCCCGCGATGGTGAATTACTATTTCGGGTCCAAAGACGGCCTTTTGAAAGAAGCTATATCCGCAATGAGCGGAGGCCATTCGACGGATGCAGTTCACGAACAAGGCGGGTCCAGAAAGGCAATGTTCGATCTTC
Organism: Methanomassiliicoccaceae archaeon; assembly: GCA_009778575.1. Classification (GTDB taxonomy): domain Archaea; phylum Thermoplasmatota; class Thermoplasmata; order Methanomassiliicoccales; family Methanomethylophilaceae; genus Methanoplasma. The sequence continues at coordinate 67,892 of WRJJ01000002.1, forward strand.
TCATCAGGGCGTGCGACTCATCCAATCAATGTGCCAGATTCGGTCTGAGGCAGGATATCGCATCTTTCTCCGGGGATGCTTTTGAAATATCATCGAAACTAATTGAGATGAAAGGCATACACGACCGCGAAGTACCGGACGAAGAGGATGCGGCGGCCGTATTCAAAACTGTATGCTTTTTAATGACGGCGTCCGCCGACCCGGAAGGGTTCGCAGTGTACTCGGGTATGGATATCCGCGTGAAGGGCCAGCTCAGGCTTTTGGTGTCCAAACAGCTGGACGCTCTGCTCGGTGACGTTCTCTGAGATAAACTACTGCGAATTGGTAGGAAATATTTTACATTCGAATCAGGATATCGGTGCATGCTCATATCTGCCAAGGGACGTTATGCACTGAGATGTATGCTGGATATCTCGCTGAATGGCGTAGAGGAGAATGTGAAGCTGAAAGATATAGCTGAAAGACAGGACATTCCCATAAAATATTTGGAGCAGATAATTTCATCCCTAAACAAAGCAGGTTTTGTTAAGAGCGAAAGAGGCCCCAACGGAGGATACCGTCTTTCGAAACCTCCGGAGGAGTATACGGTGGGAATGATCATCAAGCTGATCGAAGGGGACACGGCTCCGGTCTCATGCCTGGCGGATGTGAACGACTGCAAAAGATCGGACAGGTGCGTTTCTATGATCCTGTGGAAAAAGC
>WRJJ01000003.1 GCA_009778575.1 Methanomassiliicoccaceae archaeon
TCCGGAATTACCGTCAGGTTGGCGTCGTCTCCGTCAGCGTAGGTCACGGTCACCGTTGTTCCAACAGGCACGAGTATGCCTTCGACGAATGTTGATCCGTCGGCTCCTGCCGTCACGGTCAGGTTCCAGTGGTCTCCCGGCGTTGTCGTTGTGAAGAACGACTCCACAGCGTGGTCTGTATCCATGGTTATGATATAGGGCGTGATGGCCAGTTTGTCAGCCGCGTCCAGGGTCCACTTCTGCAAGATGTGTCCCGAGGCGGGCGTCGCAGTCATGTTGGCATCGTCTCCGTCCGCGTAGGTCACGTACGCAGTTGTTCCGGCAGGTACGAGAACTCCGTCGACGAAGGTCGAGCCGTTCATTCCCGCCGTAACGGTAAGGGTCCAATGACCTCCCGCTGTTGTCGTTGTGAAGAACGAAACTGCCGCGTGGTCCGCGTCCATGGTTATGACGTATGGTGTTATGGCTGGTTTGTCAACCGTGTCCAGGGTCCACTTCTGCAAGACATATCCGGAGGTTGTGGTCGCCGTCAGGTTGGCATTGTCTCCGTCCGCGTAGGTCACGGTCGCCGTTGTTCCAACAGGCACGAGTATGCCTTCAACGAACGTTGAACCGTTGGCTCCGGCTGTTACCGTCAGGTTCCAGTGGTCTCCGGGGTTGGAGGTCGTGAAGAACGATGCAACCGCATAGTCTGTATCCATGGTTATGACGTACGGAGTGATCGCTGCCTTGTCGGCACCGTCGAGTGTCCACTTATCGAATGCGAATCCCGAGTCCGGAGTTGCCGTCAGGTTGGCGGATGCTCCGTCAGCGTAGGTCACGTACGCAGTGGTTGTTGCGGGCACGAGTATGCCTTCAACGAATGTTGATCCGTCGGCTCCCGCCGTAACGGTGAGGGTCCTGTGGTCTCCAGACGAGGATAACGTGAAGAACGACTCCACATCGTGGTCGGCGCCCATGGTTATGACGTATGGTGTGATCGCTGCCTTGTCGGCGGAGTCAAGTGTCCACTTCTGCAGGGCATATCCCGTTGCGGGGGTTGCCGTCATGGTGGCATCGTCTCCGTCCGCGTAGGTTACCGTTGCCGTTGATCCGGCAGGTACGAGAACTCCGTCGACGAAGGTCGAGCCATTCATTCCCGCCGTAACGGTGAGAATCCAGTGGTCTCCGGGGTTGGAGGTCGTGAAGAACGACACCGCCGTGTGGTCCGCATCCATGGTTATGACATAGGGCGTTATGGCCGGTTTGTCAACCGTGTCCAAGGTCCACTTATCGAACGCGAATCCCGAGTCCGGAATTACCGTCAGGTTGGCGTCGTCTCCGTCAGCGTAGGTCACGGTCACCGTTGTTCCAACAGGCACGAGTATGCCTTCAACGAATGTTGATCCGTCGGCTCCCGCCGTAACGGTGAGGGTCCTGTGGTCTCCGGACGAGGATAACACGAAGAACGACTCCACATCGTGGTCGGCGCCCATGGTTATGACATATGGTGTGATCGCGGCTTTGTCAGCCGTGTCCATTACCCACTTCTGCAGTGCATATCCCGTTGCGGGGGTTGCCGTCATGGTGGCATCGTCTCCGTCCGCGTAGGTTACCGTTGCCGTTGATCCGGCGGGCACGAGAACTCCGTCGACGAAGGTCGAGCCGTTCGCTCCGGCCGTAACGGTGAGGATCCAGTGGTCTCCCGGCGTTGTCGTTGTGAAGAACGACACCGCCGTGTGGTCCGCGTCCATGGTTATGACATACGGCGTTATTGCCGGTTTGTCAACCGTGTCCAGGGTCCACTTCTGGAGCGCGTATCCGCCGCTCGGGGTCACCGTCAGCGTTGCCGACGCTCCGTCCGCGTATGTGAACGATGCCGTCGTTCCCGCAGGCACTAGCACTCCGTCCGCATATGTGGAACCGTTGGCTCCCGCCGTAACGGTAAGTGTGTAGTAACTGCCGGTGACAAACGTCACGGTAACTTCCATGTTGGCGGAGATGGCGGTCGATGTGGGGTTGATGATGCTCGGGGCCCCGCCGTCTATCTCAAACTGCTCGAAATAGTACTGCGTGGGCGTCGAATCGGGTATCGCTTTGAGCAGGATGGATCCTACGCTCTTGCGCACGACGACCGCTTCTGTGTCCCCGGTTGTTCCGGATACGGACCCAAGGACCGTCGTTCCGTCGCTTCCGCTTATTACCTGCACCGTTCCGTCCCCGACGAAGGTGACCTCCACGATGTAGCCGGTTGTCGCGACCAGTTGGTTGCCGCCCTTTGTCTCGATGAAGTAACCGTATCCGCTCGTGATGTACGTGGGGTTCTTCGACGCTCCTCCCACCGCTCCTCCGCCGCTTCCGTCAATGAGGACGAGGTCTTCGCCCGCATATCCCGTGGGCAGACCGCTTCCATCAAAGCTCACGTAGACATTTATGCCTATCGTTGAAGTGCCGGTCACCTTTGCGTAGGTGAAGGGAGTGGTAGCTAAGTCCAGATCGCCGGCGAATTTCAGACGCGTTCCATCATACCCTCCGGGCGTGAAATTACCGACAATCAAACTGTTAACGACAAACGTGATATCATTTTCTGCGTTGCCGAGAGTCACATTCCCATAGATGCTGCCGTTGTTCACGAGAGTGGTTGGAACCGTGTCGCTTTCGCCGTATATCCCGAACGCTTCATTGCTACCGGCTGCACCGCCGATGGTGTTGTTGTTGGTAACGCTGCCGCCTGCCAGAAGATATATGCCAAAGCTGCTAACAATCATGCCGCTTATGTCACCGTTGTTCACTATCGTGCCGGGTACGCCGAGGTAGACGCCGCAGCTGCCGCCTTTGACCGATCCGCCGGAATAGTTGGTTATGGTCACAACCGGGGAGACTCTGTCAAAGACATATATTCCAGATGATGTCGGGAATACCCCGCTGGTGCCTTCTATCTCACCGTAGTTGTTGACGGTGGTGCTTCTCGTGCCCTCCGTAAGGATACTAAGTCCTCTTTCCGTACCTTTTATGACACCGCCGGCGGAGTTGTTTATCGTCGCGTTGCCGCTACCTACCGCGTTGGTGGCGTGGATGCTCATGGCCCATGAGCCGGAGGCAACGGCGGTGATCGTACCGGAGTTGTTAACGACCGAACCGGCGACGGGGACGGAGATTCTCACCGCCTCCTGTTGACCGGTAATGGTGCCGGTGTTGTCCAACGAGCAGGAGATATCTATTCCGCGGCTCCCGGTGCCGGTGATCGTGCCGGAGTTGTCTATATAACTGTGGGAATTGAAATTCCCATATACGCCGATCCCTCCAGTGATCGTGCCGGAGTTGATGAGATCCCCACCATAAACGAAATACACTCCGCAAGCGTTGCTGATCGTGCCGCCTGTGATCGTTCCGGCGTTGTTGAGGGTGGAGCGGAGAGTGGACTCGTTGCTTCCACGGAACGCTCTCACACCTTCTAACACACCGCCGGCGTGGTTGTAGATGGTGTTGCCACCTCCGTCCGAAACTGCGGCGTAGAGTCCTATAGAAGCTATGGTCATTTCTATATCGCCGTAGTTATGGACCACGCTGCCTGTGCTGTCTGAAGAAAGGATTATGCCTGCTGAGACCCCCTTTATTGATCCCCTGTATGGTGCAGAGAATACGCTACCGTCGCTTGGATCGAAGTACGGGAAGGCATAGTTGTTGACGGTAATGACCCCTCCGAAGGAGATGGGTACGGTGTTCACAGCTTCGATAGATCCATAGTTGTTGATAGTTCCTGTACTTCCCGGCGAAAGATATAAGGTGGTATTGCTAGCGGCATTTTTGAGTATACCCGTTATGCCGTTGACGATCTTTACGCCTGTTCCGACGCCATTGATCACAGCTCTGCTGCTTTCAATACTGGCTGTGTTGATAACCGTACAGTTGTTGCCGGTGATGTTGATCCCATTGTTGGCAGCAGCGCCCGTCATAGAGAGCTTACCCATACCGGATCCGCCCGCCGGAGGCTGAGAGTACACCGACAGGTTGCTGCCGGTAGGCACGGTTATGCCGTTCGTCACGGTCAGCGTCACTCCGTTGGCAATGATTATCTGCACATTGCCGGAGATGGTCAGGCTTGAGATCGTGACGTTTTGCGTCACGTAGTACCAGCCTGCCGCCAGCGAGGTGATGCCGGAAGATGTGGAATCGATCACTGTGGTCGATCCGCTGTGGGTACTCGTGCTGCCGTTCACTTCAACGTAGTCTATCCCCAGCGTTGCGATCAACTGGTCGCCGGTCGACCCCACCAATATGGAGAAGGTATAGCCTCCCACGGTGTATGTCGGGTTCTTCGGCGTGCCTGTAACGGTTTTGCCGACGACCGTGCTCCCGTCGATCAGTATGATGTCCGCTCCGGTGTAAGGTGGAGATGTCGGGGGGGCGCTGAAACTAACGTAGACATTTGCGGTGCCTATGTTGGAGTTGCCAGTTATCGTCGCAAAAGTAAGATCCACCGGATCCAGAGTGCCGCTGAAGTCAAGCGTCGTTCCCGGGTTCGTTCCCGTGCTGAAGTTGCCGTTAATGAGACTGTCAACCGTGAGCGTTATTTCATTCGGAGCGTTGGCGAGGGTCACGTTGCCGTGGATCGCGCCGCTGTTCGTAAGAATGACCGCGTCTGCGGTGCTGACTGCGGTGCTGCTAGCAAATATGCCTTGGGTAACGCCGCTGATGGTGCTGCTGTTGGACACTTCGCCTCCTGCGTCCAGATATATTCCGTAACTGGTCGTGTGCTTGCCGCTTATGTCACCGAAGTTGACGACCATGCCTCCATTACCGAGATGAATGGCTTTGTTGCCCCCTTCCACGGTTCCGCTGGCGTAGTTCAAAATGGTACAATCTGCGCTGGAATATATGGCTCCGGTATTGGATGACGTCCCGCTGCCGGTTATGGCACCATAGTTATTTACGGTACCTCCCGCGCTGAGATAGAGACCATTGAGACCCTGGATCACTCCCCCGGGTTGGTTGTTGACGGTAATGGCAACAACGGAGGAATTTATGCCTGACGCATTAGGTGAGGTACTGGTGCTGGATATTGTGCCTGAGTTGCCGATAGTACCGCCGTTTCCGAGACGGATACCGCTGCCGACGTCGCCTTGGATCACTCCTCCGGCGTGGTTGTTGATGATCACGCCGGTGCTGTTGGAGTATATGCCAAAGCCATTGCCGACCGGTCCGGTACCGACGATCGTGCCGTGGTTGGAAACAGTACCGTTAGCTATAAGCTGGATACCGTCATTGACCCCTGAGATCGTGCCTCTGTATGGTGCAGAGAATGCGCTGCCGTCGCTTGGATCGAATTGCGGGAAGGCATAGTTGTTAATCACCGCTCCGCTGCCGCTGCCTTGAACGTTTATTCCGTTAGCAGTGCCGATGATCAACCCATAGTTATGGATAGTTCCACTGTTGGATATGATTATACCGTCTCTGGGTGCGATAAGGGCACTGTGTATCGTACCCGTGACACCGTTGACGGCTTTGGAGTCTATGGTATTACCCATGCCCACCATGCCGTCGATGAAAGCAGTGTTGATAAAGGTACGGTTGGAGGGGGTACCTGCGAAGTGTATGCCGTTTTGCTGGATCTCCACCTTACCTATGTCAGCCGCAACTGTGTGCGGCTCCGAATAGATAGCGAGGTTGTTTCCAGTCTGAACTTGGAGCCCGCTCCCGCCTGAACCGGCCACCGTAAGCGTGGCATTGTTGGCGATCACGATGTTGGCATCACCGTTTATGAACAGTACGCCTGACACCGTGACGTCCTCCACGACATAGTACCAGCCTGCCGGAATGGTCTGGTTACCGCTGCCGAAGTATGCCGAATCGATAACAGTGAACGTTCCGCCATAATTCTGCGTGCTGCCGTCCACTGCAACGTAGTCGATCGAGGTCATCGGCCCGAAGGTTGCCTCGGCGGCCATATTGGCGCTTATCGGAAGATTCAGTACCTTGTTGCTGTATCCGGAGTATGTGACCGTGTCCACGACGAACTTCTCGAAGTAGTTCGTCCCGTTATTGGCGGTGAACGTCACATCGCTGACACTGTTGCTGATATTGATGGTCGTGCCCGAGGTGTAAACGGTCCCGTGGGGTCCGAAGAGATTATCCTCCACCGACACCGTTCCGTTTCCGACGATATTGACCGTCAGCACATAGAAAGATGCGATGCTCGGTTCGAAGTACGCATCCAAGAGCAGATCGGTGCTTATGGGCACCGTAGTGGGGTTCATATAGCTGTCGAAGCGGTTCGTGGTCGACGGAGGGTCAACTGTGATGTCGAATCTCTCGAATTTCTCCGTAATATCAACTGCGGTGATGGTTATGCTCGTGACCGTCTTGAGTACATATACCGTACTTGTGTACGACACGTTCGGACCGCTGACGTCCGGGTTCTTCACAACGCGGCTGTATGTCACATCGTCTATCGTGAGGGAACCGTCGCCGTATATGGTGACCTCGATCACGTTGTATTTGGAGAGGTCGTCGAAATACGCAGTCACATACGTGACGTCCATAATATCTTTCACAAACGGGTTGCTGGCATTTGTCCCCGCGGAGGTATCGAAATGGTCAAAGGCCATGCCTGTGGCGGGTACCGCGGTCATGAAGAGATTATCCTCCGGCGTCCAGGGGAAATAGGCCTTTGAGGGCGATACATTCACCACACATGTTCTGCCGTAGTTCTCAAGTATCACAATACCGTCGCCGACTATGGTCACATCTATGATATATGGAGCTGCCGCAATGCCGAAATGCGCTATTATCGTCAGATCGCTGTTGACGGCCACCTTCGTGGGGTTCACATACATATAATCCGACGTTTCGGCAACATAGAACGATTCGAAATAGTCAGTGCCTTCGTTTGCGGTGAGGGTTATGCTGGTAATGGTCTTCGGCACATACACAGTGCCGCCGGGCGCCGTGATGTTATATGTGGTCGATCCGACCAGAACGTCGACGTCGCTGTCGTCGATGCTGTAACAGGCGACGGTAATGTTGATAACATAGCCTTCCACCATAGTGTAGTCCACCGAGGACATGTCGGACGATACGGTGCCGAGCGCGTCAGGGAACTGGCTGACCGGGTACGGTATGTATCCGCTCTTTGACAGCCCCGTGATCGTTACGTTGGAGCCCGAAGGCACCGTTATCTCGTATTCGCCCGTGGTAGCGTTGGATAAGACGGAATATGTCGTACTGCCTATCATGTAATAGACGGTAACTCCGCCCAGAGCGACCGGTGTGCCTGTGGTGTTGTCGTATATCGTACCGGATATGTCCACGTTCACGGCCAGTTTCACCGGCAGCCTCGCGTCGGAAACTCCGCCGTTGTATGCGTTGTAACCATTCATTGCAGTGATCGATCCGATCACCGGGCTGTCGTCGTGAACGCGCACTATTGTTCCAAGCAAAGTGGAACTGCTGTCGTAGGCCTTGATGTTGTCTAACCTGGCAGGCGCCGCGCCCGTGCTGTACGCGAAGGACATGAAGTCCGCCGGCAGAGTAAAGGTGTCTATCACGGTTGACGTGCCGTTAGCGTAAACATCCATTGTTGTGTCTGACGATGCGATAGGTGTGTTGAGGGTCGCATTGACAAAGTAACCGGTGCCTGTGACGGTTGAAATGTGGATCGCCGGCATATCGACCGCATATGCCCTCACGTCCGCCTCTGCGTTCAACGTCAGCGCTATGCTGCCGCTTAAAAGACCGTTGGTGCCGCCGCCGAATCCGATTCCCGCGCCGTTTGCGCCATAGCCGCTCATCCCCGAGGATGCGGTGATCGTGCCGTCGTAAATATAGATCGTACCGTTTCCGCCGCCCGCGCCGCCGCTGGCGGAACCGCCGCCGATGCCCGCGCCGCCTTTGCTGGTCGCGGTGATCGTGCCGTCGTAAATATAGATCACACCGCTTCCGCCGCCCGCGTTCACGCCTGTGTGGCTGAAGCCGCCGCCGATTCCCGCGCCGTTATTGCTGGTCGCGGTGATCGTGCCGCTGTTGATGGATATCACTCCGCCGTCTCCGCCGCCGATCGAGCCGCTGGAACTGGCTCCGCCGCCGATACCCGCGCCGTCTTGAGCGGTTGCGGTGATCGTGCCGCCTTCTATTGTGATGAAACCGCCGTGCTGAGTCGATGCGCCGCCGATGGCCGCACATTCGAGGTCGCTGGTCGTCACCGTCAGCGAATCGTCGCTGCTGCCGGGGTTGGTGTAGCTGTCTATTGTGATGGTTGCGACACCTGACAGACCGCTGTCGCCGGCGAGTATGCTGCCGTGGACATAGCTGTCGCCCTCAATGAGCAATGTAATTTCCGCATCATTTTCGAGGATTATGCTGCCTATTAGGTCTATATCAGATATAATTAAGGTCAGAGATACGCCGCCCTCGATGAAGATCTCATTGAATATCGATGTCCCGTGCTTAGGTTCGCTGCCGGGACTGGCCAGCAGACCTGTCTGCTTTATGAGATAGGTATTGCCGTCCGCCGCCGATGAGAACGTCAGAGTACGGTCGCCGATCACCGAGCCGCCCGGCGATCCGCCGAACTGAACACTGTACGGGCTCATTCCCGCTGATATTGTGTAGTCTGCCGTACTTGTGATGGTCTCGGACAGATCTATCACGTCTGTATAAGGTGAATCTGTCGTGAATGGCACCACGGGGCTGTAGAATGTGAAAGCTATCGATGATATCGTTACTTCCAGGTACGTCTGCACGTAGTACGTTGTGCTCATTGAGAGCCCCGTCAGGTTCTCCGTTATCTGAGACGTGGTCCATGATGACCACGGAAGGTCTGTCACGGAAGAGTTCAGAGCGCCGTTGCCGTCCACCGAAGATGATGCGGAATAAAGGAATCCGCCGGCGACATAGTTGACCCCCGTCACTACATTCTGCCCGTTGCTGTTTATGTCAGCGGTGGTGTACAATATGTTGGACGCGCTCGGAGTACCGGGTACCGCGGTCATGAACCTGACCGGGAGGACCCCGTTGCCTGCGCTGCTGTTGTGAATATTATAATCTGTTAGTATGGACATAGAGTACGGATCGCCGTTATCGGAGTCGCGCACGACTATGCCCGTGTATGTTGTGCCGTTCGTAGCGTAGATACGGTCTATTGTGGAAGAACCGCCCGTGCTGTATGCGAAGCCTCTGAAGCCGCCGGGAAGATTAAGAATCGTTGGAGGGTTTGACATATTCTTGCCAATGAACGCTTCGAGCGTCACCGGTCCTCCCGATATCGCTGCGATCAAATTGGCGTTCGTAACGTATCCACCGCCGGAGATGTTGCCGGCAGCGTGGATAGCAGGAAGGGTTGTCCCCTGCGAATATGCTTTGACATCTGCTGTGCTGGAGATACTCAAAGATGTACCGACAACGAGACCGATCTGTGTTGGAGAGGAAGAACCAGCGCCTATACCGGCGCCTCCGCCGTTGCTGGTTGCAGTGACCTTTGCGTTTCCGGTCACGGTTAGACTGCCGCCTGCGCCACCCCTAAAAATTGATCCTCCAGAGACGCCTGCGCCGCCGCCGATACCAGCGCCTCCGCTGTTGCCTGTTGCAATAACAGTTGCGTTGTCTGTTATGATGACAGTGCCGCCGCTACCACCAAACGCTATGGCTGAAGGTTGACTGCCTGCGCCGCCGCCTATGCCTGCGGATCCACCGCCTGTTGCGGTCACGACTGCGTTACCGCTTATAGTGATGTTGCCGCCGTCACCGCCGCCGGTGACCGTGCCATTTGCTGCGCTGCCGCCGCCGATGGCTGCGGCGCTTGTATTGCTGAGAGCATATCCTGAGCTCATAGTGGTCGCATTTACCACTGCATCGCCGCTGATATTGATCGTGCCGCCGGCACCGCCGGCACCGCTCAAGAGATATGTAAAGCCACCGCCGATACCTGCGCCTCCGCGACCGGTCGCATTTACCACCGCATTGCCGCTGATATTGATCGTGCCGCCGTCACCGCCGCGGCCCCCGCTGCTGTATTGACTACCGCCGCCGCCGATGCCTGTGCCGTTGGAATTGCCGAGCGCATTCACAGTGCCGCCAGTAATAGTAATGTTGCCGCCGCTGCCTGCGGTTGCCGAGCTTGTACTATTACCACCGCCGCCGATACCTGCGGCACCATAAAAGTGGGCGTTTGCATTCACGGTGCCGCCTTTGATAGTTATGTTACCTGCATCCATAATCCCAATGGCATTAGTAGCACCGCCGATGGCTGCGCCTTTGTTTGTAGCTCCTGACATAGAAAGCGTGCCATCGCTGCTGCCGGTGTTGGGGCTGGATGCACTGTCGATGATGAGTGATGCGTTGGTCGGCACATAGATTTTTGTAAGTTCGTTGGTGCCGCTCAGAAGAAGAGTGACCGTTGCCCATGGTTCAATATGTATAGGGAACTCAATGCCGGGCGATTCTCGGATACTGATGTTGTTCAGTGTCACCGTGGTGTTCACGCTGGCTTGGAATTGAATACTATAATAAAGGTTGTTGCCACCAGTTAGTTCATAACTATAGGAGTTTGCGTTTGTGTTGAAGACCAATATGTATGGGCTCACACCGGTGCCTGCACCGCTGAGCGTCCACCCGAGACCAGGGTTACTGGCAGGAGGTGAGGTCAGGTTGATCGTGTGGTCGGCCGCCGACGAGTCGTCGGAACCTCCCGGGACAAGCTGTACGACGGCGACAGACGCCATCATTACTACTAGCGCAAGCACCGCATACATGAACAGGGCTTGCTTGCCGGATTTGTTCTTGACTATTCTTTTTATTTGTGTTTTCATTTAATTACACACTCTTTTTGTTTTTGTTTTGATAAAATCCTGTTTTGAGAAAAACCGCCCCCATACCGCCGGAGGCTCTGCGTAAGCGCGTTTCGTAAACGGTTTGGAAGAGGTTTTTTTTCAAATACTGCTGGTTAGATCCGCAGCGTTTTCTTTTTACGACGGATGGTCCGCCGTCCTTTACAATAATGTAATTCTCTATACCGGCGGACGTGTGGTCCGCTCCGTATATGTTCATAAGGAAATGTTCATTCTCTCTGAGGTCTCCGCCCTGAGAGACGTGGTTCGATGCGTACCACCGCTCGGAAACATGATCGGACGCGCCGATGCATTCTTCCGCATTGGAATGGAGCGCTCTTCTCTGCGAGGATACGGTTCCCGTGACCGATGATGCCGCAACAGAACTGAAAGTAAAAAGCTCGCTAGTATCGGGCGGCAACCCCCCTTTATCCGTCCTCTCCCCGTCACTCGCTGTTACGCTCTCCATAGGGAAACCTCTTTCTTAGCCCCCCTTCGAACGTCGCATTGACGGCTCGACACCCTTACAGGCACCGTTCTCCCCCGGCCTGTATTGAGTATAAACTACAACTCGGTAGACCTATATATAGATAACATTGCCAGATAATTTTTTGTCAGGATATTTGACATGATAAAACTCATCAAAACAGGCAATGTCAGGATATATAAGGCAAACGGGTCATAAGCGAATAGTTGTAGCACGGCAACCGACGCTTGCGTTTCCGGGCGGCCGCGCCGGCAATTCCCGCATTCTGCGAATGATCAAAGGCTGCTTGCAGATCTAGCTCTCGGATACTCGGAAAGCTCTTTGCGGACAGGAATAAATGAATAGAGATCGCTCTGAAAAGGAGCATCCCCATTCAACCAATTGTTTACAACAACGATATATACCAAAGTAACAATCAAAAAGACAGAGAGTAACATGCCCATCGAATCTTTCTACGAGATGTTGGTGATAGACACCCCCGAAAAGGCGGAAGCGTTGGTGAGAGCCTTCGAGGCCGCAGAGAAGAGGGGACCCTATGTACCTTCGTGCGACATAATGAAAAAACTTGAGGAAGATAAGAGGATCATGGAAGAGTATTTCAAAGAGCGCAACGCCGAAAAAGAAAAAGATAATCCGGGCGATCCTTTACCAAACGGTCGCGTCATCTGAACTTTTTGGCAGGTGCAAATCTCCCCATTATGCTAACTGCTAATTGTACACAACAACGATTTATACTAATGTAACAATCAAAAACGCAGAGAACAACATGCCCATCGAATCATTCCATGAGATGCTGGTGATAGACACCCCCGAAAAGGCGGAAGCGCTGGTGAGAGCCTTCGAGGCCGCAGAGAAGAGAGGACCCATCGAGCGCAAATACAACGTGATGAAAAAACTGGAAGATGACAAGAAGGCTTTGGAAGAAATATGGGCAAAAAGGAAAGCGGAAAAAGAAAGAGGTAATTCAGAGTGACCCTCTTTCTTTGTCGGCTTTACGAGCTGCTGTCCACAACAGATGAGAACGATCTGCAGTCTTTGTTATCGTCCTTTCATTGTTCAGCGGAACCCGCCGCTGAGAACTTCTTAAAGAACACCGCCATCCGACATGAGAAGAATGGTATCTCCAGAACATACCTCTTTTTGGAGCAGGATCGCGAGGACAAGGACATTGTCGTGGGGTTCTTCACACTAGCCGTCAAATGCCTCTCCGTAAACAAACAGCACAGTATCCCTGAAGAGATATTCGAGCAAATGAATGTTGACAAAGGGGTCGCGCAGGCATACCTGCTTGGCCAGCTGGCAAAAGCGGACGGCACGGAGAAGGGATTCGGGAGGGCGATGATAGAGGTTGCTTTTGAGATCTTCTCAAACGGCAACGATATGTTCGGGTGCAGAGTTGTCCGCCTCGACTGCCGGGACAAGCTTCTGGGGTATTACGAATCCTGCGGATTCACTTCTGCAGGCAAGAACAGCGGCGGGACCCTCAACCAAATGGTAGCCATTATCTGAACTCCTGACAGGGTGCGAGTCTTTTCAGAATGCTAACTGCTAATTGTATACAACAACGATATATACCAAAGTAACAATCAAAAACATAGAGAACAACATGCCCATCGAATCTTTCTACGAAATGTTGGTGATAGACACCCCTGAAAAGGCGGAAGCGTTGGTGAGAGCCTTCGAGGCCGCAGAGAAGAGGGGACCTTATGTGCCTTCGTGCGACATAATGAAAAAACTCGAGGAAGATAAGAAGATCATGGAAGAGTATTTCAAAGAGCGCAACGCCGAAAAAGAAAAAGATAATCCGGGCGATCCTCTACCAAACGGTCGCGTCATCTGAGGTCCGGTGCCCCGCTGCACTTCATATCTGAATAAAGGGTCGACACTTATTGAACACATTTCAGACGGGAACATACCTGCATTCCGAGACCGCACATACAAAATGGTGCATGATATGCAATGAACGGCATGAGCGACCAGAGGGCCGTTCACAGGCACCCCGATGCCCAACGGCCGTTCCGGACCGCAAAAGATATTAAATGCGGTCACCCATTGAAAGGCGATGAGGAACAAGCTCCTGCTGGTGTCATTCGTGGTCTCTCTGTTGGTACTGACAGTATCATTTACGTCAGCAGATGCGGAAGACCCCGTCAGCCTTTCCAACTATTACGTCGAAGGTTTTGTGGCCGATACCGGCAGGGTGCCCATGGAAGGAGTGACCGTTTCCGTCATGGACAGGAACGGTACCGTCTTCCACGGCGAAACGAACGGCAGCGGATTCTTCAGCGTGGGGATCGCTACCAACTCCGGCCTCATGATCTCTTTCACGACTTTCGGATACTCCATGGTGACGTGCCCCAACACGACCTTCCCTCCGGGTTCCGAATATATGTCCATTAATCTTTCCGGGGTCAAGTACAACAGCGCGACCCGCACGTACACATTGACGGGAACGATCGAGGATATGCAGTGCGCGATAATGAAAACTTCCGACGGGACCGTAAGGGGGCAGGTGACCTTCGGAACGACCCCCGTCAAGAATGCCACCGTTACCCTTGTACCGGTCAACGGCGAGGGGACGTATTCGTCGCATACCGGCGACAGCGGACACTATGAGATCGTATGCCCCACCGGAACGTATACTTTAACGGCGGGCAGCCAGGGCTTCAACCAAAGCGATGCCTTCCAGGTAAACGTGACCGGAAGCCCGTCAACGGTCAACGTCACATTGGTGAAGAGCGAGCTGAAGAAACATCTGGGTCTGGATATGGCGCACGTACTGATGCTGGTGGGCGCGATAGTCGGCATATTGCTTGCGGTCGCCGCATGGTTCATCGGCAGACGCATGAACGGATCCAACAGCCTCGAGATAATCGACGACAGCGTTCCCGAAGAGGACGACGATGTCAGACGTCCCTGATGAGCCTTTTTCTTACGTTATCGTAAAGGCTGCCGCCCTCCGAGTCCATTGCCACCGTGAGGGGTCCCATCCTTTCCACCTTTAATATCCACATCGCCTCGGCCATGCCCAGGTCCTCCCATTCTGCGCCTTGGACCTCGACCACCGATTCCGCTATGGAGACCGCGGTCCCTCCCACCGCCGCAAGATAAACGCAGCCTGCCTCCCGCAT
Organism: Methanomassiliicoccaceae archaeon; assembly: GCA_009778575.1. Classification (GTDB taxonomy): domain Archaea; phylum Thermoplasmatota; class Thermoplasmata; order Methanomassiliicoccales; family Methanomethylophilaceae; genus Methanoplasma. The sequence goes on from WRJJ01000003.1 coordinate 14,421, forward strand.
GGCATCCCCCACTTTCTCCGACATCCCGCCTTTTCCGATTACCGCCCGTATCCCGAACCTCTTTATCATCTCCGGTCCCAAGAGATCCATCCTTGAGCTGGTGGTGGGGCCGGCGGCCACCGTTCTCCACCTGCCGCCTTCTTTGACCATGATCGGGCCGCAGTGGAAGAGGATCGAATTCTCAAGTCCTTCCGGTATCGGCTTTCCCCCGCGGGCGTATTCGACCGCCCTCATGTGCATCTCGTCCCTCCCCGTTACCACTTCGCCCGTAAGGTATACCGTGTCCCCTGCCCTGAGTTCCCTTACGGCCTTCTCGCTGAGAGGCGTCCTCAATTCCCTCACAGGTCCGCCCCCTGTTCGTATTCTATACCTGTTTCGGTTATGCGCGCCACCGCCCTTCTGGTGGCCCAGCATCCTATGCTCACCGCGACCGGAAGGCTTGCCGTGTGGCAGCATGCGGCCTTTATCTTCACTCCGAGGACCGTGGTCGATCCCCCCAGCCCCATGGGCCCGAGGCCGCTCCCGTTCAGTTTGACGAACAAGTCTTCTTCCATCTCTTTCAGAACGGGGTCGCCGTTCTCTCTGTCAAGGGGGGACATCAGCGCCCGCTTCGACATCGCCACGCACTCATCCGCGGTGCCGCCGATGCCGACCCCGATCACGCCCGGCGGACAGGGCCTTCCTCCGGCATCCAGGACCGAGTCGACAATGAATCTTTTTATCCCCTCTATTCCGTCCGAAGGGTTCAGCATGGCCGATCGCGTCATATTCTCCGAACCCGCCCCTTTGATAAGAACGGCGATCTCAAGGAAGTTGTCATCGGTCGGGATGTAATGTATTGAGGGCATGCCTTCTCCGAGGTTGTCTCCCAAGTTCTTTCTTGTAAGCGGGTCGACCGTATTGGGTCTCAGAGGGACCGTTTCGGTGGCGGCCCTTATCCCTTTGATAATATCATTTCTGATGGACGCGTCGAACCTCCCCTTCACATAGAAAGTGGGTATCCCCGTATCCTGGCACATCGGACGTCCCAAGACCTCCGCTTTCTTCACGTTATCCATTATCGCCCCGAGCTGAGTCCTCGCCAGGGGATCCGATTCCCAGCCGGCGGCGGCCTCCAGAGCCCAGCCGATGTCCGGCGGGAGCTTTGTGTTGGCCGCTTTCAGAAGATTCGCCACCACGCGGTCGATGGGCTCAGGCAGTTTTATCATAACGCCTCTACGACATTTTGCAAATAAAGGTTCTTCGCAGTTTTGCGCCGTGAGTTGAGAGGGATACGCCTCGGACGATCGTGCGCCGTTTTGCATCGTTCTCTCATGTTCTCGGATCCAACGGAGCAGTATATGCATCCAGAAAACGCACTGGAAAAATAGTGTAGCCCTCGTCAAAAACTTACCAAATAGGGAAATGAAAACTTACCAAATAGGGAAATGAAAACTTACCAAATAGGGAAATGATATGCCACTTTTCAATAAGTTAAAATAACCATATGATGTTGTGAATGTAGTGAAAAGAAAATATCTGGACAGAATTGTAGATAGAGAGTTGGACCGAGCTCTTGAGTCTTCCGGCGCGGTATTAATCAAGGGCCCCAAATGGTGCGGAAAAACACGTACCGCAGAAGAGCGGGCCGCCAGCAAAATATTGATGCAGGATCCGAATAACACAGAACATTACAAGATGATCGCGGACAGCGCGCCCAGCCTTCTTCTGGAGGGTGACGTACCGAGGCTGATCGACGAGTGGCAGATAGCCCCCGTTCTATGGAATGGTGTGCGTTTCGAAGTGGATCAGCGCGGAGAGAACGGACAATTCATACTCACCGGTTCCGTCACGCCGAAGAATGACCCCACGCTACACACCGGAACAGGGCGCATAACGCGCCTGTTCATGCGCACAATGACACTGTTCGAATCTCTCGAATCCAGCGGAGAGGTCTCACTGAGAACATTGTTCAACGGAGAGGCCGACATCAAAGGCAGATCGCCGCTTACGATCGACGGTCTTGCCTTTGCGTTGGCCAGAGGCGGGTGGCCCCGCTCTGTGGGCGAAAAAGAATCCATAGCTCTGCGTCGTGCGTACGATTACGTGGATTCTTTGGCGGAGACCGAGATCTCCAGTTCCGACGGCGTGGAGCGGAACCCCGCCCGCATCCGTAATCTCATGCGGTCTCTGGCAAGGAATGTATCTACGGCGGCAAAACTGACAACGATCAGGGAAGATATGGAGGGGGACGACATCATATCTGACAAGACCGTAACATCTTACATAAATGCGCTCAGACGCATGTCCGTGGTCGAAGACCTGCCTGCCTGGTGTCCGGCTGTGCGTTCCAAGACCGCTATAAGAACATCCCCCAAACGTCATTTCGTTGACCCATCCATTGCAGTCGCGGTCCTCCGTATGTCGCCGGAAGGGTTGCTGAAAGATTTCAAAACGTTCGGTCTGCTGTTTGAATCGCTGTGCGTGCGGGACCTTAGGGTATACGCACAGGCAATGGACGGAGAAGTGTTCCACTACCGCGACAGGAGCGGTCTGGAAGCGGATGCGATCGTACACCTTAAGGACGGCCGGTGGGGTGCCGTTGAAATAAAGACCGGCGCCAAAGAAACGGAAAAGGCCGCCGAGAACCTGATAAAATTAAAGGACAGGATCGACACGGAAAGGATGACCCCGCCGTCTTTCCTCATGGTGCTGACGGCATCGGAATATGCATACCGCCGCAGGGACGGCGTATATGTAGTGCCTATCGGGTGTTTGAGGGACTGAAACCAACGCACCGGGATGATGCCGAACTGCGCTCACGGCACGTAGTAGAGGATGTTGTCTATCTCCGCCACTTTCACGGTGTCGCCTATCTCCGCGCCGTCGGGGACATTCAGGTCCGCGGTGGAATAGTTCGACGGATCAAGTATTTGGATCTCCCCCTTCCCTTTGCTCACCACCACCGCCTCCCGCAGGTCCTCCGCACGCTCGTGCACCTTGAAGGAAGGCATATCCGACCTTTTGACCGCTCTTTCTCTGAAGTTCATAAGGTCGATCACTTTAGCTCCGCTGCCTGACACCCTGGTCAGTTTGAAGTATCGGCCCTCGAACAGTATCACGTCCCCGGCGTGGAAGTCCGGGAGCCTTACAAGATAGGTTATCCTGTACATCCCCTGGCCGTCGTCCGTCTGCCCCACAAGTTTGAATGCTTCCTTCGTCTCGGCGCAGTATGCGTCGGCCAGGTCCTTCGCGGCCGCTTTCCCCAGGGAAATGGAGGACAAGTAGACATCTATCCCTCCCTGCACCTCCTCCGACTTCGTTATGAAGAGCTGCCTGTTGTGAACGGAGTTCGCATCGACCAGATTCTCGACCCTGTTCAGCGCCTCCCGCACCGTCCCGTGGGGAACGTTCTTGGGATCCGCCCTTATCTGCAGGATCGCTTCGTAATAGTTGCCAAGCTGTCTGGAACATCTTTTGCATACTGTGTTCTTTATCCTTACTATCGTGGATGCCGAATCCTCGGCGGCATGACCGCCGATATCAAGCAGAGCGTCCACCGTCACCGCGTACGTATACGGTTCCTGTTCGACCGACGATGCTTCGGTGCGGACGACCTTTGCCTCTTTGATCGGAACGACGGATCTCTTCGCCGCTTCCTCTATCGCTTCCGGGAGATCCTTCGTCACCCATGACTCTCCGCGCCCGATATCCCCGCAGTTCGCGCAGACGTTCAGATCGACGTGGTGCGGAAGGGACATCAGCTTCCTTCCGTCAAGGAAACAGGCGGCGCACAGGCCGCCCATGGTCTGCTCGGCCTCTTCCCCGCACTTTACACAGAAGTTCACATTATCACCACTTGGGCGTGCTTCACCTCTCCGATGACCATCACGCTGTTCTCGGAGACAAGCCCCTCCTTCACCGCCCTGTCCACCACGCGGTTTCCCACCAGGTTCATTATCGTTACCGATCTGGTCCTTTCCACGAATACGTCCTCGGACACCAGTTCCCCTCCGTAAAAGGTCTCCGACACCTTTATCTTTGCACCGTTCCCTCTGAACGTCATCCCCAGGATCTCTTGGTCGCAGGCGGCCAATATCCTCTCCTTCTCATGAACGTGGATCTTGCAGTGTATCATTTTATGCCTTCCTGTAAACGCCGTTGCGGGGGCAGAACAATTCGCCGGTCTCGTCCAGACTCTTAAGCAGTTTCTTGGTCTTGCTTTCCGAGAGCCCGTCGCTCAGAGCATACCCCACTATCTCTTCCTCCGACAATCCTTCTGCGGTTCCGTATCTTTTGAAAATATCCAATACGATCGTCATTTCGTTGCGGTCCTTCTTTGTGAAATTCGATGACAGGTTGTCTATGTCCCACTGCCCCCCTTCGGGGGCCAGTATCCTGCTCAGATAATATTCCACAAGCTTCACCGCCCGCTTCGCATCCTCTTCTTCGACGACGCGGCTGAGCCTCATCCTCGCCGATGCTTCCGACAGCCTCACATACGCTTCGAGCTGCCTTGCGGTGATCGGCACGGAATCGTTCTCCCCCGCACCCATGGCCCTTATTGATAGATAGTTATCTTCGATCATCTTCGTGGCCGCATCCGTCATCACCGGCACGATGCGCTTCGAGTACGCCACATATTTCCTGAGTATCTCCTGCTCATACACGGGTTTTACGTTCCGCGTATCGTCCCTGATCTTCTTGATGTCCACACCCACGACCAACGGCGCATCTTCCGCTATTTGTCTGGCCTGACCCCTTCTGTGAACGCTGAGGATATGTTCCGTCAGTTCCCTGTCCGCCTTCGGGTCCGGCTTGTCCGTCATAACGAATATGAGGTCAAAACGGGACATTAGCGCCGGAGGAAGGTCTATCTGATTGGTTATGGACATGCCTGCCGTCTCGAACCTCCCGAACTTTGGATTGGCTGCCGCAAGCATGGAACACCTGCACTGAAGGGTTGCGGTTATCCCGGCCTTTGCGACGGATATCCTCTGGGATTCCATCGCCTCATGCAGCGACGATCGGTCCTGAGGCGTCATTTTGTCCAACTCGTCAATGCACGCAAGACCCTTGTCCGCAAGGACGAGGGCCCCGGCCTCCAGGGTCCATCTCCCGTCGCCGAACTCGTCCTTCACCGCGGCGGCCGTCAGGCCCGCCGCCGATGCGGATTTGCCGGATGCATATATGCCTCTCGGGGCAAGCGCGCTCATGTATCTCAGTATCTGGGACTTCGCGACACCGGGATCTCCCACGAGGAGCACGTGCATGTCTCCCCTTATCACGGTGCCGTCGTCCATCTCCTTGTTGCACCCGCCGAACAGCTGCAGGGCAATGGCGCTCTTGACCTCCGCCATGCCGTGGATCGTTGGAGAGATGGATGCGGATATGTTATCGTAGAGCTTCGGGTCCTTTGCCATCTCCAGTATGCGGAACTCGTCCTCCTCCGTTATCTGTATCTCGTCGTACTCGTGCTCCTCGAACTCCACCGACAGAACGTCCATGAATATCTCGAAGACGGTTGTTTTATCTCTTTCCTGTTTCTCGGAGGACCTTATTATTCCGTTGATCGTTATTCTGTTGCCGGCGGTTATTATCCCGGCTATGTCGTCCTCGACGAAACCCGTTATCCTTTCCGGCTGCGCCCCGCCTCTCAGTCCTTCCGGGCTTTCCTGGATCTCGATCTTCTGCGTATCCACGAAAACGGATGCCTTTGCGTCAAGATCGAAACGCGTCGCCTGCTTGTTGCAGCTGCCGTCGGGGTTCGAGCACATCTGAGGCTCCCTCATGACCACGCCCCTCTGGTTCTCCCACATCTCCGCTCCGCATCTGCTGCACCTGAAGAGCGCCCTGGTCATCCTCGGCCTCACGGTGGTCGCCTTCCTTGCGAGACCTTCCACCGCAACGAGCTTTCCGAGATGCTTGGCCCTGAGCTGCCTTACCTCCACTTTGGCATCGCGCGGAAGGTTGGTTATCCTCAGATTAACTGCATCGTTCGCATCCCAAGTCGGCGGGAGCGAGGCCTTTACCACCTCTTTTCCTTTGCTCAGGCATCTGTCGGGGTTGTCCAAGAAGAACATAGCCAGATCGGTATTGTATGCGTCTATGTCCTCGTACGGGACATAGACGCTCCGTTTCTCGGGATAGCTTGCCGCTATGTCGGCGAACAGCAGGCGGTATTTGTCCTTGCCGAAGATCTCCTCCCACCCCGCAATTATCTCGCTGTCCTGAAAACTTACCGCCATTTCCTCACTCCTCTTCCTGCGACCTGTTGTTCCGGCATTCTTCGTCCGCCCACCAGATCCACCCTCCGACCTCCATGTCTATCTCTCCCTTGACCAACCCCGCCTTCCTCAGTTTGGAAAGCGTCTTGGCCAGGTCGTCCGGGCATCTGTAGTTGAGCATGTGCTCCAGTCTGCGGCTTGCCTCTCCCGTGGTGACCCTGTCGTTCCCGAGGGCCTCCCAAATAAGCTCCGCAACATCATCGGGCATTGCATCGTTCTATATTATCGGGCAGGATAAAAAGCCTGCACAGTAAACAGGGGGGTATGCCGCCGGCGCAGGGATCCGTGAGGGAGGTCCGACGGCCCTTCCGTCTCTTGCTCCCCGCCTCGGTCTCTTCAATATTTGTTTCAATTTTTACCAACAAACTTAGTTTGTTTCAAAATTCAACAACAAATCATGTTTGTTGTAAATATTTGAAACAAATTGCGCAGATCGCATCAGATACCCAGCATGGAAATTGTGACCAGTATGCTCCTTCGAAAATAGCTTAATTTACGGAAATAATATCTGCTTTCTGCCGCTCAGCGGTTACTTTCCGCCACGTATACTTTCCAGATATTCATTCTGTATCCGCACAACGCCGGCGCTGTCCTCGGCGTTCGAATAGTCTTCCAGCATAGCCCCGTTCAGGCGTATGAATTCCGGGGCCCAGTTGAACCTTCCCGTGAATTCCTCCGCCTGTCCTTTCTCGCCCAAGATGATCAGGGATGCCATGACGGCTTCGGCGCTGTTCAGCTCCATCGGCCTCCCCCAGTTAACGGGGTTCGATGCCAGCAGATAGGGGAGGGACCTCTCATGAACTCCTTTTAATTTTGGGAAATCGTCTATGTTGGTCCAGGTGAGGTCCATTACCACCAGCCCCTTTTTCGCATGAACGATATCTGCGGGAGAAAGAGCGATCTCAGAGAAAGGCGAAAGGACGATCGATCCGCGCGGTATGGCGGACAGGGTCTTCGCCTCTTTGCCCAGCCCGAACTTCAGCATCCTTTTTGCGGTGCATTTCTTCGGGTCGCATTGACACTTGTCATGAATTATTACGGGGATCATGCGCTTATCATCGATCTAAGTTTATCCGTTTCTTTCAGATTCTCACTGACCCAGGCGCTCACTTTATCGATAAGGTCTGAATAGCATTCCGCCAGCTCCTTATCGTCTGTGGCGGAGAAATCCTCCGCAGACCCCATCTCGAACAGTATCTGCTTTCCCTGCCAGGGCGTCCTCTTGGCCCACTCCTCGAACACCTTCTCCCTCAGGAATATCACAAAATCATAATCCTCATCATCACGGAGGTGGTCCCTGTCCCTGAAGTCCTTGGAGACCTGCCGCCTCATGTCCTCTCCCCTCTGATACATGACGGATATCATCTCGCAATCCACCAGGTCGTGCTTCGGGCCCGCGCTGTATGCCTCGTATCTGCTGCCGTAGTATTCTCTTGTGAAGTATTCCGCCAGCTGCGAGGTCAGATCGTTCTTCTCGTCGATGAACAGCACGCGCGCCTTCCTTTCCTTCTTTCCCAACATGCGACCCCTCTTTGAACATTATCCGTTATCAACTGAAAAGATTTAGCACTTGCCCAGATACTGTGTCAGATAATCACAGGCTGCCGCATTTTTCATTTGTTAGGCCAACTGATTTCTCGTGACAGCGTTTTCAGGATGGAATAAATGATGGAGTAAGTGATACAACCCCAATAACATTCATGAAGTTCGTATCATTTACCGTGCCATTTACCACAATTTCCGAAGTTAGTGTTTATTCCATCATTTATTCCATCATTATGGTGGATTAAAAGAATGATTTAGTACCCAGCTTCCCATTTTTTTGCTCCCCACCCTTCGAATGAGGCCCTTTTCTTTAAGGTTGGCTATTGATCTTTCGACTGAAGCGGAAGATGTTCCCAAGGAGATTTCCATGTCTTTGGCGGTGGTGTATCTGCCATCTGCTATCATTTTGTATATCTCTAATACAGATAAGATTTAAACCACACGAGACGGATATGACACCATGGGCCCGGCAACTCGCAAGCGATATGACGTTGAAGAACTGAGAGCGATAGTAAGACCGGTGGCAGAGAAGTACGGCGTAGATAAGATATACCTTTTCGGTTCGGCGGCCAGAGGAGATTACGACGAGAACAGCGATTACGATTTCTGCATCGAATCCGGAAAGATAAGAACGCTGTTTGTCCTGTCTGGATTCTTCAGGGAATTGCGCGATGCGATCGGATGCGAAATAGACATAGTTGACAAAGAAGCGCTTGATGGTGAATTTCTGGAAACAGTGATGAAGGAAGGGGTTGAGTTGTATGCGCAATGACGCCGTCCTGCTGAAAGGGAAGAGTTCCAGTAACTGAAAGACGCTTGCGAGAATTATTGGAAGAGTTCGAACAATGAAAGGACTCGTCAGGCAATGAGATGAACAACCAAGACGACTGTGTTGATTGCCTGATTTTCTTAAAAACTTTTGAGCCCATATGTTTTCACACTCTTCTTCGGAGTGATATCCTGAATCTGACTAAGTGCCACATCAAGGTTCATTTTTGGTATCATTTTTGGTATCATTGAATGGTGGATCGTTGATACAGACTACTCCAACTGTTTGTTTCTGCTTGGTTTTCTCGTCTTCTGGTGTGTCGATGCGTATTATAAAATATGGCTTTCAGACAAACATGACAAGAACATAATGAATTGATCGACACGGTCAACCGAGACAGACAATGATTTATTCTCCCCGTACGATTGGGTCATGCCACGATGATGAACATTTTCGAGCTGATATCTGATGATAGACGGGCGAGCTGAGTGGCTTCTTATTCCTTTGTGAGTAGCACATATGTGTCAAACATGGTTTTTTTCTAAAGCATATTTGAGATAAAATCTAAAATTTATTTTGGTTTTTATCTTAAATTAATTTTAGATTTTATCCATATTCGCGTTGTTGAAACGGCGTCCTACAGCCGCTTTATCTCCGCATGCGCCAATGCTCTAAGCGGATGCCGCCTTGGCTGCCGCACGTTTGCAAGAGCACTCAATAACTGTAAATAACGCTCTGCAGATAACGACGGTATGAAACCGATCCTGCAGGTAGCTCTGGACCTGATGCAGTTGAACCGTGCGGTTGCAATAGCCCATGAGGCGGTGGAAGGCGGCGCGGACTGGGTGGAGGTCGGCACTCCTCTGATAAAGAGCGACGGCGCCGAAGCGGTAAGGACCATCCGCAGGGAGTTCCCCGGCAGGAAGATAATAGCCGATACGAAGACCATGGACGTCGGCGGGCTGGAGGTGGAGATGATGGCCAAGGCCGGAGCGGACATAGTCACGGTACTGGGTCTTGCGGACGATTCCACCATTGCAGAAGCCGTTTCCTCCGGAAGGAAATACGGTGCGGAAGTGATGATCGATATGATCAACGTCCCGGACCGCATTGCAAGAGCGAAGGCGGTTGAAAAGTTGGGAGTATCCTACATCTGCCTCCACATGGGGATCGATTCGCAGATGAGGGGGGAAGGGCAGCCACTAGACATTCTCAGAACGATCGTTGAGGATACCTCCATCCCGATAGCGGTGGCCGGCGGTATAACGGTCGAGACCGCCCCTCAGTATGTAGATGCGGGGGCATCCATCATCATCGTCGGCGGCGGCATAATCAAAGCCGCCGACATCAAAGGTTCCGCGGCGGATATCGTCTCTTCCATGTCCGGAAAGAAGATTGATTCCGTGTTGTCCAAGAAATATAATGAGGAAGGGTTGTTCGAAGCGTTCTCCAAGGCATCCACCTGCAACATATCCGATGCGTTCCATAAAAGAGGGGTGATCATGGGGCTCAGGCCGTTCATTGCCGACGGAGTGAGGATGGTCGGCAGGGCGCTCACCGTGCAGACGGCCAACGGAGATTGGGCCAAGCCGGTCGAGGCGATAGACCACGCAAAGCCCGGCGATGTGATCGTGATCGATGTCGGGAACGCTCCCGTAGCTGTCTGGGGGGAGCTTGCTTCCCACTCGGCGATGATGATGGGCGCGGTCGGGGTCGTTATCGACGGCGCGATAAGGGACATCGACGACATAAAGAAGATGGGTTTCCCGGCGTTCGCAAGAACTGTCGTGCCCTGCGCGGGAGAGCCCAAAGGCTACGGCGGGATCGGCATGGAGGTCACCATCGGAGGGCAGATCGTCCGCACCGGGGACTGGATAGTGGGCGACGAGTGCGGACTCATGGTCATACCCAAAGAGGTCGCGGTCGAAGTGGCCAACAGGACGGTGGACGTCAACGAAAGGGAGAACCGCACCAGAGAGGAAATAAAAAGAGGGTCCACGCTTTCCAAGGTCAACGAGCTTGCAAAGTGGGAACCGGTGAAGTAACGTTACAGATGCCCTTTCTTCTTTGCGGCCTTGATATACCTCGGCTTCTGGCCGGTGTCCATCTTTATTGCCAGCTCGTTGAGCCTCGCTATCCTGTCCTCCGTCGGCGGGTGGGTGCTGAACATCCTTTTGAACAGGCTCCTCTTCCTGACGGGATCGGATATCCACATATCCGAGTAGCTTGTGTTGGAATATTCGTTGACGGGAGAGCTCACTCCCGTCTCAATGCTTCTCAGGGCCCGCGCGAGAGCGCGGGGGTTGCCCGTTATCATCGCGCCCGTCTCATCCGCGAGGTATTCGCGGCTTCTCGATACACCCAGCTGCACCAGGATCGCGGCGATGGGCACCGTTATGCTTAAAACGAGAGCAATGAGGAAAGCGTAGCCGTTCCTGTTGTTGCCGCCCATCAGGATCCCCCATCTCGCGAACATTGCTCCGTAAGAGAGTACCGCGGCCATCGTCGATGCCACCGACATTACCAGGATGTCCCTGTTCTTGACGTGCGCCATCTCGTGGGCCATCACCCCTTCGAGCTCATCGTCCGGGAGCAGGTTCAGAAGGCCTCTCGTCGCCACCACCGCCGCATTCTTGGGGTTCCTTCCCGTCGCGAAGGCGTTCGGCATCGGATATTCGGAAATGCCCACCTCCGGCATCGGCACGCCCGCCTTGTTGGCAACGCTCCTTACAATGCCGTACAGCCTGGGCTCCTCCGCCTCGGTCACGATGCGGGCCTTGTTCGCCCTCAGCGCGCTGCGTTTTGAGAAGAAGTATGCGTAAAGGATGAATATCACGGCAAGTGCCAGCATGACGATGAGACCTATCATGATGTTGTCGAAGAGCAATCCTATGACCAACCCTACCGCCAGCAGTATAAAGGTCATTACAATGAACATCGATGCTGTCCTGATGCGCCATCTCATGGTATCACTGCGTTAAGATAAAATGCGGTCGTATTTAGGTATATCCTTCAAACACCGTTTTCCGCGTCCTTCAGACATCCATTTGCAGGACGGTACCCACGTAAAAATCGTTGACGCCTCTGAGACCCAGATTCACTCGGAGGTACGTCATGCCGCTTACTCCCGTGCAATGATTCAGGTACAGGTTGTCGCAGCCTTTCTCGGAGAATAAAGCGGCGATGCCGTTCGCTTTCTCCTTTTCCTTTTTTCCTATGTGCACCCCGCCGATGTATGTGCGGGGGTATGATCCGAACTTCTTCTTCACCGCCTCCATGATCTCGCCCACTCCCGCATGAGAGCATGCGGCGATGACTGCCGGCCCCTTCTTCGTCAAAAGTACGATGAACACTTCGGTCTGATCTTTGCCTATGTCCATCGGATAAGAGATGAACGCCTCCGCGGAGATCTGCATCCAATCCCTCACCTCATACACATCGGCCTTCTCTTTGAGCTCTTCCGGTATGCGGACGCCCTTGGGGCCGAATGGTTTCCCGATGCCGATCGCCGATTCGGGAGCGTATATGTTCAGAGGCCTGTCACGGTTCTTCAGAATATCCTCTATCCCACCGGTATGGCTGGCATGCCCGTGGGATATCACGACCTTATCGATATCTTCCGGCTTTATGTCAAGGAACATCATGTTATGCAGAAGATACCTGCCCCTCCTGCCGGTATCGAAGAGTATCGCCCCGTCCCCCGTTTCGATCAGGACGGCGAACCCCTTCGCTCCGATCAGCTGAGTGCCTACCTGTGAGCCTTCGTCATAAACGCTGGTTATCTTTGCCTGCATATCTTTCACATAGGTATCTCTTTTTGATAGAATAATTTTTCAGCGATGATAGAGGCTGTCGGGAATGTCCCTGCATATCCTGTTTATGTCCTCCGGCCCGAGTCTCCCGGTAGAAAGCAGCATCTTTACCTTGGTTGGCACTGTGGTAACGGGCATCATCATCCCGGGCCGTTCCGGATCGTCGATGTAATCCGTCTCCAGCATCAGCCTTGTCGACCCTTTGCCGAGTGCCTCGGAGATGTTCTTCTTCGATGCGGGTATCGACGGCATGACCCCGAATGTCTCGCTGTCGGTCACAAAGGGCGGCGAAGAGTGTTTGACCACCATTCCCGGGTCCAGGCCGGCGCTCCTCGCCATATCTGACAAGGAACGATTGGTCTCCGTGGTCCCGGACTCGCAGTGGATTATGACCGGGCAGCCGAGTTCCTTTGCGTGCTCCATCCCCCTGAGCAGTATCCTGTTGGACGCGTCCCATATCTCCTCCGGAACGTCGAAATGCGGCCTGCCGATCTCTCCTATCGCGCACGCCTTGCCTTCCTCCACCATCCTCGCGGCCGACGCCATGCCTTCGATCATCATCTCTTCGGCCCTCTCCAGCCCATACTTTTCGGAGAGCGGCAGTATCAGCACCGGATACGGGCCCACTGCAACATTGATCTCCAGGTCCGTCGCTTCTCTGGCCTTATCCGCAAGGGACAGCGTGATCTCGAAAGACCGCTCAAAATCCTCTCCACGGGTTATCGGGACCTGCCTGTAAGGCAGCGTGACCAGGGTCAGACCCGTCCCTCCGGTCGCCTCGAACTCTCTGGCGGCGTCCACATTCCTGCCTGAAGGGTCCATGTGAACATGATTGTCATAAACGGGGACTTTTTCTGCCATATTGGTGAAGTGTCGGACAATATAATTATACGTTACCCGATTCGAGTACGCCATGGACAGCAATTCCCGTTTCCTGCTGAAGTCCTTCAGGAAATATTACAGAGAGAACCATCCGATAATGCCGGACCGTTTCACTAAAAGGGAATTCGGTTTCATGTTCTTTGACCGGCAGATGGTGCAGAGGCACATGAGCTTCCCGACCCCGGAGGAGCTGAACCGTTTCATGATAGCCCAGGTGCCCAGCCACAGCTATTACTCGACCGCATATTACCGAAAACCCAGCGCCCCCACGATGGACGAGAAGGAGTGGCTTGGAGCGGATCTGATCTTCGACCTGGATGCCGACCACTTAGAGGGGGCGGAAAAGATGTCGTACCCAGAGATGCTGAGCAAGATCAAAGAAGAGATGATCGATCTGACCGACTCATTCCTCTTCTCGGACCTGGGATTCGGTGAGGAGAACGTCCATATCACATTCTCCGGCGGAAGGGGGTACCATGCGCACATACCGTCCAAGGATGTGCTTACCCTCGGCACCCACGAGAGAAGGGAGCTCGTCGACTACATCACCTGCTCCGGCCTTAACATCGATTGGGTGTTCCCTTTCCAGAGGGTCGCCACGTCTCAAGTGAGAACGGCGGCCGGCAAGAGGACGAACGTTGCGAAGGACCGCCTCATACCTCCTCCGGAGGCCGGAGGGTGGAGGAGGAGGATGAGGAACGGACTGATGGACCTTGTGAACGATGTGTGCGACCTTGATCCGAAGATCCTGAAAAAAGAATATCCTTCCGTCTCGGCCTCCGCCAACAGCACCCTGATCAAGATGCGGGACGACGTCAGGTCCTCAAGGAAGGTGCTCTTCGAGAAGAATACGATGGCGACCCTCAACCGAAATACCCAGGAGATGCTGGTGAAGATCATGGGAGAGGATGTGGCGCCCTCTCTCGCGGCGGAGGTGGATAAGCCGGTCACCCCCGACATAAAGAGAATAATACGTCTTCCCGGTTCAGTGCACGGGAAGACAGGGCTCAGAGTGACGCCTATCACCAGAGATGAATTGACGGGTTTCGACCCGCTTCAGAATGCCGTCCCGTCGTCGTATTCCGACGAGCCGATAAGGATCACCATGAAAAAGGACTACGAACTTGATATGATGGGAGAGCATTTTTCATTGTCCGGGGAAACGGAAGCCCCCGAATACGCGGCCGTATTCCTCATCGGCAGGAGAGTTGCCGACCACGGCCACCTCTCCGAGAAAAAGGAATCGTTATTCTGATCCGGGTCAGAATATTCTCCATTCAATGCCGCCGTCGTACATCTGTTCCAGCGTGATAAGGGTTGTTCTCTCCGCTTCGGCACGCTCCTGAAGATCTTTGTCGAACCCTGATCTCGAAAAAAGAACATACCGGCAGTTCATAGTGCCTTTTGCGTACTGAGAACGATATTTGAGCTTCTCCAGGACGCTTCTCTCGACCGCCCATTTAGAATACTTGCATTCGGCGAATACCGTACAATCCATCTTGCCGTCGGTGGCTATGGCAACTATGTCAATGTCGGTGTCCTCATCCCCGATGCGGCCCCACCACCTTCCTATCTCCACACACGGTATCTTGGATGCCAAGTACTCCCTGCATACTTTCTCAAACTCATGGCCGAGATGCGAATCGATCATTTGTTCCAGCCTTTCAAATGCGACCTTCGGGTCCGCTCCCCCCGCGAACGCGGGTCTTTTTCTGATCAGAGAAAAGTAAAAAGAGAGCAGGCTGTCGTGTATGCGGTACACCGGCCTTTTCGGGGAGTTTGCCATGGGGGTGTCCTTCCCGATTATGCCGAGAAATTCCATGGAACTCAGATGAATGCTGCACAGCGATTGCGCTATCCCCGTCTTTTCAACGATCTCCTTCTGTACGACCGCTCCCCCCGCGATCGCGTCCAGTATCTTCAGGATATCATCTGATCGAGGGAGTTCCCTATAGATGATGCTGAGCGCCTCTTCCGACAGAAACGGAAAACCACTCAGGAACCCGTCCGTGACCGCCTCCTCGAAGGTCCTGCCCTCAGTCATTCTGTGATACATCGGAACCCCTCCCAACACCATATAGAAAGCCATATTCTCGGTGTCTGAAAGGCCCGTATGGAATTTTCTGCATTCGGAGAACGGCAGCGGCTTCAGTTCCGTGCGGTTCATGAACCTGCCCATAAGAGGTTTTTCTTTATCGTCGATCTCCGACCTCATCGCGGATATTGAAGACCCGCATACGATCAGGAAGAGGTTCGTGCTTTTCATCCCGCGGTCGATGAACGCCTGGAGGTCGGATGCCGAACCCGGAAGGGATCTCGTTAGGTATGGGAACTCGTCTATTACCATCACCGTCTTCCTCTCTCCGATCAGATCCCCGAACTTCCTCAAAGCGCCGGAGAACGTTTTCGCCCCGCCTACGTCATGGCCGGCGAACAATCCCATCGCCTCAGTAAAGTTCCTTAACGTATCCTCTTCGGTAGATCCCTGAGAAGCCGTGAAGAAAAATGCCTCTTTATCTGCACAGAACTGCGTCAGAAGGGCCGTCTTGCCAACCCTTCTTCTGCCATATACCGCACAGGTCTCCGGCCCTCGTTTTGAAAACAGACCGTTGAGCCAGTCTAGTTCCTTTTCCCTCCCTATCAACGGTTCCATGAGTATACATATATTATGAAACATTAATACTTAATCGAAATATAATTTTAATTAATATTTATTCAAAATATTAATTTTAAAAATATTTGACCCAGTTTTTGCATTAGGTCTTTTTGGAACATCCCTTTACATCACGTGTCTGACACTTACGCCGGGTTACTAGATAGCGTCCACTGGGATAATGTCCCGAAGAAGCCAGAGGAATTGGACAAGAAGTCAGGCTTCAACGTATTCCCTATTTTGCGGAGTTGAAGCTCTAACTATAAAATCACGATTTGTATGCAGAGAAATATTAAAATTAAAAATTCTCTGCATATAAAAACCATAATATATATGCAGAGAGTTTTATTATTAGGCAGAGAAAATGCGGCGTTTTGATTATTCTTTCATAAAAAAAATGGGGATCAGCACCGGCACAGTGACCCTGTTGAATAAGATGGAGATCCTAAGGTCTAAGGAAAACGAGAGAAAAAAAGACAGCGAAGAAGTGTTCTCCGCATTGAGGTCGCTGGCAAGAGTACAATCGGTCAAAGGATCCAATGCGATTGAAGGAATAATAACGACCGACGAGCGCATAAAAAAGATCGTTAACGAAAACAGCGCGCCTCTGAATCATGAAGAGGAAGAAATAACAGGATACCGCGATGTTCTTGACACGATCCTTAACAATCCGGACAGATACGATGTCAGCGAGAAAGACATCCTGGACATGCACAGGATAATGCTGTCGCACACACGAAACGGAGGAGGGACGTATAAGAACAGAGATAACTGTATCATAAGCGAGAATGCGGAAGGAGAAAGAGAGATAATATTCGCGCCGACACCTTGGAAAGAAACGCCCGAGTCGATGGAGCAGCTTATTCTCGCATTCATGGACGCAAGCGGCGACAGCGATATCGACCAGGTCTTGCTGATCCCATGTTTCATATTGGATTTTCTCTGCGTTCATCCCTTTATCGATGGCAACGGACGGGTGTCCCGTCTTCTTTCCTTGCTGATGATGCATAAGTGCGGCATCGATGTCGGAAAGTACATATCATTCGAAGGCCAGATAAACAAATACAAAGGAAACTACTACATGGCGCTTCGCAGATCGTCTGAGAACTGGCACACCTGCGGCAACGATTACGTTCCCTTCATAGAGAATTTTATTTTCATCCTGCATTCGTGCTATAGTGAATTAGATAGGCGTTTTGATGTTCTCGAAGGCAAGAAGATCAACAAGAACAACCGCATCGAGGCAGCGGTCATGAATTGTTTCGGATCGATCTCAAAGAGAGAGATAAGCGAGCTTTTGCCCGACATCAGTATAACAACGATAGAGAAAAAGCTTTCAGACATGCTGAAAAAGGGAGAGATAAAGAAGATCGGTAGCTACACGGATGCCAGATATGCCAGGAACAAGTAATGTTGATGAGGCGGAGGGGTCGCTCGGAGATATACGGGTCGTTCAAGCCGAATCATTATCTTGCTCAGAGAGCGGCCGAAGTTCAACCAAAAACTCCTCTGTGTCTAAAGAAATCAAATATAGTCACTAACAAGTGTGTTCGACAAGGGGGAAACCATATTATATCCTGCAACACAGATACATTAAATATTGGATGATGAATCCACCCCACTTAGGTACGTGAGTGATGAAGATGAACAGATTCGATGGAGAACGGATGAACGCGGTTTTTTTCAAATATTACTATACGCGACAAATAGACGATCCAGAGGATAAGATCATATTGGACAGGCTCGTCCGGGCAGGCCATACAGCGTATACGCTCAAAGATGGCAAAGCTTTTGCACAGGCTACCTCAGTAGGCAAAGGATTACATTATCCTCCAGCACCAGCCACCACGGTTTAAGCCGAGTTGATGTCATGCCACTGGAAGGCTTATGGGGCTGGATCCCTAATATTTCTGGAGACCCGCTTAAAGATGATGAGCATTATATCCAGACCCAAATCGATGAATACAACAGTGAGACTGACGAAATAAATGAAGTTTCGTTTTTTTATGACATCTCTAAAAAAACATACTGGCTTCGACACCAGAGGGGAAGGTTGAGATCAGCATTCACGACAAAGGGTGGATATGTTCCATTAAAGTTGAAACAGAGATCGAGGATGAAGTGTATAGGGATGTTTGGTTAAACAACATTTGGGAAAAGTTCAGAGGGATGTTAGATTCATGTTCAAAAGAAATCTGCAATTGCACCGCGATGAATGTGTTGGTTGAGGCTGATGCGCGAAACGTTGAAAAAAAGATAGCCCAAGCATTCATAGACGCTCTCGAAAATATAACGGATGCCGTCGTCTATATTGATGGCACTTCACAAGGGCGGCAGGATAAACCTGAACTATGGGAGAATCGAATGAAAAATGCCATTATAATGTGCAACGAGGCGAAGACCAACCACATATACGGTACAAGATTCTTGGAAATATATGAACATAAATTCAGATTGGAAGAAAGAACCTCTCTGAAGAGGATAATGGATGTCCGGTGCCAAAAGGCAGAGATGGTCTACGAAAGCAAGATACGACTGGCAGAAGTCGATTTTAAAAGGTGCTCAGAGAGAATCGCACGCAAATCGCTGAGTACTGCCCGCCGTTCGGTGATATATTTTGTAATTGCGGCTATTGCGGCCAGCATCTCAGCGATCTTTGCCGCGGCCACCTTATTTTAAAGGCGCATTGCGAAATACAGATACGGTGCATAAGGCGAGCATGTGATTCACCATCACGGATCACAAAAGAATGTCCGACGAATGCGTCTCTTTGAAATGCCTGAAGGCGGGCAAAATGAACGGAACGAAATTAAAGAGTGCCCTGATCTGCTGGAGAGATGATAACGACAAAATTGTCAAACACAATTTTTTGTTACCAAAGCTTTATTAATTGAGTATAATTCACGAACATCATGAAAGCATTCCAAGTGGTAGGTTCATTCGCTGACACGAGGAAGAGGCAGCCCTTCTCCATCGAGGTCTCAGCAGAGAACGAGGAAGCGGTCAGAGAGAAGGTGTTGTCCATTCTCGGCAGCAAGCACAGGCTCAAAAGATGGGAGATCGATATCACGCAGGTGACCGAACTCTCCCCCGAGCAGATCACGAATCCTGTTGTGAAATACGAAGTCGGGGCATGAAAATGGAAGACGACGAGCTCCGTCAGGCATTGGCGGTCCTTGACGCTTACAACGCCCAGTTGGAGGCTCTGAACAGGCAGGTCAGATTGCTTCAGGTCTCGCTTGAGGATACTACAAGGGCGCGCGAGGCATTCAAAGCGCTTGCCGCAGCTGAAGAGGGTGACGAGGTATTGATCCCGGTCGGCGCATCGTCTTACGTGCCGGCAAAGATAACCGGCAAAAAGAAAGCCATCGTCGGCATCGGGAACAGGCTTGCGGCCGAAAAGGACCTTGATGAGGCCGTAGCATTCATGGAAGGGACCGTGAGCGAGATATCCCTTGCCCTCAGAGAGGCCGTGGGAGCTCTCGACGAGATAGAGAAGATGGCCTCGGAACTCACGATGGCTGTCCAAAACGAATACAAATACAGGCAGCTGACGGCCCAGTGATGCGCGTATGTTCGATTCTCTGAAATCCAAGCTCAAGAACGTTCTGAATAAATCGTCCTCCAAGCTGGATTCCGAGAAGATCTACGACAGTATTCCCGAAGAGAAAGAGACCGAGAAAGACATACCTGTACCTTTGGACGAGGAGATCCCCGCAACAGCGGAACCTGAAAGCGACCCTGTGCCGGTGGAGAAAGAAAAGCCTGTCTCCAGAAAAGAGCAGCTGAAACAGAGCAAACAGAAAAAACCGAGCTCCTCCGGAAACGCACAACCTGCGGAAAAAATGGTCGGGGATTCCGGGAAGAAGATCAAAGAAGACCCCCTGGATGACCTCCTGGATGAGCTGGAGGTCATTCTTTTGGAATCCGACGTTGCCTATCCCGTGGTGCAGGACATAATACTGGGCGTAAGGGACAACCTTCTGAACAAGAAATACGGCAGACAGTATACGTTGGAAGAGGTGGTCGAGAACGCCGTCAGGGAGTCCGTAAGGAGTGTCCTGAAGGTCAACGAGTTCGATTTCGACGCATGGATAGACGGGCAGGAGAGGCCCACCGTGATGATGTTCGTCGGCATAAACGGGACGGGGAAGACCACGGCCATCGCAAAGATAGCGAAAAGACTGAGCGATGAGGGGAAAAGCGTGGTGATCGCCGCCTGCGACACCTTCAGGGCCGGAGCGATAGAGCAGCTGAGCATTCACGCAGAAAGGCTTGGGGTGAAGATAGTCAAACAGGAACAGGATGCTGACCCGTCCGCGGTGGCGTTCGACGCTATCGAGCACGCCAGGTCGAAAAAGAAAGATGTGGTACTCTTGGACACGGCTGGCCGTATGCAGACCAACAGCAACCTCATCGACGAAATGAAGAAGATATCCAGGATATCGAAGCCTGCATTGAAGATATTCGTCGGGGACGCACTGGCCGGCAACGATGCGGTCGAGCAGGCAAAGGTGTTCGATGCGGCGATCGGGATAGATGCCATCATCCTTACGAAGATAGACACGGATGCGAAAGGCGGTGCCGCGCTTTCGATCGCGCACACGATCGGCAAACCCATCGCTTTCGTATCGGACGGCCAGGGATACGAGGACCTTCAGGTCTTTGACTCAGACTGGATGCTTGAGCGCCTTTTTGAAGAATGATGCTCTGTTTCAGACGCACAATTTATAGAACAATGACGCAAAGACCTTTGCGTCGGTCACGATGTTGTCTATGACCACATACTCGTTCGGGCCGTGGAGGGTCCCGCCGCCGTATTCCCACACATATGCATCGTATCCTTCTTTCCTGAAGAAGTTCGCGCATGTCGCACCGCCCACCCCGACCGGTCTCGGCTTTTTTCCTGTGACCGACTCTATGGACTCCATCAGTGAGTTGAAGACCGCCCCCTCCGTGGACGACACTTTGCCGGAGACGTGCCTTTGTATCTCCCGTATCTCTATCTTCGCTCCGGTCAGGGCCTCATGCTTTTCCGCAATGCGCTTGGCAACTGCCAATGCCTCATCCTGATGATATTCCGGCACCATCCTTATGTCCATGGAGAATTCGAAGTTCCCCGGGATCGTGTTCACATTCATCACTGTGCCAGTGCACTTTGTGGGCTCGAACGTGGACACTTTTGGAACAAACATCTTATTCTCGTTGGGGAACTCCTTCTTGAACTCGGACATCAGGTCCGCAAGGAACTCCGTGCCTGCCTTGAATGCGTTCACACCTTTCTCCGGCGTCGACGCGTGCGTGGACTTTCCGGTCACGTTGAACTGGAGCCATATCAGATTCTTCTCCGCCACGTCGACCAGGTCCCCCTCCGGGGTTCCCCAGTCAGGCACGATGAACACATCGTCTTCGGAGAAGTACCCATTCTTGATCACATGCTCGATGCCCATTTTGCTCGATGTCTCTTCGTCGGCGACGTAAGCTATGCCTATGGACATCTTCGACAGCATCTCTTTCGGAATGAACTTGGAGGCGAACATGGAGGATATCACCGCTTGACCGTTGTCTTCCGTGCCGCGCCCGTATATCTTTCCATCCCTGACCACCGGCTCAAAGGGATCGGTGTCCCAATCCTGAAGGTCATCCGCTGGAACAGTGTCAATGTGCGCCACGATCCATACTGTTCCTTTCCCTTTGCCGTTCTTCCTGGCGAGTATGTTGGGCCTTATGACGCCCGGGTCATGGTCGTCCTGCGCATCTACCCTTATGATGCTGTCATAGCCTTCCAGGTAACCTGTGAGCATGTCTGCCCTCCTGCCTTCGCCGACCCCTCCGTTCACCGGAGCAAGGGCGGGAATGCGTATCATCTCCGACATCACCCTGACCATGTCATCTCTGGACCCTTCTATCTTCTCGAGGATCTGCTCCAGTTCCATGTTCATGAATAGGCGGGAAGCCATAATATTCTTACTGTTGTTGGATGGGGACGGCCCCTAGCAGGCTGTCCCCGCTCTCATCAAAGTAAATGATGTGTGCATCAATCCTTCAAACAGCCTATCGGCACAACGTATACGCCGTCACTGCGTCTGTATCCGAACTCCGTTGCCGTAAGCACCATAAGGAATGACGGTTCGCCCATCTTTTCCGTGTTCACCTTATTTCTGAATTTCTTAAGGCTCTCGGCCGCTTTGTCTATTTCTCCGGCCCCCATCTTTATCTCCGCGGCACCCCACCTTCCATCATATAGATTCACGACGGCATCCACTTCAAGGCCGCTTCCGTCATGGTAATGATAAACTTCGCCATCCAGCGCCTGAGCGTATACCCTGAGGTCCCTGACACATAATGATTCGAATAACAGGCCGAATGTGGTGAAGTCCTTGAACAGACCTTCCGGCGATATATTCAGTACGGCGGCCGCGATCGAAGGATCTACAAAGTGAAGTTTCGGAGATGTCCGCTGAGCGGTCTTGGGACGAATGGAGGGGCCCCACGCCGGCTGCTCCTCTATCACAAATATCCGCCGTAGCGCATTCATGTATGCCGCTATCGTTCTGTCGGATACCGCGCCGTCCGCATCGTCCCCCGCTATATCGTCCACGATCGTCTTCATTTTTGCCATTGATGATGTGTTCCTAGCCAACGAACGCATCAGCCTTCGTACTCGCTTCGGATTCTTTTCCACACCGTCAACGCGCGATATGTCAGCGTTTATCACCATTTCCACATAGTCGCGCACGTGCCGTAAAGAGGATGGGCCGCCGTCTATGACCGATGCCGGCCACCCTCCCCTTACCAATGCGTATGCGAGTTTTTCGACCGATAGCGGTGATATCCCTCTTATGTCGCCGCCGTTGAAAAGTGATGCCAACGAAATGTCGCCGTTGGACTCCAACGATTCGAACAGCGTCATTGGGCGCAGCAGCATCCTTGAGAATCTTCCTGTGCCGGTGTGCATTGTCGCATTATCGAGCGATACCGCTGAACCCGTCAGTATGAACTGTCCGGGTATTCCGCGCTGATCTACCTCAAAACGTACGCCGTCCCACAGAAGAGGTATTGTCTGCCATTCGTCAATGAGGCGCGGTGTGTCCCCCTTGAGCAGAATATCGGGTGCGATCTCCGCGGCTTGGAGGTAATCCTTCCTCTTTCTGACATCCTGAAGATATATCGTGCTTGCCGCCCGTTCTGCGGCTGTTCTCGTTTTGCCGCACCATTTGGGCCCTTCGATAAGCACCGCACCGGTTGTTCTGAGAGCGGTCTCCAGTTCCTTGTCCGCTATCCTACTGAGATAATGGCCCATATTTCTCAGATGACCTTGAGATATATTAATCTATTCTGGATTATTGTAAAATTTCGTGTTTTGATTCATTTTCACTTCGGGTTTTGATTCATTTTTCCCGGCTCTGAAAATGTGTGTTGAGATCATAAACAACGCACTTTGAGGCAAGATGAACAAAAAAATAGGATTAGTTAAAGGGTTTAGATAACAGAGAATACGCTTATTCTCTGCGGACTATCATCGTTACGGCGTTCCCTCCGCCCAGGCAGAGCGTGCAGAGGCCCGTTTCCTTCTGGCGGTCCTGCATCGCATAGACCAGCGTTGTCAGGACGCGTGCGCCGGAGCAGCCGATGGGGTGTCCCAGAGCTATCGCCCCGCCGTTCACGTTGAATTTGTCGTCGGGTATGTTGAACGCTTTCTTTACGGCGCAGGAAGCGGTCGCAAAGGCCTCATTGTGCTCGAACAGATCGATGTCGTCTATCTTCATGCCCGCTTTCTTGAGAACGTGCTCGGTGGTCGGTATAGGTGCTTCCATGATAAGTTCTGGCGCCACTCCCCTCTCTCCGTATGCCACAATGCTTGCCATCGGCTTAAGACCGCGCTCTTCCGCCCATGACCTTGATGCCACGATCACCGCTGCGGCTCCGTCGCTCAGCTGGGAAGAGTTGCCCGCGGTCACGACGCCGCCTTCTTTCTTGAACACCGGCCTGAGGCCGGACAGCGATTCCAATGTGGTGTCTGCCCTTACTCCCTCGTCGACCTCAAAGACAGTGTCCCCTTTCTTCGATTTTATCACAAACGGCACGATCTCATTCTTGAGTTTGCCTGCCGCCTGTGCCGCTGCCGCCTTGACATTGCTGTCCACTGCCATCTGGTCGGCGTCCTGCCTTGTGACGCCGAACCTCTCCGCAACTATCTCGCCGGTGGTTCCCATGTGCTGGTTATTGAAGATGTCCCACAGACCGTCATGCACCATGGTGTCCGTAAGGACCTTGTCGTTCATGGTGAATCCCCATCTGGCACCGTCAAGGTAGTAGGGGATGTTGCTCATGCTCTCCATCCCGCCCGCGGCGATCACATTGTATTCGCCTGCCTTGATGGCATCTGCCGCGTTCATCACCGACTTCAGGCCGGATCCGCAGACATCATTCACCGTATACGAGCCTACCTCGTACGGGATCCCCGCTCCGACCGCAGACTGCCTTGCGGGGTTCTGCCCGAGGCCCGTCGAAATGACGTTGCCCATGATGCACTCCTCGATGTCAGTGGGTGCAAGGCCTGCCCTTTTGACCGCCCCGCTAATAGCCGTTGCACCGAGTTCGGTCACTTTTATGCCGCTTAACGCTTTTCCGTATTTCCCTATCGCGGTCCTTGCCGCGCTGAGTATAACAATTTCTTCCATAGATGTACCTCCCTGAAATATGGGCGTAAGTGTGAACTTGAGTATATATTGGTGTCGGTGTTCAAATACGTCTATTGACGAACTCTACGGGTTGTTCCGCCCCCATCCTTTTCAGAGGTTTCGACAAATGCCTCCTGGCCGCGGTCGGCGGTTCATACCACCCCTCCCTTACCCACTGCACCGCTTTCTTTAATTCGGGGCCGTCCGCGGACGTGCGGCATCTCCTGCACCGGTACCCTTTGCCTTTCCCGACGGACTCCATGGTCCTTCCGCATCCTTGACACAACGGATTCGAGATCTTCTCGTATCTTTCGGCCGCTTTTATCACATGTACCTTCTCCGCGTTGAGGGTCCTCGGTTCCTCTCGAAGCTCGCCTATCACGCCGATGTCGTCCCCCTCCGACAGGTTGTCAAAAAGAAGACGGAATTCCTTTGACGGTTCATAGGCCCCGACGGTCACTCTTCCGAACCTCGTGTCGATGTCTGTAAGAACATGCCCGCCCGTGATGCGGGAGCTTTTGACCACCTTCCCCCGTACGTAATAGGAACGGCCCGGGACCAATTCTTTCGGATGGCGGATGACGTGGTCATCCGTCCCCTGATTCGTGAGGAACAGCATCCACCTCTCAAGCTGCTCGCACCTGATGATATCCTTCCCCCTCATAAGATCCAGACGGTCCTCTCCGCGGAGGCCGTACATGACGGGGCAGGGCGTTGCCGGGACCATCGCCACCTTTTGGGCC
Source organism: Methanomassiliicoccaceae archaeon (assembly GCA_009778575.1). Taxonomy (GTDB): domain Archaea; phylum Thermoplasmatota; class Thermoplasmata; order Methanomassiliicoccales; family Methanomethylophilaceae; genus Methanoplasma. The sequence goes on from WRJJ01000003.1 coordinate 39,775, forward strand.
CTTTCCTCCCAGCTGTTGAATGTGGACGGCAGCGAGACATCCGCTTCCCTTATTGATAGAGGTTCATAAACACGCTCGGTCCCCCATCTTTCCTTCGGCCTGTATGTGATGATCTCCAGCGTGCTGTCCCTCGGTCTCCAGGCCATGCCGCATGTGGCCCCGATTATGCCGCGGCCGCACCCTTTCTCATATTTGACGGCACCGATCCGTTGTATCTCGTCCTCGGCGGCACTCTTTTCCAATATGTTCCTGACCCCTCCCCAATACATCGATTGAGAAGGTTTTTTTCTGCTCACCACCAGCCCCGGATCCGAACCGGGCTCACTGTATCTTTCAATGAGCGGGGCCACCTTTTGTATGATATAATTTTCATCTGGCTCATATTCGGTTGCGTTACTGAAACAGAAGATGTCTCTGCCGGAGATGTTGCCGATGTGCACCCTCTCTCCCGAGCCTTTCCCGAACCTCATTACCAAAGAACCGTTGCCCCTGGTCTTCCAAGGGACCGCTGGATTCAGCCTTACAAGACGCGGATATCCTATCATATCCATTTCTTTGCACAGCTCGGATATCATCTCCGTGGCGAGGAATGTTGTGCAATTGCCGCTGACGGAGTCTGTGTCGTCGACCGCAACATACATGCTTGGTCATCCATTAATTGTGATATAATTCATTCTGATGCATCAAACGTATCGAATTGATGAAGAACATGCCGCCGTCATCGGAGAACCCGCCGTTTATGGAGTATATCCCATACTCCACGGGCTCGGTCCGAGTGAAACATCTTATCTTTCCGCCGCCGGTATCCTCAAAGGAGAAACTGTAGCCGCTCTGTGTGGACCTTATGTCATAAGCTATGCCGATGATGTCCTCATCTTCCGTTCCCGGCTCATCCCCATTGACAAAGACCATCATCAGAATGATGACCGACACAGATATGCATAGTAGGGAATAACGATCCGATATCTTCATACCCCGTCGATCTTCTCGTTTGAATTAATAATGCGAAAGCTACAATTATACTATCTCTCCGGATACTCCCCCGCCCCCCTATTTCCAGTGGAACCCATCTAAGGTCCATCAAAGAGAAAGACCATTGAAAAATAGGCGTTCGTTTCTTTCAGAAGAATGTTCCTATTGCCCAAATTAGTGCTATGAATGCCACGATACCGAGTATGCAACCGGCGATAACCAACCATCCTTTCATTGAATCTCTCCCTTGAATTAAGTGATATTATTCTCCATAATATAATCTATCTTATAAAACAGATGTACATCATTCTGCATCGCTGCGGACGGCGAAAAGAAAACCTTATAACACTCCCTTGGCTATGTATAGGGATGTCGACGGAGTGTTCTGGAAATGAAAGAATCTATATTTGAGAATTCAAAGAAAAAGCGGAGTTTTCTCATAAAGAACAGAGATATCCTTCAGAGCACATACATACCGGATCAGCTTCCTCACAGAGAGAATGAGATAGATAATATCGTTGACATATTGACGCCTTCTCTTTTCAAGAACAAACCCTCAAACATACTTATCACAGGTAAGACGGGAACAGGCAAGACCGCAGTTTTGAGCTACATTGGAAAAGAACTGAAGAAAGCGGATCCCGAGGAAGAGAACTGCAGCTTCCTTTATGTGAACTGTGAGATCGTCGATAATCCATACGGGATACTCTTCAACATAGCGACTCAGGTTGTTGGAGAAAACAATAATGACATTCCTTTCACGGGATGGAGTTTAGACAGAGTTCATGATACAATAATCAATTATATTGATAAGAAGAACAAGGTGTTCATTGTTGTATTGGATGAGATAGACAGGATACTCCAAAAGAACGGTGATGATACGCTGTATTTCCTCACAACGATGAATGAGATACTCAAACAATCCAAAGTATCGATCATCGGCGTTACCAATAACGCTAACTTCACGGATTTCCTTAATCCTAAAACTAAAAGCAGGTTAGGTGAGGAGAAGATAGTATTCCCTCCGTATAACGCAAAGCAGCTTCAAGATATCTTAAAGAAAAGAGCAACGCTTGCATTTGAAGAAGGTGTGTTGGAAGAAGGGGTCATTCCTTATTGTGCGGCATTATCCGCTCAGGACTCGGGGGACGCAAGAAGAGCATTGGATCTTTTGAGGGTATCCGCGGAGACAGCCGAAAGATATGAAAGCACATCTATAACCGAAGCTCATGTTAATTCCGCAAGGAATAAAATAAATAAGAATGCGGTTGAAGAAGTGATAAAGACCCTTACTCCTCAATCAAAAGTTATTCTTAGGTGTATAATCAAGATACATGAGGAAAAAGAGAAAGACGTGATCGTAAAGACAGGGGATGTATATTCTTCTTATAAAGAAGTATCAAACATATTGGGAATAACCCCTATCAAAGAGAAGAGGGTAGCGGATCTCATCTCTGAAATGGATATGTATGGAATAATACATGCAAGGGTCAAATCCTTTGGAAGGAACGGAAGGACGAGAGAGATCGAACTCAATATCGACAAAGATATAATTGAATTCGTCAAAAAAGATGAATTGTTCGAACCTCTTCTCAAACATCGGTCGACAAAACAGACGACGCTGTTATGAGGCCTTATTCCTCTTCTTCTTCCAGTGGAAATGAGGGGGCGGGGGCGTTCATCTCATTGATCAACTCTTTTCTGTATTTCTTGTAGTATCTTTGATCAAAGAGGAAACTTATCCCCACTAGCAGGAAAACGATCCCTATTATCGCGGCGGCGAGACTCGGTATGGTGTTCGGGACGGCGTCATCCAGAACGCTTCTCTTCCCATTCAAAAGCATCTTGAATGCTCCCACCCACGGTACCTCTTTCCATGCAACAGAGTTTATCTGCTCATATGCCACCAGCCCGTTCACCCCGGGTGTGTTGGACGGCTGGTCGAACCCGCTGTTATTATCCCCCATCGTAATAAATCCGCTATGGGGGAATCTGTCCGCAAGCGTGTTAAGATTCAGAGTGGGGTCATATGATCCATCATATCCCATCTCTTTCATTGTGAGGGTGCCCGAGAGATTATTGTGATCGTCGCCGCCGGTACACGACCACATATCGGACGGATAATTCGCAAGGCTGGGGGCGCTCCATGTATGGTCGCCGTTATACTCCAGCCACAATATGGCGCGATGTATGACGGGGTTGAGGGTCTCTCCTCTGCTGTAAATGATCACGTCGCCATAGTCTCCGAATTTTTGGTATCCCGTCGTGTATCCGTCGACATAAGAACAGATGTCGACCTTGTCCTTGTTTTTAAGAAGGATCACGTCGCCGGTGTCGATGATGCCGATCTGTGACTCCTTTCCATGCTGCATGCTCCACGACTCCACTACGGTCTGAGGAGGGTTGACGCCGGAAGAGACGTAGACGCCGATGAACCCTACCGCTATCACTGCAAAGGCCGCGACGATAACGATGATCGCGTGTTTGGTCTCCTTCTTCACGACCAGGGTTATGCATACTGATTATTTTATTTAATGCCCTAAAACAATTATATGGACAATATTATTCAGATGCATGGACAGACCCTCGAATGATGAGTATTTCATGAGCATGGCCGAGCTGGTATCTCAAAGGTCGACGTGTGTCAGGAGGAGAGTGGGGGCGGTCATCGTGAAGGATAAGCATATACTCTCCACGGGATACAACGGATCGCCGAAAGGCACGCGGCACTGCGAGGAGCTCGGATGTCTCAGGGAGCAGCTGAATATACCGTCTGGGACAAGGCATGAACTGTGCAGAGGGGTCCATGCGGAACAGAACGCGGTGGCTCAGGCGGCGTATTTCGGAGTAAGCGTGAAGGATGCCACCATCTACACGACCACATTCCCATGCTCAATGTGCACAAAGATACTGATCAACTCCGGTATAGTCGAAGTGGTCTACACCACTGGGTATGCGGATGATCTGTCAAAGGACCTGCTTGCGGAGACAAAGATAAAGGTCCGCTGTTTTCCCGAAGAGACCAAATGATCCCCTATTCAGGGGACCTTTGGCCCGACAATTACACTTAAGTATGCCCATTCAATACCACTGCTTGACAAAAAGGTCGGGGAGTGTAAATTGAGCCGAACTGACATGCTTTCGGAAATAAAGAAGGCTGAAGCGGAGGCGGATGCCAAGGTCGAGAAGGCCGAGGCGGACAAAAAAACAGCCATCGCAGATGCCCGCAGAGATTCTGTGAAGAGAATTCAGGATGCTGAGGCGGAAACGCGCAGCAACTACGAATCCTCCATTGCAGCAGAGCAGAAGACCCTTGATGAGAAAAGAGAGGAGTTCCTCGCCGAAGGCGAAGAAGAAGCCAGATCCATCGAGAAATCTTCCGCGAAAAAGATGAAAGAAGTGAATGATTTTCTTATCGAAAAATTCGAGAGGACGATAGATGCCACTTCCTGAGTCAATGAGTAGGATCGTGGTCGTGGGCACCAAGACCAGCCTGGAGGAGGCCGTTGAGGCGTTCTACAGCGTCAAGGTGCTGCACGTGATAGATCATACCGCTGGCGCAGATGATATGTCCCTCGGGACCCCTTTCCACGCGAACTTGAAAGCATCCGAGAGGCTGCTCAAAGTAAGGGCGATGGAAAAAGAGCTTGGGATCGGGAAGAACACCGAAACAGCAAGGGTCCCAGTGACGGAGATAAAGAGCCAGATATCATCCGGCAGTGTAGAGGACGTCGAGGCCGAAATTCTAGAGGTGCTTGATGTCAAGAATGATCTTAATCGGAGAATCACTGAGTTAAACGCTAAAATGAAGAGTTTAGAACTTCTCGCGGCGATCCCTGTGGACCTTGAACTCTATTCTGGGTACAAGAGTCTGGCAGTGATCGCGGGTTCGGTAGAGAGCGACCCCTCCGAAGCACTTAAGACGCTTGCGGACTCCGAGTCCTTTGTTTCTTTCAAAAAGAAAAAAGGCGGAGTCGCTGCGGTGTTCGTAAGGGCGGAGGACAGGGACAAAGCGGCATCGATACTTTCGGAGCACGGGTTCGTAGAGACCATGGTGCCGGAAGGGAAAGGGCCGGTGTCCGAGGCGCTCGTACTGGCCGGAGAAAGCTTGGCAGACCTCAACGCCAAGCTTGGTTCCGTCGAGAAAGAGGTCGAAGCACTTCAGTTGAAACATAAAACTTTCCTTTGTGCATCGGACGAGGAACTTTCGATCGAGATCGAGAAGGGAGAGGTCCCTCTCAGGATCGCGGTGGGAAAACACTCGTACATATTGGATGCCTGGATACCCACCGCCAAGGTGCAGGCCGTCACGGCCGAGCTCGAGTCGAGACTGGGTAACGACGTTCACGTCGAGTGCGAGGAAACGCGCGGCAGGAACCTGCACGAAGAGGAAGAGGCAGAGGAAAGATTCAAAAAAGTACCTACAAAGCACAACAACGGACTGATAGCAAAGGAGTTCGAGCACGCCACCAACTTGGTCGCGGTGCCGAAGTACCAGGAGATCGACCCTTCGATCCTGATCATGTTCTTCCTTCCGTTGTTCTTTGGTTTCATGATAGGGGACTGCGGCTACGCCATACCGTTCATAATAATCGGGGCGTACGGCCTGAAGGTCACCCGCCATAAGGATTGGCGCGCGATCGCCACCGTGCTGTTCTTCGGAGGCATATGGTCGTTCATTTTCGGGTTCTTCTTCTTCGGAGAAGCGCTCGGAATGCACTTTATCGGCCATTGGGATGCACCGATGGCCATGACATGGGAGGGATTGCTGGGCATACAACTTCCGGATTGGTTCGGCGGAATGATGATAGACGGGCACGGAGTTTCGAAACTCGAGGGCCACGTCGTCATGCTGCTGAAGCTGACGGTGTACATCGGTATAATCCACATCATGATAGGATACGTGTGCGGCTACCTTAACGTAAGGAGGCAGCACAACAACAAACACGCTTTCTTAGAAAAGGGCGGATGGATCATCCAGTTCATCGGGATGGTGGTATTCTGCTACGCCATGACACAAGTGCTGTTCAGCAGGGTCGACATGGAGGGTATGGTCCTATATCTGTTGATAATAGGAATCGTGCTGCTTCTTGCGGGGCTCTCGGTGAATATAAAGTCAGAGGGAGGCAAGGCGGCACTCGAGCTTCCGGGCGTAATAGGGATGATCTTATCCTACACTCGTTTGGCGGCCATTGGAATGTCCAAGGCCGGCATGGCGATGGCCTTCAATTACATAGTGTTCGGTATGTTCATGGGAATGATGGACGCAGTAGTATGGCCGGAATGGTACATCATGATACCATGCCTATTGATGCTGGCGTTCCTACACTTTGTAGTATGGACCCTCGGAATATTGTCCGCGGGACTGCACGCTCTAAGGCTGCAGTTCGTGGAGCTGATGACGAAGTTCTTCGTCGGCGGCGGGACAAGATACGAGCCACTAAAAATCAAACGCTTTAAAACGTTCTTAACAAAAACAGAAACAGATAGAGAGGTATAAAAATGGCATTGGAAGGAGAAGCAGCAGGACTCGCCGCTATCGGCGCTGGACTCGCCGTCGGACTGACCGGCATTGGAGCAGGAATGGGAGAGAAAGACGTAGGCGCGGCCGCGGTCGGAGCGATGACAGAGGACAGGAGCATATTCGGTACGGCAATGATCTTCATGGTCATTCCCGAGACCATCGTCATCTTCGGTCTTGTTGTGGCTATCATAGCACTATTTGCACTAGGTTAAGCGTCTGAGGCCTTCATATGGCACTAGATAACGTCATGAAGGAGATCACGGCATCCGCCGACAGGCAGGCAGGCGAGATCGACTCGCAGGCCGAGGCCGAGGTCAGGGCGATCCTGGCCGAGGCGGATGCATTGATATCTGACATGAAAGAAAAAGAGGACAAGAAGCTCAAAGAAGCAATTGAGCGTCTCAATCGCCAGGAGCTTTCAAGCGCGGAGCTGGAAAGCAAGAAGATAGTCCTGTCCAAAAAGAAGGAGATCTTAGCCAAGGCTTTCGAGAAAGTGCTTGCCGACCTTGAGTCTGCTCCGAGAGATGTAAAATTGGAGCAGTACAAGAAAATGGTAAAGTCGGCAAAGACAGTGATCGATAAGCCCAAGGCGGTGATCTCCCCGAAGGATGACTTCACGGCTAAAGAGCTTGGCGCAAAATCGGTAGAGACAGATCCGCGGATACGCGCGGGGCTGATCCTTCAAAGCGAGGACGGCACCGTAGAGGTCGATATGCAGTATGAGACCATACTCCAAACGATCTGGAACCGCGAGATAAAGGCCTTGTCCGATATCCTGTTCGAGTGAGAGACATGTTCAGGCGCAACAGAAGCAAAGGCAACTACGCGTACACGGTCGCCAGGGTAAAGGCCAAAAAGTCCCTCCTGTTGAAAGAAGAAGACTACGACAAGATGCTGATGATGACCGTGCCGGAGATATCCCGCTACATAAGCGAGGCCGGATACAACAAAGAGATGACGGACCTGGCAGGAAGAATGTCGGGCATCAATCTCTTGGAGCACGCGACACATCTGAACATGGCAAAAGTGTTCAGCAGCATCCTCCTGTCGTCGACCGGGGAACTTTACGAAATGGTCTCCGCATATCTCGATAAGTGGGACGTGTGGAACCTGAAGGTCATACTCCGCGGAAAGTCATACGGCCTGGACGCAGAGGACATCAGGGAAGACCTTGTCCCCGCAGGCAGACTCAGCGCCGAATCTTTGGACAAGCTGATCGCTCTTGACACGGATGACGACATCCTTGCGAGCTTTGGGAAGACCACTCACGTGAGTTTCCCCCCGGAGGTCCTGGCCACTTACAAAGCCGGCGGGAACCTGGGAGTGATCGAGGATTTCCTGGAGAAAGTGCACTACGAAAGACTGATAGGCAGCATCGACCGCTCGTCGAGGCCCTCTCACCTCTTCTATGATTATATCAGAGAAGAAGTGGACATGAAGAACTTCGAGACCATCCTGAAGCTGAAAGCGGAAGGGGTATACGGAGAGCAGGTGATGAAATATATCATCAGCGGAGGGAGAAAGATCGACGACAGGATGCTGGCGACCATGGCGAACGCCGAGGACATCGGTTCCATGATGTCCGAGGTCGCCCAGCTGGAATTCGGTGAGGCGGTAAAGGAAGCGCTCGAGTCCAACAATCTCAGGGAGGCTGTGCTGTCCATCAGGAAATACGGTAGACAGAAAGCGAGGAAGTTCTCGCGTCTGTATCCGCTGTCCGTGATCCCGGTGATCGATTACATGATCAACAAGGAATACGAGGTCAGGAACATCAGGGCCGTGGCAAGGGGAACGGAAAGCGGGCTGGATAGGGAGACTATCAAAGGACTGTTGGTGATCTGATGGAAATCGCAGTTGTGGGAAGCGAGGAGTTCGTGCTCGGGTTCAGATTGGCTGGACTGAAGCGCGTATTCGTAGCCGACGAAAGTAACTACCAGAGCATGATCGTAAAGGCCATGTCCGATGCCAATATCGGTATCTTGGCCGTTGATGCGGGAGACCTGAATTACCTTCCGCACAATTTCAGATCGAAGATATTGGACTCCATCCAGCCTGTGGTCGTACCGGTGGGCGGAGACGAAAGCGACCTTCGCGAGAAGGTCAAAAGAGCAATTGGCGTTGATTTATACAAAACAGAGGATGAATAAATGAGCACTAAAGGTGTAATCTACAGGGTCGCAGGTCCTGTGGTGACAGCTATCGGGATCGCCCCCAGGATGTACGATGTCGTACAGGTGGGGAACGAAGGTCTCATGGGCGAGGTCATCAAGATCGTAGGCGACTACTCTATCATCCAGGTTTATGAGGATACTTCGGGTGTCAAGCCCGGAGAGCCGGTCTCAAATACCGGGCTCCCTCTTGTCGCGGAACTCGGTCCGGGACTTCTGACCTCCGTTTACGACGGAATCCAGAGGCCTCTTCCCGTGCTCAGGGACAAAATGGGAGATTACATCTTCCGCGGTGTTTCCGCACCTGGACTTGACAGAGACAAGAAGTGGGAATTCAAGCCCACGGTCAAGAACGGCGAAGAGGTCGAGGCGGGACAGATCATAGGTACCGTCATGGAAGGTCCGATGATCCATAAGATCATGGTCCCTCCGTCATTCAAGAAAGGAAAGATAAGCGAAGTATCCGCAGGCCTGCATACGGTCGATGACGTCATCGCGAAAGTGGACGGACAGGAAGTATGCATGATGCAGAAATGGCCCGTCCGTGTGTCGAGGCCCGTCATGGAGAAGTACCAGCCCGATATCCCCCTGGTCACAGGGCAGAGGGTCCTGGATACGATGTTCCCCCTTGCGAAAGGAGGAGCGGCGGCCATCCCCGGTGCCTTCGGTACCGGAAAGACGGTCACGCAGCAGTCCCTGGCCAAATACTCCAACGCGGAGATCGTGGTCTACATAGGGTGCGGCGAACGCGGCAACGAGATGACAGAGGTCCTGACCGAATTCCCGGAGCTGGTGGACCCGACGACGGGCGAGTCGCTGATGAACAGGACCGTCCTGATCGCGAACACGTCCAACATGCCGGTGGCGGCAAGGGAAGCATCCGTTTACACGGGTATCACCATAGCCGAATACTTCAGGGACATGGGATACGACGTTTCGCTGATGGCGGACTCAACGTCAAGATGGGCGGAAGCGATGCGTGAGATATCGTCAAGATTGGAAGAGATGCCCGGAGAGGAAGGATACCCCGCGTACCTTGCGGGCCGTCTCTCGGAGTTCTACGAGCGTGCGTGCCGCGCAAAGGCGCTCAGCGGCGAGACGGGTTCGATCTCCGTCATCGGTGCGGTCTCTCCTCCCGGAGGAGACCTGTCCGAGCCGGTCACGCAGAACACGCTGCGTATCGTACGTGTGTTCTGGGCGCTCGACACCAAGCTCAGGGAGAGGAGGCACTTCCCGGCGATCAACTGGCTCACATCGTACTCAATGTACGACAAACAGCTCAGCAACTGGTACAAGCAGAACGTGTCCGAGAACTTCCCCGAGCTCAAGGCTTGGGCGATGCAGATCCTTCAGAAGGAATCGGAGCTGCAGGAGATCGTGCAGATGGTCGGATCGGACTCCCTGCCGGACGAGCAGAAGATGACGCTCGAAGTGGCCAGGATGATCCGTGAGATATACCTGCAGCAGAACGCCTACCACCCGATCGACGCATACTGCCCCATAGGCAGACAGTACGTGATGCTGACCCTGATTAAGAAGTATTCCGACCTGGCGGCCAACGCCCTTGCGGCAGGCATACAGGTCGAGAAGATGTCGCACCTTCCGGTGAGGCAGAGGTTCAACCAGGCCAAATACGAAGAGACCATCGACGCTGAACTCGAGGCCGTGTCCAAGGACATGGAGGATCAGTTCGCAGAACTGAGGGCGTGAGAACAATGACAAAAGCAAAAGTATCCAAGGAGTACAAGACGGTCTCCCAGATAGCGGGCCCCCTCGTCTTCGTCAAGAAGACCGAGCCGGTAGGCTATCAGGAGATGGTCAGCGTAAGGCTTTCCGACGGATCGATGAAAAGAGGACAGGTCCTTGACACATCCGATGAGATCGTGGTGGTCCAGATATTCGAAGGCACCTCCGGTATAGACAGACAGGCGTCCGTGCGCTTCCTCGGCGACACGATGAAGATGCCCGTTTCAAGAGATATGCTCGGAAGGGTCCTCTCGGGTGCTGGAGAGCCTCTCGACGGGGGAGCGAGGATCGTTCCGGACAAAGAATTGGACATTGTCGGAGCGGCCATCAACCCCTGGGCAAGGGACAGTCCGGCGGATTTCATACAGACCGGGATATCCACCATAGATGGGATGAACACCCTCGTCAGAGGGCAGAAACTTCCTATCTTCTCCGGAGCGGGTCTCCCTCACAACGAGATAGCTCTGCAGATCGCGAGACAGGCAAAGGTCCGCGGCGAGAACGAGGAGTTCGCAGTGGTGTTCATTGCGCTGGGTATAACGAACGAAGAGAAGCAGATGTTCATGAAAGAGTTCGAGAGGACAGGCGCACTGAAGAGCGCGGTGGTCTTCCTGAACCTTGCGGACGACCCTGCCGTCGAGCGTATCGTCACACCCCGTCTCGGCCTGACCACGGCGGAATACATGGCCTTCGAGCTCGGTATGCAGGTCCTTGTCATAATGACCGATATCACCAACTACTGCGAGGCTCTGCGTCAGGTCGGCGCTGCAAGAGAAGAGGTTCCCGGAAGACGCGGATACCCCGGATACATGTACACCGACCTTGCACAGCTGTATGAGCGTGCCGGAAGGATAAAGGACAAGAAAGGTTCGATCACCCAGATCCCCATTCTCTCAATGCCGGGCGATGATATCACCCACCCGATCCCCGACCTTTCGGGATACATCACCGAAGGTCAGATCGTGCTTTCGAGAGAACTGCACCGTAACGGTATCTACCCGCCGGTGAACGTTTCGTCCTCTCTCAGCCGTCTGATGAACTCAGGTGTCGGAAAGGGCAAGACCCGTGAGGACCACAAAGCGGTCTCCGACCAGCTGTATGCTTCGTATGCGGAAGGAAAGGACCTCCGCGGCCTGGTGGCCATCGTGGGTAAGGACTCGCTCTCCGCTAAGGACAGGAAGTTCCTCGACTTTGCGGACCTCTTCGAGGACCGCGTCGTCCGCCAGGGCATCGACGAGGACCGTTCGATCGAGAGGACACTCGAGATCGCGTGGGATATCATGCAGGAACTCGACATCGACCAGCTGAACAGGATCGACCGTAAGTACATCGAGCAGTATTTGAAGAAGTGAGCCTCATGGGAACCCAAGACATCACCCCGACACGCTCGGTCCTTCTGGACCTCAAGAAGAAGATCAAACTGTCCCAAAGCGGATACAAGATCATGAAGATGAAGAGGGACGGCCTCATCATCGAGTTCTTCGAGGTTCTGGAAAAGGCCAAGAAGATGCGTAAGGGCGTCTCCTCCGACTATGAAGCGGCGATGGAGAAGATAACCATCGCCCGGGCGGTCGAAGGAGAGATAGCCGTTAAGAGCGCGGCATACGCGCTCAAAACGGAACCAGAGGTGAAGCTTGGCAGTAAGAACATAATGGGAATGATGGTCCCTAAGGTGGAAGCCACATCCATACACACCAAAATGACCGACAAGGGCTACGGTGTGATAGATACGTCGGCATATATCGAGGAGGCCGCAATGGCCTTTGAGAAACTTCTCGACACCTTGGTCCGCGCGGCCGAGGTCGAGACCACCATGAAGAAGCTGCTGGATGAGATAGAAAAGACAAAGAGGAGGGTCAACGCCCTTGAGTTCAAGATCATACCTGAGCTCAAAGAGGCCGAAAGTTTCGTCAGGTTCCGTCTTGAAGAGATGGAAAGGGAGAACACGACCCGCCTCAAGCACCTTAAGAAGAAAGGAGAGGCCGCAGAGTGAGGTCTATCAGAGAACGCGTGGACGAAACGATGGATGACCCGAAGAAGCTGAAAAGGCTCTTCACATTCATCTGGGCCACGGCGTACTCTATGCTCATCATCGGCTTCATCCTGATCCTCTGGGTCTTCCTTTACGCCTAAACCACTTAAAACAAATTTCTTTTTTTAGGATCAGCGATCCACCTTCATTTTGTGAGTATCGGGATATTTCCGCAGAAGACGCAGGGGTGAGGGGCTATGGAGCCGCAGTCCCCCTACTAAGCGGCCTCGGGGCCACTTGCAAGTAGACACTATTCTGACGCTTATTTAATGCTTCTTGACGTAGGCGATGTCATTTGGTAAAATCCATCATCTTCGCGACGCCCGTGCCTAGGTGAACGACAGGCATTATCGCGGGGTTCGGATTGAAATTATGCGCCCGCTGATATTCCGTCTGGTCCTGCCACGCGGATGCGTTTATTATCTTGATACCGCGGTGGTCCATCTTTCCGGCGCCGTGGACGTGGCCAGAAACGAAAATGTCCGGGACCCTGTCGATGACAAGATAGTCCTTTTTCTCAGGCGCCATGGCGGTCCTCCCGCCGTACATAGGGGAGAGGTGGCGTCTGGTCAGCATCTCCCTCATCACGCTGATGGGATCGTCATAGTTCAGTTTCTGAACGCTTGCCACCCAATCGTCGATGCTCTTGCCGTGGTATGAAAGTATTGTCCGCCCCTCGATCTCAAGATTTATGGGGTTCCCCGCCATGATGACGTTCGAATCGAACCCCTTTACGAATACCTCGTTCAATGCCGGCTGCGGCTCGGCAAGCCTCACCGCATCATGGTTGCCGGGCTGCATGACTATCTTGATATGGTCTGGGATATCCTTTATGTATTCTCCCAGTTTTTCGTACTGTTCATAGATATCAGCGATCATGAGTTCCTCTTCCTGCCCAGGGAATATACCTATTCCGTCGACAACATCTCCCGGGAGTATGAGATAATCCAGATCCATATCGTACGAGTTGGTCTTCAGCCAAGCGATCATCTTTTCCCACTCTTTCTCTAAGAACGTAGAGCTTCCGACATGGATGTCCGAAAGGAACGCGACGGAAGCGACTGAGTCCGACGGCACCCAAGTACGTCCCGCGGGGACGTCCGGTCTGAATATCTTGTCCGCGATGAACAGGTTCCCTGTGGAAGACGGCCTGCCGGAGACGCCTATCACTTCGTCATTCACGAACATATCTCCGTAACAGGGGGAATCTTTCGATATCAGAACAGTGCAGGTCCCGCACTCGTCCTCTAACGATAGGGTGGTGTGGCCGTTCTTCGTTTCTTTCTTCTCGTAGATCATCCCTATTATCTGCGTTTCCCTTCCGAGGGTCATCGCCCTGGATATCGGAACGGAGGCCCCGAAGTCCCGTCTTTTCTCTATCATCTTTTTCAGGGCAAAGAATCTGCTCTTGAAGTATGTGGCAAAGTCGGCGATCTTGCCCTCGCAGGTAGAGTCCCCCGTGACATCCGTACCGGGAACGATCGAGATATCGGAGTGTTTTTTGTTCTTGGGGGCAATGGGGGTCCTTTCCGGCGCAACCGCGGCATCTCCGGCAATGAAGCTCATGATGTCCTTCTTCTCGATGAACATGGAGCTTTCCGAAAGTGTGGTCAAAAGGGTGTTCGCAAAGGCCATCGGATCGGAGTTGGAAAGTATCATCTCAAGTGCATCAGGGGAGAAGAAAAGGTTCCTTCTCGCTGCCGCATTAAGTACCTCCGACCGCATGCAATCCCTAACACCATACTTCACTAAATAACCTTCCCGCCCCCGTAAAGGGAGTTAAATATGCACAACTCCTGCACGGCATCATGTTCACGGCTCTGATATCATGTCCGGTATGTCCCAGCGAGGATCAGGAGAAGGTAAGGGATGCTATCCTCAACATTTTCCCAGACGCTTCTCTGGAAAGGACGGACCTTGGGTTCGAGGGCGAGGCGGGCACGGACAGGTTTTACGAACTTATCCGCAAACAGAAGATCCTTGACAGCACAAGATCCACGATGTTCAAAGGGATAAGAGGGAACAGGATAGTGCTGCATCTGAACAAGCAGGTTGCTACCGTGGGGAAGGTATCGTTCACGGAACCGAAGACCATCTTGGGGACCCTAAGGGTGACCATAGAGAACGATGATACAGAGGGAGTGATCGACAGAATGGCGCCGAAGACGGTGGACGGCGAAGAGGTGAGGGCATGATCGGGATGTCCTGCACACAGTTTGGGATACACGACCCGGAAAAGATGATGGACACCGTGTCAAAAGATTTCGAATTGTGGGAGATATTCTCTGAGGCCGAGAACGACATAGTAAAATTCTCCTCCCGTTTCAATGAGATAAAGGGATCCTACAACATGGCGTACTCCATTCACGCACCGATAGGCGACATAAACATCGCCTCATTCAATGAAAGGGTCCGGGAAACATCCGTGAAGGAGATGTTCAGGGCGATGGAGCACGCCAACCGCATGGGGATCGAAACGATCACGATCCACCCGGGGCTGTACTCAATGGTCATACGGGAAGCGAAAGATCGTTCTGTCAAATACTCTAAGGAATCGCTGAAAAAGATAGACAGAGGGGCCGCTGAGTACGGAGTTGTCGTAGCGGTGGAGAATATGCCCTCTTTCGCCGTAATGATGGGGCAGACCCCAGAGGAACTTCTTGAACTGATCGACGGCACGGATCTGATGATATGCTTTGATATCGGCCACGCGAACACGAGGGGAATGATCGATGAGTGCATCGGCGCCTTCAGCGGAAGGATCGCGAACATCCACATTCATGATAACATCGGAGATAAAGACGAACACATGACCATCGGCGACGGGAATATCGATTTCGACCGTGTGCTGTCGAAGCTGAAAGGATACAAGGGCAATTACATAATCGAATCCAGGACCATGGAGTCCGCCGTCACGTCAAAAAAGCGTTTGGAAGAGATCATGCGCAGGGGCGGCCTGTAAGGGGACTCCGGAATCACCGTCAGCACGAATGCGCTGTTTCTTCAAAGGAAAGTAGCAATGTTAAAATACTAATTCGTAAATTAGTAATTCGTAAATTAGTAAATTTGAATTCATCAAAGGTGAGGAAGATGTTCATAGGGCGCGAAAAAGAACTCGGTGAATTGGACAGACTGTATCATTCGGGCACATTCCAGTTCCCAGTGATATACGGCAGGCGCCGTGTCGGCAAAACAGCGCTGATCAATGAATTCATCAAAGACAAAGAAGCAATATCCTTTACCGGTCTGGAAACAAAGAGCAAGCAGAATCTGGAGAATTTCAGCAAGGCGGTGTTCGAATACACCAACGGCCCCGGTCCGACCCCGATATTCAAAAATTTCCAGGAGGCGCTGGAACATGTATTCGCTTTGTCAAAAGAAAAACGCTTGATCCTGGTCATCGATGAATATCCTTATCTGGCAAAGTCCGAAAAAGGATTTGCATCGGTCCTGCAGATGCTGATCGATAAGCACAAAGGGTCATCTAACCTGTTCCTGATCTTGTGCGGCTCATCCATGTCCTTCATGGAAAAGCAGGTGCTCGGATACAAAAGTCCCTTGTATGGAAGACGTACCGCCCAGTTCAAGATCCTGCCGTTTGATTTCTTTGAGAGCAGGAGATGGTTCGAAAAATTCACCGACACAGAGATGGCCGTGATCTATGGGGTCGTCGGGGGCACGCCTCAATATCTGCTGCAGATGGACGACGCGCTTTCGGTCGAAGAGAACATCAAGAATGCCTTTCTGAACACATCGTCCTATTTGTTCGAAGAACCCGGCAATATGCTGAAGCAGGAGGTTCGCGAACCTGCAGCATACAATGCGATCATTTCTGCGATAGCAGGCGGCCGCACAAAGCTCTCGGAGATATCGGACAGTGCCGGCGAAGAGACCAGCGCCGCTTCGGTCCATCTTAAGAACCTGATATCTCTGGGTATAGTGGAAAAAGAGAAGCCAGTCGCCGCGAAGACGAAAAAAAAGACCATTTATACGATATCGGACAACATGTTCCGATTCTGGTATCACTTCGTCCCGCCAAACTATTCGATCATCCAGAACGGGATGGCGGACGCCGCATACAAAAACATATCCGAGCAGCTGCCGTCTTTCATGGGAGCTGTTTTTGAAGACATCTGCAGACAATATCTTTGGCGGCTCAACCGCAGAGGGGATATGCCATTCATATTCACAGAGATAGGCAGATGGTGGGGAGGCGACCCAGAAACTAAAAGCGAAGCGGAAATAGATATTTTGGCCACCGACAATAAGGATTCGGCCGCATTCTGCGAATGCAAATGGACGAATGAGGATGTTGACGTCCACGCGCTAGACAAACTCGTCAGGCGCAGCGGGCTTTTCCGCTTCAAAAAGAAATACTTTTATCTTTTCGCAAAGAACGGGTTTACCCCCGAATGCGTAAGACGGGCCGATGAATTGGGAAATGTGAAGCTCATTTCGTATGAGGACATGTTGCGTTCAATGTAAACGTGCGGGGCGCCCGGCGGCGGAAAGGCAACGATCACTTTTTGATATAATCGTTGTGGAGAATGGGGATCGTATCGTTCCCCCTATATCCCCATAATCTTTTTAGGATGTAGAATAAAGCTATGAATCCCAGCCCCAGGAGCAGCATGGTCACGAATATCTCGAGGCCGCCGACGCCCATCCAATCAAAGGACGAGAGGTAATTGGTCATGAAGTGAAGGAGGATCGATGCGTACAGTCCGAAACGGACGAACACGTATCCGAGGAACATGCCCATTATTCCCGCCGTGAGGACCTTCCAAGCCTGATCGTCCCAGCCGGAATAGTGTGCCAGGCCGAAGATGACCCCGGATATTATTATCAACACGGCCGCGGTCATGCTCATTCCAAAGCCTCCGAGAAGGCATCTAAGGGCCCCTTTCTTTCCGGCCAAAAGGGAGATGAACATCATCGGTACGCCAATATACAGCGTGCGTGCAACGACCTCCTCCCAGACCGCGGCATCCGCCACAAGGAACATGGTCTCGATCTTATCTCCGAAATCGGGAACGGTAATATCGCTTCCTGACGCAAGCACTATGAAAGTGACAACGAAATTGACGGCCATTATTGCGGCCAATGAGACGGAGACCCAGAAAACCGCCGTGTTCTCGACGGCATCCGGGTCTTCGAAACCATGGGAAGATTTTATTGTCTCAATGAACTTCCATATCGCAGCCGCCGCGCACGAAACGATGATAAGGACCACCAGTACCCAATATTCCTGCAATACGGTCTCCTGCAGATGGAACACCACGTACGGGGTGGGTATGATTATGAAGAAACCCAGGGTTTTGTTCGACAGGAAGCCGAAGATCTCTCCGCTGTGCACCAAAAGGGTGAGCACTTCGAAAAAAGCGATGAAGATGATCAGTATGGAGGCTGCCATGAGGATCTGTCCCGCCAGACCGCTCTGCGTCTTATTGGGCACGGTATTTTGATTCCTTTGCGCAAAGGGATGGTCGGATTCAAAACCACTCAGAGAACGTCCGCATGCGCCGCAGAACGGTTTTCCGTCCGCCGCATACCATCTGCACTTGGGGCACTCATCGCTCATTGTTTATCTCCTTTGATATACCCAATGATGTTATTTATCCTTTCCACTTCCACCACAGCCAGCAAAGAAAGCCTGTATCTGGCTATATCCGCTATCTGAGATGCGATGTACTCTTCTCTTTTCCGGCTTACCTTCTCATACCCTTTGACCTTGTTAAGATAATCGTCCCAGGATATCGCAAATGATTCGGCGGATGTCATGTCAAAGCGGCGCTTCATCCCCTTCTTTGCAAGCCTGTGTTCCTTTACGAACTCCAGGGCCTTCACCGTGGTGATGTACATCTCGGTGAACTCCCCGTTATTCATATCGAGCGGGATGACGTCCATGGAGTCATTTGAGCATAGGTCTATCAATTCGCAATATGCGGGGGTGGGTGATTCTATCTCTCCGAAGTTGGACAGATGGTGGACGTAGACCATGTCGATCTCGCTCAGCTCCTGTATCTCTTCGATCTCTTCCCGGCGTTTCAAAGCGACGATCTCCTCTATGCCCAATGCAACGGCATATGCTTCGTATCCTCCGTAGGCTCCCCTGACCTTTTCAGCTTCCGAAACGAGTCCTTTGACTATAGGAAGGATATCCACTCTGCACCTCCCTATGTTGAGGCCGATCATTTCTTGGTGCTCCTTGAAAGGACCAGGTCGGTAAGGGCATCCTGGTCGTCTATCTTTTTGAGCTCATCGCTCGTCACCACGGCGGTGGAATCGATGTTCTCCGCCGAACGTTCCCTTTCAACGATTATCAGGGAATGCTTGCCGGCGATCTTCGAGATCTCCGAAGCTATCATCGCTTTCTGGATGAGCTTCTCCTCATCGACGCCCAGCCCGGTAAGGAAGATGGTCTGTCTGCTTCTTGATATGGCCTCAAATGGGCTTTTTGTAACGGGGGTGATAGCAAATCCGATATCGAGAAGGCGGTTCAACGCGTTCGATTCGGTCCTCCCTCCCCCTCTTACCTCATATTCCTCGGGTTTCTTCTTACTTTTATAATCAAAAGGGTCGATAGGCTCTATTATCGGCGTCTGCAGGAACTCTTCGAGCCTTATTGCGGCATCGATCATGGCCCCCATCCCGGATTCGTACATCTGGATCGTACGTCTGGAGACCCCCGTGGTCTCTGCCAGCGTGCCGAGGCTTATTCCACTGTCCTCTCTGATCTTTCTCAGCAGTTCGCCGTCGATCTTGACGTACAGGCCGCCGGGCGCGGCGAAGATGAAGGGAGGGACCTCCTCCAGAAGATGCTCGCCGAGGGTCTCGTTAGATATTATCGGGATCTTGAACCTGGAATACACAATGCCGGCTTCGAGGGTCCCGGAACTGGACGTTTCGCCTATGAGCAGCGGTGTCGCTTTGAGAACATCGGCAAGGACCTTCATGTCCTCAGCGTTCTCTCTTGAGAACGCATCTACGTTGCTTAGGACCTTGACAATGAGCAGTGTGTCATCCTTCCTTCCGACAATGTCAAAGCATACGCTGCGAAGATTAAGGGATGAGGATATGTCGAACCCCGCCTTTGCCAGTATGGCTCTGGTTGTGTTGATAAGGTCCTCTCTGCTCATTAATCTAGAAAGAGGTTGTTCTTCTATATAAAAAGATACTTTAACAATAATATGTGAAAAGCTTTGCGCTCAGGTCTTAGTGAAAGCAGTGTGCGCAGGATCACCCGCAAAGACAAAAAATTTTGGCAAAGCGTTTATGCCGCCCATGTGGGCTCACTGGACGCCGATCCATTTCTTGGATAGGGGAGTGTCTGCCGGAGTGAGCAGCACTTCCAGGATCCCGTTGTTGTATTCGGCCTTCGCGGAATCGGGATCCACGTCGCACGGAAGAGCCAGCACCCTGGAGAACTTCCTGCTGCCGCTGTCGGTGCTTATGGAAAGGGTGCTCTTTGTTCCTCCTATCTCAATATCCTCCATGGAAACGCCCGGGATCTCGACCGTGACCCTTACCGCGCCGTGTTCCAGGCTGACATCGATCAGCGGCTCTTCGGCAACGTCCTCTGGCCGATCCAAGAGGTTCCCGTACTCCTTCACATACCTGTTGCCGGCGGAGTCCCGATACATGACGTAGCCGTAGGCCTTGATATCCGTTCCCCGGAGGCTCTCCATATCGGAGAACATCTTCTCCAGCCGCTTTGCCAGTGATTCGAGGTCTTCTCCGAAGAGGCCGCCCCACACGTCATCTGTATCCATCCATGTTCCCTCCCGTAGCCTGATATCCGTACTCTTTGAGTTTTTGGGCCACCTGCGGCCCGAACTTGTCAACTGCCGAGACGAAATCCTTCATTTCCACTTTGCAGTTCTTTATCTCTTCGTCTTCGGGGACCTTCCCGGGCTTGACGAGGCGCCTTACGGCCGTCATCACCGCTTCGTTGCAAATGGCAGCTATGTCCGCGCCCGTGCATCCTTCGGTCTTGTCCGCCAGTCCGTCAATGCTCACATCGTCCGCGAGAGGTTTTTCTTTGGTGTGTATGCCGAAGATGGAGATCCTTGACTCCCGGTCAGGCGGCCCGATGAAAATGCTCTTGTCAAATCTTCCCGGCCTGAGCAGCGCCTGATCCATTATATCGGGGCGGTTGGTGGTGGCGATCACCACCACATCGTTCAGGGACTCCAGCCCGTCGAGTTCTGTCAGCATCTGGGATATGACCCTTTCCGTGACGTTGCTGTCCCCGCCGAATCCTCTTTCCGGCACAATGGAGTCTATCTCGTCCATGAAGATGACGCAGGGCGACGCCTGCCTGGCCTTTCTGAATGTCTCCCTCACGGCCTTCTCGGATTCTCCGACCCACTTGCTCAGGAACTCTGGTCCTTTTACCGCGATGAAGTTCGCTTCGGATTCGGTGGCCACGGCCTTTGCGAGCATGGTCTTTCCGGTGCCGGGAGGGCCGTACAGCAGTATGCCTTTCGGAGGCTTGGCGTTCATATGCTCGAACACCTTGCCGAATTTCAGCGGCCATTCCACCGCTTCCTTCAACTCCTGCTTTGCAGACTCCAGCGCACCGATGTCCTCCCACTTCACGTCGGGTTTCTCGATCAGCACCTCTCTCAGGGCCGAGGGCTGAAGGTCCTTCAGCGCCTCTTTGAAATCGTCCTTCGTCACGGAGATCTTTTCCAGTATATCGACCGGTATCTCATCCGTTTCAAGGTCCACCTGCGGGAGCACGCGCCTCAAGGCGGCCATGGCCGCTTCTTTGCAAAGGGCGGAGATATCGGCTCCGGCGTAGCCGTGGGTACGGTCTGCAAGTTTGTTCAGGTTGACATCGTCCGAAAGGGGCATGCCTCTTGTGTGTATCTGTAATATCTCCAATCTCCCGTCCCTGTCGGGTATCCCGATCTCTATCTCCCTGTCGAACCTTCCGGGCCTCCTGAGGGCCTCATCGATCGAATTGGGCCGGTTGGTGGCACCTATCACCACCACTTTCCCTCTGGTGTTCATGCCGTCCATCAACGAGAGCAGCTGTGCGACAATGCGCCTCTCCGCCTCGCCCGTGACCTCATTCCTCTTAGGAGCTATTGAGTCTATCTCATCAATGAAGATGATGCTGGGAGCGTTCTCTTCCGCCTCTTTGAATATCTCTCTGAGCTTGCCCTCTGACTCTCCGTAGAACTTGCTCATTATCTCCGGGCCGCCGAGGGATATGAAATTGCTGCTGGTCTCTCCGGCGACCGCTTTGGCGAGCATTGTCTTGCCGGTCCCGGGCGGGCCGTGCAGAAGGACCCCCTTCGGGGCCTCTACGCCCAGCCTTTTGAACAACTCGGGGTGCCTGAGGGGCAGCTCGATCATCTCTCTGATCTTCGCTACTTCATTACTCAGCCCGCCAAGGTCGTCGTATGAGACCTTGGGGATCTCCATGTCGGTCATCGAGACGGGTTTCTCCGTGATCTTCACGTTCGTCTCGGCCGTCATCATGACGGCCTCGCCGGAGGGAGAGAATGAGGTCACGACAAGGTCTATCTTGTTCCCCATGACATTGAGCGTTAGAACGTCCCCCCTCGCGAACACCCTTCCCTCCGTTACCTTGGCGAGGTACTCCTCTCCGTTCTGAAGCCTCAGTTCCTCCGTCGGCGAGAAGGTGATCTTCTCTGCGTTCTTTGCTATTATCTTCTTTATCCCGACGCGTTCGTCTATCGAAGTGCCAGCGTTACGTCTTGTGGAACCGTCTATCCTTATTATTCCGCGGTTCGCATCTTCCGGGATCCCCCGCAGGAGCTTTACGACCGTCTTCTTCGTACCGTTAATCTGTATGATGTCGCCTGTTTTGAATCCAAATATGTCCATCAGGGCAGGGTCAAGTCTTGCTATGCCTTTCCCCGTTTCTCCGGGCTTCAACTCCGCGACCTTTATCGCTTTATCTTCACTCATCTTCCGTCACCTCCGTTCCTTTGTACTCGTCCTCAATATCTTTCAGTATCTTTCTCATGATGTCCTCTCTTACACCCAGATCGCGGGAGACCTCCCCCACATCGTGGCCCGGCGAATTCAGCATCTCATAGAGCATGCACCTCTCAAGATAGTCCAACCCGCTGGCGGCAGGGCAGTTCATGAAAGAGCGGATCATCAGGTTGCGCTCTTTGATGAGTTCCTCTCTCATCTTGTCAAATTCGCGTATGTGTCTGTCTATCTCGGACAGGCTCTCCCTTACCGCTTCGAACCCTGATCCCATGCTCTCTGCGGCCGCCTCTGCGCTCTCCGGCTCAGAAAGGGTTGCCATGAACATGCCGTCGCGCAGATCGATGGTCAGCGTGAACTCTGAGGTGAGCCGGTAAACAATTTTGAAAGGCCCCCTGTCGCTGCTTTCCCTCCAACTCTCCACCAGCCCGCTTTTCTCAAGAATATCCAGATTCTTCATTATCGCCTGCGGGCTCACTCCAAGTTCCTTTGAGAGCTGCAAAGGATAGTGCGGCTCTCTTACGAGAGCCGTCAGTATCCTTCGCCTTGTGGGGTTCTCGATGACGGACAGGATGGTATCAATGTCACTCATATTATCACATGGTTGTTAACTTATAGTTACTAACTAATGGTTATTGCATTAGTTGTATTTAAACAATCCATCCGGACGCACAAAACAAACCGTTTGCCGGGAGACGGTCGGCACTATTTATGAATAACATAACACCTCTACGGACGGTTCGAGAGGAATGAGCAATGCATGGTTATCACGTGAAAGATGCATATGATATGAAGGGCAGGGAAGCGGCGCTGGAGGTGTACAAAGCTGTTTTGGCGGAAAACCCCGGATTAGGCGAAGAGCTGGCCTTTTTAGCCGCTGACTTTGCACACCCGGAAGCCCTTATCCTGCTCTTTGAGGCAGGCGTATCGCCGACCGCAACGGGCGATAAAGGTTTCACGCTGCTCCACTATCTTGCGAAGAAGAAGGAAAGTTACAGTAAGATCAAGCCCGAGGGCGCGATCAAGGCAACGACGGAGCTGTTGCTGGATAATAAGGTCAGCGCCCTTCGCAAGGATGAGTGGTTGAACATCACCTGCTACCTCTATGCCGCCCAGAACGGCATGTGGGAGATGATAGAGGTGATGGCCGCCCGCGGCACGAAATTGAACATGACCGACAGGAAAGGCAACACCGGCATACACATTGCATGCGAGCACGTCCGAAACAGGCTGAACAGCCTCGAATACAGAAAAAGGGACTTGGACCGGGCCATGAAAGAATACGAGGAGATCAGAGACAGACTCAAAGATCAGAACAAGACCGAAGAGCAGATAGTCCAGTATGCAGAGAGAAATATGTTCATTACCGTGAGTTACGCCCAACAGGAGTACGATAAGGCGGTCGCAGAGATAGAGGGGTATTTCCTCACCGTAAAGGCCTTTGCAGAAGGAGGGGTGGACATAAACGAAAAGAACACAGAAGGGAAGTCTGCCCTGGATATTGCAATACATAGCAACGCAAAGAAGATCGCCGCCTATCTCTCCGGCTCGCTTACCGATGATGCGGACGAATCCGTCCTGACCATAGGCGGGATGACCCTCCATCAGGCGGCGGAAAAAGGCGATGTGGAGGCCATCAAAGCGATCGTGGCAACAGGCGCAGACCTGAACGGCCTGAAAGACGGCGATAAGAGCAAGTTCGGCGGCTGCACCGCCCTCGCAATTGCCTATGCGCACATGAAAGCGGATTCCGCAGAGGCCCTGCTGAGCTGCGGGGCGGACCCGTCGTACAAAGACGGGAACGGCAGGGCGGCGATAAGTTATCTGGCCGCGGACCTGTCCTCTGCGCTTTCCAATAAAGTATACGAGGAAAAGCGGATCCAGAGAATGTTCAAAGACCTTTTCAACGCGGGGATGAACATCAATCTCTCTGTCAATGATGATGGCGACACCCTGCTGATCCTGGCATGCAGGGCCGTATGGGGCGCAGCGCACGGCAAGAAGGAACTGAAAAAAGATATTTTGGATGCTGTACTAAGGCATGATCCGGATGTGAATCTTCCCAACAGGTTCGGCGAGACCGCCCTCATGAACGCTTCCGCAAAGAACTTTGAGATAATGGAGAACATTCAGATCGATCTGTTGGAACGCGGAGCCGACGTTACATTCGCTGATAAGAAAGGGGACACCGCACTGCATTATGCAGCTCGAAACTTCGATAAGAAAGGCGCAAAGTCGCTGTGCGAAATGCTTCTGGAGTTCGGCGCGGACGCAAAAGCGGTGAACAACGCCAAACAGACCGCGCTGGACATCGCAACCGAAAAGGACAACGAGCCGCTTGTCAAACTGCTGCTCGGCAAAATGTGAAGAGGATCTGAGTGGGCCCATGGATACGGCGATGAATGATCCCTCAAAGGCATGTTGCCTGACACCATTTATTAATAACATCATCGTCATAAGATTTCAGGAGAGGTACATCGCATGAGTTTCAACGATAATATCTCCAGTTTGCCCTCGCGGCCTGACATGAGCAAACTTACTCTAGCCGTTTCGTGTCTTCGCGAAGGCAGGAACGCACAGGCGTT
>WRJJ01000004.1 GCA_009778575.1 Methanomassiliicoccaceae archaeon
AGAGGCTGGGAACGTTCTCAAAGGGAATGAGGCAGAGGATAGCGATCGGTCAAGCTCTCATGAACGGCCCGAGTGTCATAATCCTAGATGAGCCCACTTCAGGTCTTGACCCGAGGGGTCAGGCGGAGATGAGAGAGATCCTGAAGAACCTCAGGAACGATTCGAATGACCTCACCGTGATAATGAGCTCCCACGTGCTGCATGAAGTAAGCGACCTTTGCGACAGGATCGCACTGATCAACCATGGGAAGATGATCCTCCAGGATGACATGAGTATCATCGGAAAAGCCGACGGCAGAAGGAGAATGACAGTGAAGGTAGATAGTGTGCCGAATAAAGAAATGACATCCAAGATCGAGGGGTTGGAAAACGTTGTTTCGGCCGAGAGATACGGTAACGAGATAGAGGTCACAATTAACGGCGGCATAGATGTGTGTGTAAGGTTCTTCAATGACATCGGTACTCTGAATATAGGGGCATATGCTCTGAGCGAAGAGGATGCTCTTGAGAGTAC
Organism: Methanomassiliicoccaceae archaeon; assembly: GCA_009778575.1. Classification (GTDB taxonomy): domain Archaea; phylum Thermoplasmatota; class Thermoplasmata; order Methanomassiliicoccales; family Methanomethylophilaceae; genus Methanoplasma. Next base: position 515 of record WRJJ01000004.1, read on the forward strand.
ATATCTGAACTTGATAAAGGAGTCGAGATGATGTATTTCGAAACAGACGACCTCAGGCAAGCTTACGTGGTTGCCAAAAACGAGATGCGCAAGTTCCTCCGCGGAAAAAGGTTCGCATTATTCGTTGTGATAACCATCGTCGTATTCTCGCTGGTAACGTTCCTCCCGTACATAGTGAAACACGCTATGGATGAGGACATCATAGAGATTCTTGGCAGTGCGATTGCGCTGCACCTCCAATTCGTCTCCTTTTTGGTCCTGTTATCGGCAACTCTCTTTGCATCGGTTGTGATAGTCTCGGAGTTTGAAGAAAGGACCGCCCTGATACTGTTCACAAGGCCAATAAAGAAGACCTCGATATTCATCGGAAAAGTGATAGGGTGCATTGTGCTGGAAACAGTTGTAATAGTATTGTTCTACATATGCACGTTCGTGGTGGCTTTGGTATACGGAGAAGCCATAACTATTCAGCTCTTTGAGTCGATGGGCATGGCTGTCCTGTACATTGTGGCTACCTCGAGCGTTGTAGTGTTCATAAGCTCGGTCATGAAAAAAGGAAGCACATGCGTAATATTGACATTTGTTCTCCTATGGATGATACTGCCCATCATTACAGGAATAATGTCTCTTTCTTCGATCGATCCCTGGTTCATGTTGGATTCGGCAGTAAATGCAATAGTGCCTTCTCACTTGTTGACAGAGTTCGGTTTTTCCGCGCCGGATATGGTCAAAGCAGCAGGGACGATGATTGCATGGAGTGCAGTATCGATGGTACTGGCATGGTTTGCGTTTATTAGAAGGGAGTTCTGATCAAAGAGACCTAACGACCTTGGCAGGGTTACCAACAGCAACAACATCGGCCGGAACATCCTTCGTGACGACGGACCCCGCTCCGATAACGGAGCGGGCACCTATCGTCACACCCGGAAGGACGATCGCACCCGCGCCGATCCAAACATCTTCCTCTATCTTCACCGGAGAACAGGATACCGACCAATCTTTTCTTTTCTCGGCCTCCAATGAATGCTTTGCGGTAACGATCTTCACTCCCGGACCAATGAGCGTATTGTCCCCGATGAATATCTCTCCTGTATCGAGAAGGATGCAGTCGTAATTGATCAGTACATTCTTCCCCAGTTTGATATTTAGTCCAAGGTCGCAATGGAAGGGAGGGACCACCTTCGTATTCTTATCAACCTGATAACCCAGAAGGTCGGAGAGCACTGCGGTACGTTCTTCGGGAGTGAGCGGTAATGCGTTGTAAACGAGCCTTTTGTTGATGCATTCGGTCAGTGCTTTGTCATAGACATCGTGGTCGGGAGTATCCCGTCCCACTGTTTTTCCGTCACGAAGCAGATCCCATACCGATGACCTTTCCATGAAAGGTCATTGAATATGAGATTAATTAATCCTGCTGGAAAAAAGCGGCCTAAACAAAGCGGCGTTGTTAAGTTGGCGTTAATAATGCTCTTCTTATTAACGATTCTTGTGTTTTTCGTTAGTATGGGTTCTATCCGATGCTGCTTAGTTCTCAGTGCCGCCCTCATTACTCGGGGCATTGACAAGCATTTCGCAGTTCTTTAGGATATTATTCTCGCCCAAAAGCAGATTACCGAAAAAGCGGTCCAAATATTCTGTTGTGGAGAATATTTTGTTCTTATGATCGTTATAATTTGCCCGGACGAGAGCGTTCCTGAAATACCATGAGCTCTCGGCAAACATATCGTTTGTCACTTCAAAACCTAACGTCTGCAGATATTTTATGACAAAGACGGCGGTCGTTCTGGTATTTCCTTCGCCAAAGGCATGGATCTGCCACAGCCCCGAAACGAATCTTGCGATATGTTTTGCGACATCTTCTTTGCTTAACCCCTCGTACCGATAACTCTTTTCCTGTGAGAAGTCGTAGTCCAATGTTGCCCTTATGCTGTCCGCGCTTGCATAGAACACCGTCTCTCCATTGAGCACCCATTCCGCTTTGGAGATGTTGTAGTCTCTGATCCTGCCTGCATGATCATATAACCCATCGAATAATCGTTTATGGATGGTCGTGTACTCTGCGGGGCTGAATGTGAATGTTCTTTCTGACAGGATCTCCGCAATGCGCGCGGAGACCTTATCTGCTTCCTCGGTGCGATTATCGTCGTTTTTCAGAGGTCTCGCTTTGTAATAGCTGTTCAGGCGCTCTTTTACCTCATTGAAGGTGATCTCCCCGTCAATGTTCTGTTTTGCCGTCTCGATGAGATAATCCGACGGCGTAAGGCCGTCCACAAGCTGAAGGCCCACTGCCGTTCTCCAGATCTCGCTCTTTTCCTTTTTTTCGGGTTCGCCAAGACGTTTGTACTCATCGAACTCTTTCATATGCTCTTCCTCTTTGAAATGACGGCTGTTTTTCCGCTCTTTGTCTATATGAACGCAACTTATTAAGTGTTCTCCTCAATCAATGCAATGCGAAGACATACAAGAATACCCAGATAACACGGGAGTGATGGATGGTCCCCGCCCCCAGATTTGAACCGGGGACCTGCTGATTTCAGCGGCTGTATCGGATCTCTCCGAGAACACTCTACAGTCAGCCGCTCTGGCCAGGCTGAGCTAGGCGGGGTAAAACAGGATAAAGGATAGTCTATTTAAATGTAATCTCTTGGAAAAAGTTCACCCGAAATAGCCCAGGTCCTGATCGCCGCGGCCTTCTATCTCTTTGACCTTTGCGGTGAGTTCGTCGATCTGCTCAGACTTGTCCTGAAGCTCTTTCATATCCAATTCCACGCCGAGTTTCTTCATCAGCACATTGACCAGCCCCATCGCGCTCTTATGGTCGATGAAGTATCCCGAGGTCTCTCCCATTAGGCATATGGAAGGTATGTCGTATATCTTCCCAAGCCCGATGAATACTCCGCTGGCACCTATTATGCCGGCGTTCGGGTCTCCCGGCGGGAAATCCACTCCGTAGCCTACGTACTCTTTCTTTATCTTAAGGTCGGTCACGGCCCCGAATATGCGGGGAGAATCCACCATCGCACCCGTGCCGTATCCTCCGAGGGTGATGATCCCCGATACTCCGTATTCCATCAGAATGTCCAATATGTCCCTGCAAAGTTCGAACTGGCCTTCTTGGGTAGAACCTTGGCAGTCCCCCCTCAGGAATATTATGTCCTGCCCGTTGACGTCCTTCGCATACCACAGCTGGTTGTTCATCAGCTCAATCACGTTATCATCATCGAGAAGAACCTGGGAGGGAAGATTCTTTGAGTAAATTGTCGCGAACCTCTCCGCATTAAGAGAATCTGCCAGGAAGTCTCCCGCAGTTTTGCCTACGTTCCCTATCCCGGGCAGGCACTCGATGAAAAGAGGATCCTTCAGTGAAGGTCTGCTGTCATAGACCACGAGGCTTTCCATTCTCTCCGTACTCCTCTGCGATGGCTTTCCTTCTGTACTCCCCGTAGCGGTCCTCAGGCGAGAATTTCGCCGGTACCGGGCTTACGGCCACGGACCCGCAGGACGGGCAAGCGTCTTTCAAAGTGTATCTTCCGCATGAAGCGCATTTTCTGAGAGAGGATGACATTTCACTTACTCTCGCGCTTGAGGGCGACGGTGCCGCCTGCGGCAGTAAATTCGCTCATGACCTTTGCGGTCACTTTCTTCATGATGTCTTCGGCATCCTTGTACTCGCTGGCGGTGACAACGACCCTGTATCTCGGCGACCCTATTGAGGAGATCACCGCGTTCTCGCCCTCGGCCGCTTTGAGTCCGGCCGCAAGAGCCTTTTTGATAAGTTCTATGCCGTTAGGCGCCGAAGAGGTCATCTCCAGGATGCTGTCTATTTCGACGAACGGAGGCATAACATTCTCTTTCGCTACCTCCATGAACGTCTCTATCCAATCTCCGGAAAATTCCTCCGTGAAATCATCCGGATACGCAACGGCGGATTCGAACGCTCCGTAAAGCGTTTCGTACACATCGAGAAGGTCTTTGGCGAACATTTCGTACGCCTCATCAACCGAGATGGAGATGCGCTCTGCAATTATCTCCACAAGCTTCTCGGCCTTGTTCTCGTTCTTCCATTGCTGGATCTTCTCTCTTTTTTGGTGATCGTTGACCGATTTGAGGGAAAGGTCAATGTGGCCTTTGGAAGAGTCTACGCCCAGAACCTTGCAGACTATCTTCTGTCCTTCCCTGATGAAGTCCCTGATGTACTTTACCCAGCCGGTGGCTACATCCCTTACGTGGACGAACCCTTCTTTTCCGTCATATTCGTCCAAAGTGACGAACGCACCGAAGTTCTTCACGCTTGTTACGGTGCAGACGACGAGTTCTCCGTTCTCGGGAAAGCCTTTGGCCCTTGTCATCAGCCGACTACCTCAACGATCTCGCCCTTGATCTCTGCGTTGCCGCCTTTGGGCACTGCAAGGGTGGATCCGCATACGTGGCAGTTCACTCTGGTGGCTGCTTTTCTGAACACTATCTGCTCATTCCCGCAGTCGGGGCATTTTACTTTCAAGAAATCGTCTGCCATGGGATCACTCCGTGAGCTCGAACTTCTTCGCTCTTATACATGAGGTCAAGTGCGCTTTCTTGCATGTTTCGCATCTGAATCTGATGTTCACCCTTTTGGTGGGCTTTTCTCTGTCCTTCGGCTTGGGCCTGGGGTATCCTCCGTATCCGGAGGTAGCTTCTCTGAATCTCCTCTGACCCCATTTCAGCTCGCTGGCCTTTTTCTTTTTGACCCTTTCCACATCATGCTCCGTGTGGGTTTTGCAGAAAGGACAATATGTTTTGATAGTTCTGGGCATTTTCATTCATATCACCTGAATTGAATCGGAACGTGCTATTATCGAGGTTATATTAAAACCTCACCCTTCTTGTTCTATTATAATAGAAGGCGTACTCATTCCATCTTCGTTACGCTGCCGTCGGGATGCGATATCAGAACGATATCCGCGGTGTTGAGGAACAGTCCGTTCTCCACCACGCCCGGAATAACATCTATCCGGGATTCAAGGAAGAAAGGGCTGTCTATCGATTCGAATTTGCAGTCATAAATGTAATTGCCCGCATCGGTGATGAATGGGTCATCGCCTTTCATCCTCAGTGTTGCTTTGCACCCCTGTCTCTCCAAGGCGTAAGCGGTCTTCTTGTGGCCGTAAGGGACCACCTCCACGGGCAAAGGGGTTCTCACGCCGAGCTTGTCAACGATCTTTGTCTCGTCAACGATGATGACCTCCGTCAAAGTGGCGGCGGCCACGATCTTCTCTCTCAGAAGGGCGCCGCCGAGGCCTTTGATAAGCTGTCTGGAGGGATCCACCTCGTCCGCACCGTCTATGGTAACGTCGATGCGCTCAACGTCGTTGAGGTCGTATATTTTGATCCCAAGGCTATGTGCCAGATCCTCTGTCCTTTGGGATGTCGAAACGCACTTCAGATCGTATCCGTTCGCGATAAGCTCACCGACCCTTTTCACCGCATACTCAGCGGTGGACCCCGTACCTAATCCAACGATCATTCCGTCTTTGACGTGATCGTCAACGGCTTTTTCCGCAACAATCTTCTTGAGGTTAGGTCCGCCCGAGGTCATTGTATTCGTTCCAATATTTCTAGCATATGGCATGATGATTTATCATCTTTTTTCATACAAGGGCTGGACACTAACTGCTAACTGTAGTAATCATGTTATAAATCCTTTCGAAAAGTGTTCCGCGCATGAAAGAAAGATCGCGCAATGAGCGAGAGTTGAAAGAAAAAACTTTGAAGCAAATCGCGAACGAAAGCCTTTTTGAAAAATGAGTGGCAGCATGAACAACGTAGAGCCTGTCGATGAAACCGTTGCCGAAAGACAACATCAGGAGGACGCAGGCGGCGTTGAAAAAGAGACTAACGACCTCGCTGAAAACAGTGCTGAGAAATGGAAACGGATTTCCCTTTCTATTATCAAAGAAGACATCGGAAGGCAGTTGGGCCTAGCGTCGGACCGTCAGAATTCTATTCTTCAATCCATAGGTATTTTGGTGGCCTTTGCTTCTGTTCTTTTCGTTCAGATAATTGTCATGAATCCTTCTTTTGATGGAAGTGGATGGATCTTTGTGTTTTCTTTGGCATGTCTGTTGTTCTGCAGCGGACTGGGGGTTGTTGTTCTCATAATGTCGAAGGCATTTACTATCATCATGGGAAATGATAATAGGGGAGCTGCCACACTGCTCAAAACAGAAGAAATTAATAATCTCGAAATCGATATTGTGAATGGAATGATTATTTCGCTCAAAGCAACAAAGTATAATAATTCGAATCTCGTGGCGTATCTGAGGTCGATGGGGATACTGCTGGTTGCAGGGCTGGTTGCGTTGCTGATCGCATGGAGGTTGGTGTGATGTTTGGGTTATTTGACAGAAGAAGGGAGCCAGGACTAAGCTACAGCGATGAGCCGCGGCCCAAAAATGAAAAGAAAAATGCAACGTCAAAGCGTAGCGCGTCTGATGCCAAAACGGAACAGAAGGATTAGAAATAAGATCGCGGGTTGCTTTCTGCCGGCAGTACGCTGTACCGTAAAGTCGGTGCAAACTTAAATTACTCTTGACCGCTTTTCATAAAATATGCGCTTGGCGGCCCTGTATTCTGGAGGAAAGGATTCCACACTCGCTTTGTATCTGGCACAGCAGATGGGGCACGAGATACCGTATCTTGTGAGCATCGTGCCGAAGGCGGGAGAATCCTGGATATTCCACGTGCCGAACATAGGCGTGGTCCCTCTTATGTCCGAGTCATTGGATATGGAACTCATTACCGCAGAGACATCCGGCTCCGAGGAAGCCGACATGCGGAGCCTCAAGGAGGCGCTGTCCGGTCTGGAGATCGAGGGGGTTGTCGCAGGCGCGGTCTGGTCCGATTACCAATGGGACAGGATGAATGCGGTATGCGGGGAACTTGATCTGATGTTCATCGCTCCGCTTTGGAAGAAGGATCAGGACATGGTGCTCAGCGAACTTTTGGAAGCGGGCATAAGAGCCGTCATCGTCGGCTGCTATGCCGAAGGCCTCGACGAGTCGTGGCTCGGAAGAGAGATCGATGCCCGTTCCGCCGAGGAGTTAAGGCTGTTAAGAAACAAACACGGGATAAGCGTGATCGGGGAGGGCGGGGAGTACGAGAGCATGACGCTGGACTCGCCTATGCACAGCAGACCTCTGTCCATCATCGAATATGAGAAAGAATGGAAAAAGGGTGCCGGGACCCTTACCGTCAAGAAAGCCGGACTTATTTAATGGGCTGACACGCGCTCGATCGCCTTGACGATGTTGTTGATCTCCTTCTGAGGGTTCTTCCACATGCCCGGCGTCCACACCCTGTGGATGTGCCAGCCCCTGGATTCAAGGTACTTCTGCCTGTGGTAGTCCCTTTCTCTTGTGGAGTCCGACATCTCGTAGATGTGGCTGTCGCACTCTATGCCGAGTATGTATTTGCCGTCCTGCTTGATGGCAAGATCGATCTGATATCCTCCTATCCCCACGTCCTTCTCCACGTTGTAGCCTTTCCTCACAAGCGCGTTATATACCTTCTCCGTGATGGGCGACTCGCCGGGGACCGGAGGCGCGGACCTCCATCTGTTGTCGCCGAAGGACTCGAGGATGCTGGCGGCAAGGTCCTTATTCCCGTTGCTGATCGCTTCCGCATACTGGAGGTATTTCTTCAGGATCTTCGGCCCATCGTTCTTCGCGGTCTCCACCTGGAGTTCCTCCGGATCGAAGGACGAAACGATATGGATCTTCTTCTTCGCGCGGCTGATCGCCACGTTCAGGCGGTTCTCTCCTCCCTTGTTATTCAGCCATCCGAACCTCTGCATCAATTTGCCCTCTTTGTTCTTCGCATAACCGATGGAGAATATGATCACATCTCTCTCGTCCCCTTGAACGCTCTCGATGTTCTTTATGAACAGGCCCACATCCTCTCCGTTGTCGAACCTCATCATCTCCTGGTTGACTGCCTTTCCAAACTCGGGGTCCTTTGCGGACTCGTCATCGATAAGGTCGTTTATCAGGTCCCTTTGGGAAACGTTGAATGATATTATGCCGATGGTCTCGTTCTCTTTTCTTGTCTTGAAGAACTCCTTCAGCAGTTCCAGCACGATCCTGGCCTCTTTGACGTTGGCCTTGTTCGCCCATTCTCCGCTGACCTTGTGCACCTCGATCGGAGGCCTCTCCGGCTGGGACACATTAGGCGAAACATACAGCCTGCCGCCGTAGAAAGCGTAGTTGGAGAATGCTATCAGCTCCTCATACTTGGAGCGGTAGTGGAAGTTCAGCAGGATGTTGTCGTAGCGGGTCCTCGCAAGGTCAAGAAGGCTCTCTTCCTCGAGGACTGCGGAAACCTCATCCTCCTCTCCTTCGTAATCCTCGTCATTGCCGTACTCGATGCGCCCCGAGCCGAGGTTGGAGGGGCGAAGCTGCTTGTGATCCCCCGCAACCACCACTTTCTTGGCGCGGTAGATTGAAGGTATCCCCTTCTCCACGTACATCTGCGAAGCCTCATCGAATATCAGAAGGTCGAAAAGACCCATTTCCAGAGGCATTATGTCCGAGACCACTTCGGGCGTGAGAAGCCAGACCTTCACTCCTCTGAACAGTTCGTGGCCGTAGCGGTTTATGAATTTGTTAAGGCTCCATTTCCTTTTGCCTTCTATGATCCTCACGATATCCCCGCGGCGCTTGGATTCCGTAATGTAACGGAGGTTATCTTGCAGAACTTCTTCCACGCGGTCCCTTGTGAGCTTCTTCTTCTCTCCTATCTTCCTGTCCATGTCGGCCACGATGCTGTCGAAGTCCTGGATATCCTGAAGCAGGGATTTGTGATCTGCATCGAATTTCTGCAGGTGGAAGTTCAGCACATATTTCAGGATCATGCTGTTGCTGTCTTCGAACTGCCAGCCGGCGTCCTTGGAAAGAGTTATGATGTCTCTTCCGTAGATGCGCTCGCGCTCGTTCATCCTGTCGTACACCGTGGCTCGTGACGAGTACAGATCGTAATCATCCAAAGCGGTCATTACGCTCTTCGGGTCGTCAAGGACCATCTGGACCGTCTTTTCATTGTACGAGTTGAAGTATTTGTTGAGCATGACGGTAGCTTCTCTGTTGACCTTGCCTTTGGATAACATTCTGGACATGAACCCTTTGCTCTTCCACTCCACCATCTGGTTCTCAAGGTCCATCAGATCCGCTTTCATCTCGCCGATATTGTACTGGGAGAGGTCCGGCTTCATGAAAGTGAACCACGGCGTTTTCTCAATGCATTTGCAGTATTCGTCGAAGTTCGACATCAGGACCCTGTCGCCGAACTTTCTGTTGAGTTCTTTGATATCGTTGTATTTGAGGTCCAGCATCTTTGCGGACACAGCCGCTTTGATCATCTTGTACTTCTCGAGATCGATCTTATCTTCGAGATCCAGCCATTTCTCCATTGAGTAGAGTTTGTACGGCTCTATCCCGAATGTCCCTTCGTGGTACATCGTATCGGATATGTTCGACAGCACTCCCACATCTCTGTCGATGCTTTCGGAGAGAGCGGCAAGGTTGGAGCCGGTGCGCGGAGACACGGTCTCGAGCATCCTTGCCAGCTGCTGGTAGAAGAGGTCCTTGTTGTTGACATCGTCGATCATGAGGCAGTATTTCGACAACGTTCCCAATCTGGAATAGACCACATCCAGCGCCGTCTTTTTCTCAGAGACCATAAGGACGGTCTTTCCTTCGTTCACGGCCGATGTTATCAGCCCCGTGATCACCTGCGACTTACCCGTTCCGGGAGGACCTTGGACGACGAGTTCATCCTCCTTGCCCATCGCGGTGATGACATTCTCTTGGGCGCTGTTGAGGGAATTAATGTAAGTAAGGTTCTTCTCCGAGGCCTCAAGCCCTCTCTCCCTCAGTGCCGGAAGAGAAAGAGGACTGGGCATATCCGCATAGAAATCGCCTTTGTTCAGATCCTGGACCAGATTGGTGAGGGCGGCGTTGATCTCTCTTCCCGCGAGAAGCTCGTCGAAGTCCTTCTGGATATAGCTGGAATATGAGGGGTATTTGCCCAATATGATATTGTGCACCATGTGGAGGTCGCCGGGGAGGTACTTGGGGAATTCTCCCACCTTGTAGTCTACGAATGGTATCGGGAGCCCATAGGCTATTTTGAGCGGGAACCCCTGTTCCTCATAGAATGCTACAAGATTGGTGATGAAGGTCTCGCCGCTGCAGTCCTCGATGACGTTGTGGGGGAGCGGACGGTTCTTGCCGCTGAATTTAATGAAAGCCAGCAGAAGGGAGTTGTTGTAGATGATGTCTCTGGAATCGTCAAGCCTGACGGAGACGCTCTTCGAATCCTTGTCCAATATGACGGGGAACAGGGCGAGCGGGGCGCGGATATCGAAGTCCTCTCCCGGAAGCCTTCCTTCCACGAAAGGATATCCGATGTAAAGGTCGTATTGACCTTTGTCTCTCATGTCCCTGTTAACCTCTCTTATCATCTCGTTGAGGCTCTTGAAAACCCGGATGTCCTCGGCGCTTTTTGTGGAATCGCATATCTTCAGCGATTTCTTCCTTCCGAACAGGAGCCCCATTAGATCAAGGTCAGGTACGGAGGTAAGATCGAAAGCGTTCTTTTTGTAGATCTTTCCGAGGTAAAGAAGACGGTTGTTCCTGCTTATGTTCACAAGTTTCTTCTGGAGCTCGCGGAGCGTCTGGGCAACCTCTTTGTCCATATTGGAGCCTTTGGCGGCGGTGACGGCGTATTTTTTGGTCACGGAAAGGAATTCGTCCCCGTACAACTCAACGAATCTCTGCCCCACGCCGGGGATCGCCGCGAAGTCATCCGCCTTTGTCGGAACCCTCTGCGCCATCTCCCTGAGCGCTTCGTCGGTACATACAGTGGGCGCCCTTCCCGTCGATTGCGTGCGGTCCTCTCTGATATGTTCCCTAAGTTCTACAAGTTCTAAGTAGAGGTCGTCTTCTAATCCCATAATACATAATCGGGTTTTATTAATAATATATTCGTCACATGCCTAAGGAATTAATACCCAATGCCTGATGGCCAAGCATGGTCTCTGAAAGGATTGTCGGCGAAGGAAGTATGATGGTCACCGAAAAGGACACCGCCGCAAAATGCGGCAGCGGAACGCTTCAGGTCCTGGCAACGCCCGCAATGATCTTGTTCATCGAAAGGACAGCATCCGACTGCGTCCGGCCCCTGCTCAAAGAGGGGGAGAGCACGGTCGGCTCACTTCTCGACATAAAACACTCAGCCCCGTCGGTGATCGGTTCGGAGGTATTCTGCAGGGTGGAGCTCGTTGAAAGGGACAGGTCAAGGATGGTCTTTGATGTCAAGGTGTGGGACTCCGCAGGCGAAGTGGGGTCCGGAAAGCACGAGAGGTTCCTGGTCAACAATGCGAAATTCATGGATAGGGCTTTTACAAGGGCCGAAGGCTGACCGCATCAGGCCTTTGACGCTTTGGACTCCTTCACAATGAAAGAAAGGACGACGGTGACCGCAGCCATTACCGTACCTATGGCCATCGCGAACACGAAGCCGTCAAGGAAAATATCCGGCGGAAGGTCAGAGAATATCATGTTTCCCGACCCGGATCCTACCGTGAAGAGCATGGCAAAGAGCGCTGTTCCAATGGTGCCGCCCAGATAGATGAATTCGGTCATCACCGAAGAGCCCATCTCTTTGCTTTCATTCTCCACATTCTCAATGATGCGGCTGGCCATGGGCCCTCCGCTCAAGGCCCACATGAGCCCCATGCATACGAGGGTCGCGACCAGGGGCAGGGTATCGGACCGGGGAGAGAGGAGCACCATGATGAGACAGCTCACCATCATTGTGAAACATGCAGCTATAGCGAACGCCCTGCGCTCGGTACGGTCCGACCATCTTGATATCGGAACACACAGCAGCAGCGTCAAAAGGGGAGAGATAAGGATGTACATGCCCGTTGTGAAGGAAGAGAAGCCCATGCAAACGCTCATGTAGAACGGCAGCAGGTACAACAGGCCCATATACACAAGGTTTGACTGCATATATGCAACAAGGACGAAATCGAATCTCCAATTCCGAAATATGCGCAGGTTCAGCAGCGGATTTTCCTTTCTAAGCTCCGTTATGATGAAAGCGGCAAGGAATGTCATGCAAAGGACAACGGACAGCGCAACCAGAAGAACGCTGTCCGAACGAGGGCCGAGTTCGATCGCCAAGATCCCGCAGAGTATCGCGGAGAAAAGCAGGCCGGCGCCGAAGGCGTCAAGGCTCTCGCCGTTGTACCCCTCATCTTTGGGAATGACCTTTATGAGCAAGGGTATGACGATCAGTCCGATAGGCACGTTGATCAGGAATATCCAGTGCCAGGAGATAAGATCGGTGATCACGCCGCCCAGCACCGGGCCGAGTGCAAAACCGAGCGAGCATCCGAGGGTGACAACCCCCATCCCAAGTCCCAGATTGGAGGGCGGAAGGTATTTCACACACACAATAGGAACCGCGGCACCCATCATTGCGGCGCCTATACCCTGCGCGGCTCTGAATACGAGCAGCATGTCGAAACTGGTAGATATTCCGCAAAAGAGCGAGCTGACCGTGAAAAGGATAAGGCCGATCAATAGGACCTTTTTTATCAGGCCGTTCTTCGCGACCCTTGCAAATGTTATGAGCAGGCCGGCCAGCATGGCAAAGTATATCACCACCACCCAGGCGATCGTTCCCATGTCGGTACCGAAGTCTCCCGCCATTGTGGGAAGGGCGATGATCACGATGCTTCCGTCCAGACCGTCTATCAGTGCGGCAAAGGCTACCACTGCGAGTATCGGCACGATGCTCCCCTTTCCTTGGACGGCCTCCGGCATGATTAATGGGAGAGTATAGGAGTATAAACCACTGCTGTCTGCGAAAAAAGTATTTCGGAAAGCGGTCAGAACAGCCCGTGGATTATGACCGGGAGCATCAGACATCCGGTGAGAGGGATCCTTCCCATATCCAGATCCAGGGGTATCAACCCTACGGCTGTCGCCACTGCCAATATCAACAGACCGAACGGCCCCGTAAGCAGCAGTACGAGCAGTACAATAAGGCACAGGACCGCTTTGTTAAGGAGGGCGGAATCGATCCTGTCGGTCATTCCGCTCATCATCTTTCCCACGGCTATAGTTATGTGATAGCCCAGAAAGGATGCGACCGCGGCGCAGAGGAGCAGCAAAAGGAACTCGGGCGAACAGAACCCCGACACGCTGTCGCCGATCATCTCTCTGATGACAAGCACGGTGCCGGACCTTCCGCTCCCCGACACTGATAGGGTGACCAGCGAGAATATGGACGTCACCGTGCCTATGGATGCGACTACCGAGATGAATCTCTCCGGCCTATCCTCCGGAATGAAGATGGAGGACAGGGATGCGCCGGCCGTCGCCGTTATTCCCGGGAACCACCCCGCTACCGCCCCCATGATAACGCCTTTGATCCCCGGGATGTGGTCCACAGGGGGCATGCCGTCGTCAAGCTGTTTCGGTACTGAAGCGTTCTTGAACGAACTGAGCAGCGCGGGTATACCGAACAACCCGGTAAGCAGCGGGAACAGGAGGGCCCCTTCTCCTAATATTCCTGCGGAAGGTATCGGCAGGTCCATGCATATGAGGCCCAAGGCCCCGGAGACCGCCACAAGTACGGCTGCCCAAACTTTGTTCCTCATGCCTTTTTCTTTCAGGACGATCGCCGAGAGCGTAAAAATGAGAACAGATACCGTGAAAAGATCAAGTTGTTCGGCCAGTCCGTTCAGCATAAGGTATTGGATGGGTATCGCAAGAAGGATGGCCGACGCGGCACCGACGGCACTGCCGATGGCCGCGGCGCGGACCGCGCGCATACCATGGCCCTGCATCAGAAGCCGGTGTCCGGGGAGAGTGGTCAGAACCTCATCCGGGTCCGGCGCGCCAATGAAAACCGAAGGTACGAAGTCGACGAACGAATGCACCACCGCCGCGGACATGATGCAGGACGACACGATGATAGGAACGTATTGAACGGAAGTGAATGATGATACCATGGATTCCATGGCCGGGTAGGACACAAGCATGATGGATGCTAGAGTGTTCACGTGTATTCCCGGCACCGTTCCGGTAAAGGTCCCGATAAGAGAGCCTATCAGACATGCTGCCAGTACAAAAAATACGATCTCCGGGCCCACGGCACGAGAACCCGCCCCCATCACTTAAAACAAAGAACTACAGTTAGCTTAATTCGAAGGATCCGTCACGACAACGGTCCCTTTCTCTAAGGAAATGTCCAACATCCTTTTTATGCCGGTACCCAAACGCCTGCCCAGTTCATCTATATTGGAACATTTGTTGAAAATGACCAGAATGTCCTCGACCGATATTCCGTTCTCTTTCAGGGCGCCGGTGAGCGCCGACAGCGTGCCTCCGGTACTGAGCATATCGTCCACGATGACGACCCCGTCCCCTTTTTTCAGGCCGTTGATGTAGATACTTCTCTCAGAGTATCCTGTCCTGTAAAGAACGGGGATCTCTCCTTCAAGGCCGTACGATCTTTTCCTTGCCACTGTGTATGGTATCCGCAGTCTGAGCGAAAGGGGGACAGCAAGGGGGATCCCCATTGACTCAGGAGCGACGATCAGGTCGCAATCGAAACTGCAGGCGGCAACCATCCAATCGATCACCTCGTCCAGAATATCCGGCTCCATGAACGGTATGCCGTCGGTGACAGGGTGGATCAGATATGGGTACCCGTTCTTATCGATGATCGGACTGCTAAGTATGCTGGCCTTCAGCTTTTCATGCATCAATGGTATAATGGCGCATCGGTTTTTAATGGTACTATCGAGTGACATTTTTATAAAATCCCGATAATAACGATTTGATCCCATGGATATTGAACAGAGAATGGCCACGATTACCAGGAATGCCGAGGAGATTGTCACGAAGGAAGAACTTAGGGAGCTTCTTTCAAAGAAAGAGACGCCCAGAGCATATATCGGATTCGAGCCGTCGGGTCTTGTTCACCTGGGATGGGCGCTGGTGACGTCCAAGATCAAGGACCTTGCGGATGCGGGGTTCGAAGTAATAGTGTTCTGGGCGGACTGGCACGCATACATAAACGATAAACTCGGCGGCGATCTCGATAACATAAGGATATGCGCCGGATACATGGAGGATTGCTTCAAAGCCCTCGGGGTCCCGGATAAAGGGGTCAGATTCGTCTACGCAAGCGAGATACTGAGCGACATAGACTACTGGGAAAAAGTGATAAAGGTCGCAAAGGCGACAACCTTGTCCAGAGTAAAAAGGGCGATGACCATAATGGGCCGCTCCGAGGACGAGGCCGAAGTGGATTTCTCCAAACTCATCTATCCGATACTGCAGGCTACGGACATCTTCTGCATGGACATCGACCTGGCCTATGCGGGAATGGACCAAAGGAGGGCGCACATGCTTGCCAGAGATGCGGCGGAGAAACTCGGGTGGAGAAAACCCGTCGCGCTTCACACACCGCTCCTGCCCGGGCTGAAGGGCGGGAACAGGATGGACCCCGCCTCTGCAAAGATGTCCAAGAGCGATCCCGGGAGCAGCATAAACATACACGATGATGACGAGGCCATCAAGAGCAAGATGAAGAAAGCGTTCTGCCCACCGGAAAAAGAGAAAGAGGGCGAGAACCCCGTACTCATGCTTTGCAGGTACATCATATTCCCGCGTCTCGGCATGATGGACATTTCAAGGCCGGAAAAGTTCGGAGGGGATGTTTCCTTCTCCTGCTATGAGGATCTGTCGGACTCGTACTTTTCCGGTTCGCTCTTCCCCCTTGACCTGAAGAACGGCGCGGCTGATTCTTTGGCAAAGATATTGGGTCCCGTCAGGGAATATTTTGAGAAGAACCCGGACAACTATGCGGCAATGAGGCAGCTGTTTGATAATATGGAAAAGCTCAGATGAACTCGTTGTTCTGCTGAGCCCGTTTTATCTCTCTGAACTCATTCATCGTCCTTTGCATGCATATGTGTAGCATGGCTTCGATATCTCCTTTGCCGGACAGGCCCGCCGCGCCCCCGTGGCCGCCGCCGTCCGTGTTCGTCTCCCCGCTTATGCCGCCGACCAGGTTGCCCAGGTGTATCCCTTTCCTAACGATGTCCTGTGTCGCTCTGGCGCTGATCCTGAACTCTTCTTCTCTCTGCGAACCCACGAAGACCACGTCCGCCCCCGCAACAAGGAGCGCTCTGCAGGATGAGGCCTCAAAGCTCCCTCCGTATGCGGTAGAGACGATCATATCTCCCACATAGTCGAATTTCACCCTTCCTGTTGCTTTCAGCACGGCTATCCTTTCGGACATTGTCATCTGCGACCGGGTAAGGTTGAACGCCTCGTCAATGTGTATATCTTTTTTCTCGAGAAGGTCTGCGAACGCCCGCATCAGTGTGGGGTTGGAATACTGGAAGTGGCCGCTGTCGGTCAGCATACCTCCCAGCAGTGCGAGCGCCACGTTCCTGGGTATATCGATCCCGGCGGATTCTATCATTTCCTTGATGATCTCGCAGCAAGACACCCTCGTGTCATCGCAGAAGAAGTGCATCCCCTCCCATTTGCCTGTGGGTATGTGATGGTCGATGACCACGCTCCCTTCCGGCACGTTCTCGGCCCCCGGTTTCAGCTGCTCTGGGGAAGAAGTGTCCACCACTACTACGAGATCATATTCGCTCAGGTCGCATTCTTCGAGGATGCTGATGTTGAGTTTCTCGGCAACAAGGCCTGCGATCCTGTCGACGCCGTTAGGCGCGAATATATCTCCTCTGGGAAAGCAGACGGAGACCGCATAGGCTGAACCCACAGCATCCATGTCCGCATTCCCGTGGACGAGGATGACCTTGTTATCTGTCTTCAACAACTCCGCCGCTTCTTTCATCATTGTGGTTTTCTCTTTTGCAGAAGTCCTTTTGCGCTCTTCGCCGCCTTTGTCTGGCCCAGACCCGTCAGCAGGATGTCGGACTTATACAGCCTGACCGTGATGAATATCGTTATCAGGGCAAACACCAGCAGATAAGCTATGCCGGCAAAGACCAGGGTCGTTTCGCCGAACATAAGGTTGTTCATGACCATCATGGGGTGGGTAAACGGTATGGCGAACATTATCGCCTGTATCACGCCGGGGAGGCTGTTGAAGCTTGAGAACATGGTGACGAACATCGGTATCATGGCGAGGACGCTTATGGGCAGCGTCATCGTCTGCGCAGCTTTGCTGTTCTTTGTGAATGCTCCTAAGATCATGCAGAGCCCGAGGGCGCTGAATATTGCCAAGAAGATCATGACCGCTATTATTATCCAGTCCGTTATTCCCAGGCCGAGACCGTAATCCTGCGGGTTGATCCCACCCATGCTGCCTGTGAATCCGCCCATGTAGAACACCATTCCGACCATGTATGCCATGCCGAAGATGAGTCCCGCTATCGCGGATGCGAGCAGTTTGCCGCTTACGATCGTCGTTCTCTTTACGGGCATCGTGAGGAGTGTCTCAAGCGTCTTGTTCTCCTTTTCGCTGCTCATCGAGGATATGACGATGCTGCCGATCATGATGATGATTATCATTATCACGATGGGCACGAACATTGTCTGGCTCATTATGGATGTGGATATGTCGATAGGTGTCACGCCGTCATAGATCTCTCCGTTGATGTATGTGTGGGAGGAGTTCCCCTCAACGGGATAAAGCATGAATACTGCCGCTGCGGGGTCCGTGACATCTTTGACAAGCTCCAGCGATATACATCCCGATACGAACGGGATGATCGTTGACGATACGGTCGAGGTCGCCGCCCCCAGGAGTCCGGTGCTGGTGAAGATGTAGTACTCTTCTATCAGCGTCCTCTCTTTGTTGTTTATGCTGTCCGTGAATCCCGGCACTATTCTGAAGGCCGTATCCAATCCTTCTTCGATCATCTTTTCTGCTATCAGCAGCCTGTCTCCGGGGTCTTCAAGCATTACGATGTATCCGACTGCCTCGCCGTGAGGGACCCTGTATGTCTCTTCGTAGAAAATGTACATGGATTCGATGGCGAAATCGGACCATTCTCCGCCCTCGTCCCCGTTCACCAGGCCGATCACCGGCGGAGCGGTCGCGTTGTCCATCTCGCTCCCCACCATCGTCCCGATCATCATGAATATGAATACCATCACCAAGATCGATATCACCGAACTCGGGGTCAGGAGCTCCCTGAGCTCTTTTTTGGTCAGGTTCAGGAGGTGGTTCATCCTTTCACCGCCCTTACGAACACTTCTTCCAGATTGGGTGCGCCGTATTGTTCCTTGAGTTCGGCGGGCGTTCCGGTCAGAACGATGCGCCCTTCGTTGATCATCGCGATCCTGTCGCAGAGTATGTCCACCTCGAACATGTTGTGGGAGGACAGCAGGACGGTCACTCCTTTTTGCGCAATGCCCCTGATGGCCTCTCTTATCTCATATGCGTTGACCACGTCAAGGCCTGAGGTGACCTCGTCCATTATCGCTATCTTCGGGGACGGCATGATGGCCCTTGCTATCAGAAGCCTTCTCATCATACCTTTGCTGTAAGTGTCGATCTTGGAATCGATGCGGTCGCCCAGGTCGGCGATCTCTATCCCTTTCTCGACCATTTTATCGTATTCTTCCCCCGCGGCGAAGAATCCCGCCATGAATTTCAGGTAGGCCCTGCCGGTAAGGCCTTTGTATGCGCCGGCATCCTCGGGGAGGTAGCTGATGACCTTCCTCACGTCGTCCGCCTTCTCTGCGACATCGTAGCCGCATACTGTGATGCTTCCGGATGTTAGTTTCAGAAGGGTCGATATCATGCGGAGAGTGGTGGTCTTGCCGGAACCGTTCGGGCCGATGAGGCCGAAGACCTCTCCTTCTTTCACTGAGAAGCCAATGCCCTTGACCGCTTCGATCTCCCCATATACCTTTCTTACGTCCTTTACGACAAGTGTATCCATCATGCATCCCTCTTATCCGTTAATGATCCTATCTCCCGATACATTACGGGCCTGACCTTACAGGACAGGCTCAGGGGATGGATTGCGGTATTGAATATTTATTAAGGTGTTTATTCCTCTTCCTGACCCACTGCCTTGTTGATGGCGTCCTGAAGGGATTCGTACTTGTCGCGGAGGGTCTTCTCCTGCCTCTCAAGGCCTTTGATCCTGACCTCAAGAGTCTCAAGCGACTCTTCAAGGTCTGCCTTCAGCTTTTCCTTGTCGTCCACTTTGATGAGCAGCGATCCTGAGCTCTTGTAGACGTCGCCGGTGGCCTTCGCCAGCTCCGCCGACGTTCTCTCCACTTCTTTTTTCTGGGCTTCCATCTGCAGTTTCTGGGTCGATACTGCCTGCAGCTGCTGTTGCACCTGCTGGAACTGGGCTATCTGGTTCTGTAACTGTGGGCTGATATTGTTCATCTCTTCACCTTGTTATTCTGCCTATGTCCTCGGTTATCCTTATGCATTCCAGATACGAGTTCAACGCTGCCCTCATCGCCGAGGCGTCCGTGGCGGTAAGCTCGATCACGCCCGCACCCTTCTCCATCCGGACGAAGGCCTTTGTGCGGGGAAGCTCCCTTCCCGCTTCCGGGCTCAGCGCCGAGATGACGCTTTCAGCATCATCCGACGTTATCCTGATCTCGGCGGCGAACATATCAGTCGGATTTCAGGACCTTCTTCACGTTCGGTCTGTCCTTGAAGAAGATCTTCGACCCGCACTTCTCGCACTGGAGTCCCAGAGCGTTCACGTTCCTGATGGGTTCATTGCATTTTGCGCATCTGTACATTCGTATCCCTTACTGCTCCGATACCTGCGACAGGTCCTTCTTGGTCTTGGGGCTGTATGCCTCTGCCGCGAACTTCGTCTCGCAGTGTCTGCATTCCCAGATCCCCGAACTTATTCTTTTTACGGACATGTGGTGGCAGACGGGGCACTCGTGTTTTGCCTTCTGGTGCGCCTCGATGTTCTTTACCCTGTTGCGCACGACGACGCCGTATCTGGCGCCGAACCTTCCGGACGTACCTGCTTTCTTTGTTCCTTTTGCCATTTGTATCACCCGATGATCTCTCTTATGGCCTTTCCCTTCTCGACGGCCCTGTCCAGGCACAGGCTGAGTTCGTCGCGTGTGATCGAACCCCTCCCTCCCTTCTGCATGGCCCTGAAGTTGCCTTCGTCGTCAGTTGTGACGGTCAGGCGGGCGGATGATATCATCTCTTCGTCGAAATTTGGGTCAAGTATTAAATCATTTCCTATTTTGACTGATGTAACGGAGACCGGCGTACAGGTAACGGGCAGAGGTTTGTTCTCTCCCCTGCCGTATTGCTCGGCCGGGATAACGGCCGATCTGAGGGCGCTTACCGCTGCGATGTTGGCGGCGTCGAACAGGTTCCCGTCGTAATCCAGGGCGTACATGTCGACGAAGCACATCCACACTTCCTCTCCTTCTTTGATGCACAGCTGCTTGACGTCCACCATTCCCGACTCGCGTATGCCGCGGTCCACCACGCGCGCCAACTCGATGGCGTCCTCTCCCGGAGGCCCGGACTCGAACGTGGAGTGGGCCATTGGGATAAGTTCCGCTCCCATGGTCAGGACGCCGCTGTTGGGAGTATCGGGGAACGGGGTCCCGGGCATGATCTTCACTCCCGCTATGACCTCGGTCCTTCCGAGCTTGACCCTTGCGGAGCCGTCCGCACTCTCGACGCAGCCGGCATCGATGCTGATCTTTCGGATATCATCGACACCCCTGCCGTCCTCTCTCCTTCCATCTTTGAGGAGCTTCATTATGTGGTCCCTTTTGATCTCGGAAACAACGTGCTCACTCATCTTCCTCATCCTCCTTGGTAACGGCGTAGCGCTCTTTCAGAGCGGTCTTCTGTTTCTCATATATTTCATGGCAGGCACCGAAGGCCAGGTCAATAGCTTTATCGAACTCTTCTCTGGTCATGTTGCCGTCCATCTGCAGAAGGACGATCTCGTCCGTCGAGGGGACGATCGCCAAGGGGACATCGGCCTGCCCGAAGTTGTCCTCTTCTTTGTTGAGGTCCAAGAGGACATGGCCGTCCGCTTTGCCGGCGGCGACCGCGGGGACGATATCCCGCATGGGGATGCCCGCGTCCGCAAGCGCGACCGAGGCGGCGGTCAGACCGGCGCACCTCGTTCCCGCATTCGCCTGCAGTATCTCGATGTAGACATCGATCGACGCACGGGGATACAGTTCCGTCAGGACCACTTTCTCCAAGGCCTCGGCGATTATCTTCGAGATTTCCACCGACCTTCTGTCGGGTCCCGGCCTTTTCCTGTCGCTGACGGAGAACGCCTGCATGTTGTATTTACACTGGATTATCGCTTTGGTCGGGTCCTGCAGGTGCCTTGGGTGGCACTCTCTCGGCCCATAGACCGCCGCAAGCACTTTGTTCTTTCCTATCTCCAAATATGCGGAGCCGTCAGCGTTGCTGAGTACTCCGGCCTCAATGTGAACAGGCCTGTGTTCGTCGGCCTTCCTTCCGTCGATCCTCATGCCTTTCTTGTCTACTAATACCATATCGGTCTGTCCGCTCATCAATATCCCTCCCCTTTGTTTTCTTCCTTCTCCGGGAGTCTGCTTTTAATAAAGTTTTCTACTCTTTCCGTGAGATTGCTGCTCTGCGCCTCTCTCTCGATTATCCTCACGGCCTCTACCGCGATCTCAGCGTTCTCGTCGCCGTCGATCCAGATCCTTCCGTTCTGTCCTACGAACATACGGCAGTCAGTAAGGTTCTTGATCATCTGTATCATGGAACCGCTCTTGCCGATCACTCTGGAGACCTTCGAATGGGGCATCTCTACAAGCTGCCCCCCCTCGATCCTTCTGAGTCCCGAATCCTTCATGGTGACCTGTATCTTCTTGCTCTCGTCCACCATCAGTACCTTCAGCATGACCACGTTCCCCACGTTAAGGTACTTCGATGTGTCACCGAACTCGACCTTCCACGGTACCTCGTTCACGTGCAGCGGCGCGGGATACGGGGCGTTTATGTTCACAAGCCAATTCGAAGGACCTATGTCCTCTATGATCCCGATCACCGTGTCGCCTGTTACCGGCATGTAGCGTCCTCCCAGGGGGATGACGCCGACGGTGTCGTTATGTGCGTTCCTGACGCCTAAGACTCCGGCGTACACTTTGCCATTGAGCACGTATGCGTTGTTCCCCGCATCCATCCCGCTGTCATCCAGCAGGTCTCCGGGGACCACGATCTCGCGTGCGGGTCTGGCGTTTCTTTTTTGCATTATTATCACTTCTCTTGAATGTATACTTTAAATCATTTTTATTGACGCTGTCCCTTTGGTCTTGTGCTTGAGCTTTTCCGTAAGCTCGGGCACCATGCCTGCCGGCAGCTCCATCAATCCTATCCATGATCCGTCGGCGGCCCACTCTTCCCTTTCGATGATCCCGTATTGGATCATTTCGTCGAAGCATCTGCCGTAATCCTCGCCCTTAAGTTTGATGGCGATCCTGCTCTTTTCGAAACGGATCGGGAGCAGCGGACGGAGCAGCTTCATTGCCTCATCGATCTCTTTCTCGATGGGCCTGAAAGGGTCCACGTGGAATTTGGCCTCATCCAAGGCCAGTTCGATCCTCACATACGGGTGCGGGAGTTTGGTCTGGGGATTTATGGCGTTGGCGGAAATATAGGTGATGACCTGGTGCCTTTTTGCCTCCAGCATCTCTTTCCGCTGCTCGGAGGTCATCTGCACCTCGCCCTTCTCAAGGATCTTCTGCGCTATCGCCGATATATCATCAGTTCCGAAGACCTCTTTGATCTTCTCCTCGGCGGGCCTGGTCCCTTTGCCGGAGTTCTTGAAAACATCCTCCACTGCAAGGAATTCGGTGATATCCACTTTCTTTCCCTGTTTGAGGATGTTCATGACCGCCGGGTCAAGAAGTATCTCGAAGGTCTCGCCGTGGCTTTCCAGCCTTGCGATTATGGCGTCGTCCAGATTGACCATGGGACCGGCCGCTCAGGCCTTGCCGATCAGCTTTGTGATCTCGGCATCGGCCAGCCTTCTGAATCTCTTTCCTTTTTCCACGACCCCTATCTCAACGGATTCCGCGGACAGGCTGTCCTCGATCGCCGCGCTCAGCGCTTTCAATCCGAGCTTGGCGGCAGCCTCGAACGACATGCCGTCGGCGAACTCTCTTTCAAGAAGGTCCATCACCACAGGCCTTCCGGAGCCGATGCTCGTTGCTCTGTATGCCACGAGAGCGCCGGAGGGATCTGTTTCGTAAAGGTGCACTCCGAGGTCGTCAACGCCCGCCACCAGCAGGGCCACCCCGAATGGGCGTCCGCCGCCGTATTGGGTATAGTTCTGTTTGTAGTCGCAGACGTTCTTGACAAGAAGCTCCACCGCAATGTTCTCTCCATAAGTGAGTTTGTGCCTCTGCGCGTTCCTTCTCGCCTCATCAATAAGGACCCTGGCATCGGCCACAAGACCGGATGTTGCGCATCCGATGTAATCGTCAATGTCGTAGATCTTCTCGATCGAACCGGGTTCGACGAGCTTGCTGGACAGTCTTTTGTCCACCATAAGGATGACCCCGCTCTTGAATTTCAGCCCTATCGTGGTCGTGCCCTTTTTTACCGCTTCGCGTGCGTACTCTACCTGGAACAATCTTCCGTCAGGGGAGAACACAGTGATCCCCCTGTCATATGCCATTTGTCCTGGTTGCATATTCTTTTTCTCCTTCAAAAGCGACAACCGCGCGGCACTATTTATTAGTTTACAGACGCGCGGTTTTAAAATGGGGTCATTTCTTCTTCGCTTTCAGCTCGGGGTATTTGCTCCTGACCTTGAAGAGGGTGCCGGATGTCATGAGCGGGACGGAGGAAGGGTCTGCCTGAAACATGAGACCGATCATCTCATCCCTGTCTTTTGGAGAGCATCGGATCACCGCCTTTCCGGAAACGCATTGGACGATGTACGGCGGGTCGCCGGAGCAGACCGATCTGAGCCTTTTGATCAGCAGTTCCTTTCTCATCTCCGGGGACACGCTGAAGACGACGTATCGGTACCTTCCCCTTTTTTCTTTAACGACCATTTGAAACGTTTCCCTATCTCACTTCTGCTCTTTGAATACTGTCATCGTCGTTGTTTCGTACGCGGCGCCGCATTTCTTGCAGACCGGTTTCCCGATATCCACTTCATTCCCGCATTTGCAGATGATGGTGCCGTCCTTCCTCGGTATCACAGCGCCGCACGAGCATATGCTGCCCTTAAGGAATCTTCCGCACACGGGGCATCTGGTCCTCTCGGGCTCTCTGACCTCCATGGTATCGTACCCCGCTCCGCAGTAGGGGCAGGAACCCGTCGGCTTCGCGCAGGCATCATGGAAGATCTTGCCGCAGGCGCATACCGCGACGGGGTCCGCATCGATCTTTCCGTAGCAAATCTCACACTTCTTCTCGTCCTCCCCTTCATCCAAAAAAGTTGTAGATTTGTTCCGAGGTTTGCCCCTTATTTTACCGCGGAGGTCATATTTCGCGTCCATATATCCTTGGACGACAAATACAATGGCTATCAGTATAACCAGCATCAACAGCATACCCAGAAGAAAAATGGTATTTGCTAAGTCCATGACATGGTTAATAAAATTTATCCTTTTAATACTTCCCGGTGAAGGGTCGGGAAGGGTCAGTAATATGCATACGAATTTCATTTTCTTATGCATTTATACTACAAAAAAATAAGTTGAATTACCGTCTGATAAAATACCAATTTTAACAGTATGAAATTATGCCTGGGTCGTATCAAAAAGAGCTAATCCCAAAATTGTATGAGAAAGTTTTTGATTTTAAGGAAATGATTTTTTTAAAATGCGTTCTGATATATTAACCATTGTGTAGTAAGGGCTTTAATAAAGAAAATAATACCCCAATTGTTCCAATTATCAAATTGGTATATCGGAGGCAAGGATTTGACGAAATCAGCATTAGTTATCGGCGGAGGAATCGCGGGTATACAGGCGTCGTTGGATCTTGCGGACAGGGACATACACGTTTATCTTGTGGAGAGGCTCCCCACGATAGGCGGTACGATGTCCCGTCTCGACAAGACATTCCCGACAAACGACTGTTCCGCATGTATCCTCTCACCAAAGATGGCAGATTGTATCGGGCATCCGAACATAACGACCCTGACCTTCCACGAGGTTCTGAAAGTGGATGGTAAAGCCGGGGACTTCAAAGTCACGCTCAAGAAAAAGGCGAGGTACGTTGATCCTTCATCGTGTACAGCCTGCGGCGACTGTCTTGCGAAGTGTCCCTCAAAAGGGATATCGGATGAGTTCGAGTATGGTCTTACAACGAGAAGGGCGATCTACATCCCCCATGCACAGGCGGTGCCCAGGGTCGCTATCATAGACGCGGCCAACTGCAGGATGATACAGTCCGGCAAGTGCGGTGTGTGCGAGAAGATCTGTCAGAAGAAAGCGATCAGCTACGAGGAAAAGGATGAGGAGCTTCAGATAGAAGTGGGCTCGATCATCGCCGCGCCCGGGTTCAAGGTATGGGACGCCCACGTCGCGACCGAGTACGGCTACGGCAGATTCAAGAACGTGGTCACGGCACTCGAGTTCGAGAGGATGATGTGCGCATCGGGCCCCGAGAGAGGCCACATAACGGTGCCGTCCTCCGGAGAGGAGCCCAAGAAGATCGCATTCATACAGTGCTGCGGTTCAAGGTCCGAGCAGGCCGGATGGAAGAAGTATTGTTCATCGGTCTGCTGCATGTATGCCACAAAGCAGGCGATCATCACGAAAGAGCACCTTGACGTTCAGGAGGACATATTCTTCATGGACATAAGGTCCTACGGAAAAGAGTTCGAGGCCTACATCGAGAGAGGCCAGAAAGAGTACGGCATAAAGATGCACAGGTCCGCCCGCGTATCGAACGTGGACGAGGACCCCGAAACAAAGAAGCTCATAGTGAATTTCACGAGTTCCAACGGCGACCCCGCCTCGGACGAGTATGACATCGTCGTGCTCTCCATCGGGCTCAACCCGCCGGAGGGAGCGGAAGAGATCGCAAACATACTCGGGATCGAACTCAACGAGTTCGGATTCTGTAAGACCGCGGTCTTCAACCCCCTCGAGACAACGAAAGAGGGAGTATTCGTTACGGGAGCTTTCGCGGCACCCAAGGACATCCCCACCTCCGTTGCGGAGGCAAGCGGATCCGCAGGGAAGGCCGGAGCGTACATCGTCGACGACAAGTTCGTTCCCCGTGCGCCGAAAGAATATCCCCAGGAGAAGGACGTCGAAGGCAAGGAACCCCGCATCGGAGTATGGGTATGCCACTGCGGCATAAACATCGGATCGGTGGTGGATGTTCCTGCCGTCACGGAATACGCAAAGACGCTTCCGAACGTCGTTCTTTCGAAACAGTCGCAGTATGCCTGCGCCCAGGACTGCCTTGAAGAGATATCGAAGGCAATACAGGAAGAGGACCTCAACAGAGTCGTCGTCGCATCCTGTACCCCCAGGACCCACGAGCCTCTGTTCAGAGAGGCCTGCAGGGACGGCGGCCTGAACAAGTATCTTTTCAACATGGCAAACATCCGCGACCAGTGCTCATGGATCCACATGCACGCCGCAGAGGCGGCGACCACCAAGGCGAAGGACCTTCTCAGGATGTCCATCGCGAAGGCCGCTCTCCTCGAGCCCCTGGTCGGTTCCGAGATACAGGTCACCAAGGTTGCGGCCGTCATCGGCGGCGGGATAACCGGAATGACAGCGGCGCTCGACATTGCCGCGCAGGGGATACCTGTGCACATCTTCGAGAAGAGCAAAGAGCTCGGAGGATTCGCGCTCAAGTTCCGCCACAAAGAGGACGGCAAAGATGTCGCTACCTTCGTGAAAGAACTGATCGCCAAGGTCGAGGGCAACAAGCTGATCAAGGTCCACAAAGGAACGGTCGTGAGGGACATCCCCGGATTTGTAGGGAACTTCAAGATCGTCGCGGACGGATGCGGCGAGATACCTGTCGGCGCGGTCCTGTTCGCTACCGGCGCGGCCCAATACAAGCCTGCCGAGTACAACTACGGCTCTGACAAGAAAGTGATGACCATCATTGAGACCGAAGAGGCCCTGGCAAGCGGCAAGTTCACCGGAAAGAACGTAGCCTTCATCCAGTGCGTCGGCTCAAGGAGCGACTCCGTGAAGTACTGCTCCCGCGTATGCTGCGCAGGAGCCCTCCGCAATGCGATCCAGATAAAGATGAAGGATCCCACGGCGAACGTGGCAATAATCCACAAGGACATCAGGACATACGGATTCCGCGAGGAGCTTTACAACAAGGCATCCAGCCTCGGCGTCAAGTTCCTCAGGTACTGCGTGGACGACTCTCTTCCAGACTTTACCGGAAGCAAGGTAAAAGCGTACGACTCGATACTCGGGACGGACGTAGAGATACCGGTGGACACACTGGTGCTAGCGGCGGGAATAGCGCCTCTCCGTGAGGAGAAGGAAGAGCTCGCAAAGATGGTGAAGGTCCCGATCAGCAAGGACGGGTTCTTCTTCGAGGCCCACCAGAAGCTCAGGCCCGTGGACTTCGCCACCGAGGGAGTGTATGTAGCCGGTACGGCGCACTGGCCCAAATTCATGGACGAGTGCATAGCTCAGGGATCCGGTGCGGCGGCAAGGATGCTGACCACCATTTCCAAGGACAAGCTGATATCCGAAGGCATAGTCGCGGTCTCCAACCCCGACCTGTGCGACGGATGCGGCGTTTGCGAGGGATGCTGCGACTACAACGCGATAACCATTGTCGCCGAAGAGGACGGAAGGCTCAAAAGCAATGTGAACCCCGGACTCTGCAAGGGATGCGGATCATGCGTCGCGTCGTGCCCGGCAGCCGCCATGGAACAGAGAGGATTCAGGAACAAGCAGATCATCGCTGAGATAGACGCTTTGTTCGACAAGGCGGGAGCGTGAGGAAAATGTCAGATTTTGAACCTAAGATAGTAGCGTTCTGCTGCAACTGGTGTTCCTATGCGGGAGCGGACGGGGCAGGAGTGGCAAGACTTCAGATGCCCCCCAACTTCCGTATCATAAGGACGATGTGCTCCGCAAGAGTGGACCCCGAATTCATACTCAGGTCCCTTGCGAAAGGGGCCGACGGAGTGATAGTGCTCGGCTGCCACCCGGCAGACTGCCACTACATCGGAGGCAACTACAGAGCGAGAAGAAGGATAGCGCTGATCAGAATGGTGCTTGAACAGTACGGGTTCGACCCGAAGAGGCTGAAGCTCGAGTGGGTCTCCGCCTCAGAAGGGGAGAAGTTCCAGAAGACCCTGACCGAATTCGTCGACACCATCAAGGCGCTCGGACCTACGCCGTTAACGGAGGAGAAGTAATATGTCATTCTTTGAAAGATTCAAGAAAAAGGCCAAGGACGCGCCGAAGACGACCGCAAAGGCCGCAAAGGCTTCGGCACCCCAAAAGGCGGCATGCGCGACAAAGACCCCCGAGTCGGTGGCCGCGGCGCAGCTCAAGATGGCCGACCTCGGAGACCTCCTTCCCGGAGCGCCCCCCAACGGCAAGATAAACCTTGCGATATACTGGGCGGCGGCATGCGGAGGATGCGATGTGTCCCTGCTTGACGTGAACGAGAGGATACTCACGATAGGCGACATGGCGAACATCGTCATGTGGCCTATCGCAGCCGACGGAAAAGAGCACGACATAGCGGAGATGGAGGACGGATCGATCACCGTGTCCATAATATCGGGAGCTGTCAGGAACTCGGAGAACGAGCACATGGTGAGACTCCTGAGGAAGAAGTCGGTGATCGTGGTATCGTACGGAGCATGCGCATGCTTCGGAGGATCCCCCGCCCTTGCCAACCTGGTACCCGGCGGAAAGGATGAGATCCTCGACTACGTGTACAGAAAGACGCCCGCCACGGCGAACTTCCAGGCCGACTACCACAGCGACTCGCCGGTCATACCGCAGTTCGAGTACAGCGCGCCCGAGGGCGTGCTCACTCTCCCGGTGCTGTATGACACGGTCAAGACCCTTGACCAGGTCATCGATGTGGACTACTACGTGCCCGGATGCCCTCCGCTGCAGGAATCGATCTCCTATATGCTGAAAGCTGTCGCGGACTTCGCATACAACGGCGTCGCCCTGCCCCCCAAGGGGACGAACATCGGCGTCGTGACGAGGACCCTCTGCGAGCAGTGCCCCAGGCGCAAAGAGAACAGAAGGATCACGAAGATCGTGGAGCCCCATCAGATAGATGTGGACCCGGAACTGTGCCTGATGGACCAGGGGATACTCTGTCTCGGACCCGCCACAGTGGGAGGATGCAACGCAAGATGCACAAGGGCGGGACAGCCCTGCCGCGGATGCTACGGCCCCACCGTCGCCGTCCAAGAGCAGGGAGCCAGCGCCCTTACGGCCATAGCCTCGATGTTCCCCGTCCTGGATGACGACGCGACCATGGAGGAAGAAACGATCGCAGACATCATGTCGACGGTCAAGGACCCGCTCGGATACTTCTACGCGTATACGATGGGCAAGTCCCTGATCAAGAGATCGGTTGTAGAAAAGGGAGGTAAGTAAGATGACAGGCCCCGTAATATGGGACGAAAAGAAGAAGGCCACCTCTAACAGGGTGACCATTGACCCGATAACACGTCTCGAGGGTCACGGAAAGATAGAGATATTCCTTGATGACTCCGGAAACGTCAGCAACGCATACTGGCAGGTCCCGGAGGTCAGAGGGTTCGAGAGATTCTGCGTGGGAAGGAAAGTAGTGGAGCTCAACCAGATCACCGCAAGGCTTTGCGGCGTTTGTCCGGGAGCGCACCACCTGGCCTCCACAAAGGCCATCGACGGCTGCTACAACACGAAGCCCACCGAGGCGGCATTCCGCCTGAGGGATCTGTTCTACCACGCGCACTTTGTGCACAGCCACATAGCGCACTTCTATGCGCTGGCGGGACCGGACTTCGTCTGCGGACCGGCCGCTCCGGCAGCGGAGAGGAACGTCCTCGGAGTGGTCGCACGCGTCGGATTGGAACTTGGAACGGCCGTCGTCACGGCACGCGCGCAGGCGCAGAAGATCCAGGCGATAATCGGCGGAAAGGCCACCCACCCGGTGATGGGAGTCCCCGGCGGTGTCAGCAAGGCCGTGAACAAGGAAGAGGTCAAAGAGATCCAGGGATACGCGGACAACCTCGTGGCGTTCGCGGAGACCTCTCTGGGCATCTTCAAAAGCCTCGTCCTTGAGAACAAGGAATACTTGGATATCATAAAGAATACCGACCTGTACTACAGCGAGCTGTACAGCATGGGTCTGGTCAACGACAAGAACCAGCTTGAGTTCCACGACGGAAAGGTAAGGGTCGTAGATCAGAAGGGCAACGAATGGGACAAATACAACGCATTCGACTACCTCGACCACATCGGCGAGGCGGTGGAGCCGTGGTCCTATGAGAAGTTCCCGTACCTGAGGAAGCCCGGATACAAGGGACCCGTCGCCGGCCCGGACAGCGGAATGTACCGCGCCACGCCTCTCGGCAGGCTGAACGTCTCCGAGAGCATATCGACGCCAAAGGCGCAGGCCGCGTTCGAGGAGTTCAGGGCGATCTTCAAGAGTCTGGGAGTGGAGGGACCGGTGCACTTCAACCTGGCCACCCACTGGGCAAGGATCATCGAGATGCTCTACGGAGCCGAGAAGGTCCACCAGCACGCGTACGACCCGAACATCACAGACCCGAACATAAAGCAGAAGGACATAGTCCCCGGAGGACGCGGAGTAGGATGCGTGGAGGCGCCGAGAGGAACCCTCACCCACGACTACACCTGCGACGAGAACGGTATCGTGACCGCATGCAACCTTGTCGTCGGGACCACCAACAACAACGGTCCGATGAACATTGACACCATGAAGATCGCAAAGGCCCTGATAAAGAACTACGAGATATCGCCGGGCCTGCTGAACATGGTGGAGATGGCGTTCAGGGTCTACGACCCGTGCAACTCGTGCGCAACGCACAGCCTGCCGGGACAGATGCCCATGAGGGCAGTGATCAGGAACTCCGACGGCTCTGTGTACGACACGGTGTCAAAGAACCTTTAAACTTAAACAAAAGGGGAGCCCCCCTCCCCTTTATTCTTTTTCTATCATTTCCTTATTTGATGTGGCTCTTTGAGATCTTACCATATACAAGCGCTCCGACCGCTCAGTGCACGGGTGGTTTGCACTGATCTGTTATTACTATGAAAAATAAAGGTAAAAGAGGGGAATACCCCTCTAAAGTGTTTGTCCGACTCACGCACCCTTTCTGAAGAATATGAAGTAGACCACCGCAATGATGACTGCCAATCCGATAACGACGATCACAATGATGAGGACGATGTCCGCACCTCCATCGTCTTCCGTCTCGATTGTCACCACAACATCGCCGGTGATATCGGTTATGACGTACTTGCCGCCGGTCTGCTCCAGCACTATTCCGTCAACCTTCACGATAGGCGTCCCTCCGTCTTCCCTCACGGATTTAATGGTGAATGAGAAGGACCCTCCGTGGTCGACCTGTGTGGATGACTCGGGGAATATGGTGTATTCCGTACCATCCGGCAATATCACCCTGTGGGCGAACGGGGACACCTCTGCGGTGATGACCGTATCCCTGGTGATGTTGTAAATGGTGTAGGAGGCACCGTTGGTCATTGCAATGGCCGTTCCGTTCACTTTTACGACAAGTGTTGACGGGTTATATCCGGCATCCACTGAGATCGAAAAGGGATACGAACCGCCCTTCTGCACAACATTCATCTTGCTGAGAGGGGTAAAGGTGTATCCGTCCCCCGGGACCAAAGTAACGGTGTATCTGGGGCTGTCGCTCCCCTGCGCAAGGGTCGTTGCGCCCACAGAGGCATAGGCCGCCATGTTGCCGGCCTCATCTGCCACCACCACATTGTAGTAATACGTTGTCAACGGAAGCAGGCCGCCTGAGAGCATTGTGCTTATGTCCACCGTGCCTCCCGGGTTCAGGAGGGTGCCGCGCTGTAAGCAGTCGCCGACAGTGTCGATGTCATCATTCGCGCTTGTATAGACATAATATATCAGATCCGACTGCAGGGTCTTGTTGTCTGTGGCTTTATTCCAGCTAAGTCTCAACGAGTCATGCTTGATGTTGGATACGGTGATGACATCCGGCGAGACCGTAGGCTCGACCGTATCACTGACCACGTTGATCGTCTCTTGCGGATCGCTGTCCAGGCTTGCGGCCATTTCCAGGGAGACCTTGTCGCCGGGGGCGAGGTCTCCGAAGGCAAATGTTATTGCAATGCCCACATCAGCCCTGACGAAGCCGTTAAGGTTCCCTGCGCCTAGCATTTCACTGGTAAAGGCAAGGTTGCTATCTGTGGGCACCGTCGGGCCGCCCATATTCTCCGCCCAAATGCTGGGAGACCAAAGCGAATCTGAATACAAACTACTTAGTACTGATACGCGCGCCCTTTCGTCATAGCTGACGAACAAGAAAGGAACGAAGCTGTTCGGCCCGTACGAGGCGACCATTGCCGCCTGATTGCCGCTGTAAGGCGGGGCCGGGTTGCTTATCACTTTATTGTATGTGTCGAACGTTCCGTTTGCGCCGTAGTGATCCTGATCGGGATCCACAGACCTCATGTATCTCACGTCGGTCACTGTTCCTGAGGACAGGTTCTCTATCTCGACCGATATCCAGAAGAATTTATCGTCTACCTTGAATGATACGGTCTGGGTCAGTTTTATGTTGTCTTTTGTTATTCCAGTCGTTACCGCTTTTAGCAGACCTCCGCTCAGGTCGGATGCGTCCACGGTTTCCAAGGGAGTTATGGGTGTGGCCCATGCGTTTCCAACGGCCTCTGCGGCCCGGTTCAACACCTGTGTTGCCCCCAAATAGTATCCCAGAACGAACCGCTCTTCGGGTTCGCCGGGAAGGAAGAAGTCTCCTGTGATGGGAGCATTACCGACATCCCATCCGTCATCATCCACAACAAATCCGATCCGATTCGGGTGTTGGGAATCAAGCGGGTGGAATCCTGCAGGTGCCGGTCCCATGGACCCGAACGATCCCATTTTCGATAATCCCAATTCGATGTAGTTTCCGCCAAGGAAGACATCTCCGTTACCTGCGGTATGGCTCCTCGCTCCGGGCAGCGCCGCGTCGCTGTCCCCGGGCAGAAATGACATTATCGCGACGCCCAAAAGCAGCGTAAGCATTATCGCAGCAATGCCTTTATTTCTTGTATTTTTATTTTTGATAGTGACAGTTTTCATTTAATATGCCTCTTTTATCCTGAACTCCTGTATCGTTTCCTGCAATTCGTGTCAGGATAAATCCGATGGCCCTAATTAGCTTTATGGAAGAAAGTACTATGTAAAGTATAAATTATATTTACACATAGATATTAAATATATAAAAAAAGGACGCATAATGTATAAACCGATAAAAGAGGAGAACCCGCACCCTCACTCGACATTTTGGAGCAGTGCCTTTCTCCCCCTTCTTTGACGTCCGCCGCCTGAAAGCATAAGTCCGGAAAGTTTTCCGAGATCCAGGCCGTCAAGCAGATGCACGGTGGCATTCTCAAGATCAAGAAGATCTCCGCCCATTATCGGTCCGAGAAGAGCTTCCCCCGTGATGTTCACAGGGGAACCCCCCAGCATCCTGTTGAAAGCGGGCATTATCACAAAATTTTCAGGCAGGCTCTCGTACCTTTCCGATGGGATGTCTCTGAACCTCCCTCTTACCCAGCATGGTTCGTTCACCTGTCTCCCTACGCCGTCCCTGAACATTATTGCCGGATGGTCGTGGGCCATTACCAAGGTCTCCGCGCACATGACGGTCTCCGAAGGCCAAGTATGCCCATGCGCGAATCCGACATCCTCTATCCTTATTCCGGAGGCGGACCGTATTCGAACGTGGCCCGGAAGGAACTCCTCTATGTTGGTGTCATGGTTCCCCCTCACAACTTCAACGGAATCAAAACGTTCCAGCAGTCTTTCGAAGAACACCGGTATCTCTTTGTATTCCTGTTTTGTCGATCCGGGGACGGAGTCTTTCACATCACCCAACACGATGAGCCTGCTTGCGGTATCGTCCGCCGCTTTGATGACCGAATCGAACATATCATCCGTTCGTGAAGTGACATGGAACCCTTTGGACCTCCAATGGGACTCGATCCCGATGTGGAGGTCCCCGATCACAAGATATTCATCGGCCCTCAGGGCAGGAATGCCGTGGACGGGCTGCAGATCCATTTCATCACCTTAGGTACTCTTTGAGCACTTTCGGTATCGCTTCTATGACGTCTACCGCCGTCATACCATAGGATAGTTCTTTGAACGCATATTCTCCAGCTCTACCGGAAATGAAAGCGCCTAACGCGGCAGCGTCGAAACAGCTCATCCCTTTGGACAGGAGCCCGGCGACAATTCCTGACAATACGTCCCCGGTGCCGGCACCGGTCATGCCCGGGCTGCCGGTGAGGTTGGATCTTGTTCTTTCTCCGTCCGATATCTTATCTGTTCTGCCTTTGAGCAGGATGACGGAGTTCGTTCTCTTCGCCATCTCTTTGACGGGATCGCCCGCACCCATCGGATCACCTCCCAACTTTTCGAATTCCTTGTGATGGGGAGTGAGTACCGCTTTCCCGTTTGATACGAAACCGGTTCCCAGTGCGGAGAGACCGTCGGCATCGATGACGACCGGCGCGCCGCATTCCTTGACAAACTTTCTTACCGTTGCGGCCGTTCCATCCGATATGCCTATTCCGGGTCCGATAAGAACCGCGTCATGCTGCTGGGACAGTTTCAGCAAAAGGGGCAGATGCTCCGATCTCAGCGAGTCTCCGGGCAGGCTGCTGATCATCATGACAGGAGAGAATGATGCAACGGTATGCGAGCAGTTCTCGGGGACGGCAACTCTCACGATATCTGCACCGACCCTCATGGCGGCGAGAGCGGACATCGCCGGCGCACCGTAATACGGCCCGCCGCCGATTATGAGCAGCTTCCCGTTATCGCCTTTATGGCTGTCCTCTTTCGGAATAGGGTATCTGAGCATATCTCCCGGGCCCACGTTCTCGTACGCTTCTTTCGGGATGCCGATATCTTTCACAATGATCTCTCCTGAGTTCTCACGATCCATGCCTTCTTTTTCGTCGTGCAGCGTTATGGTCATGTGCGGCCTTAACGGCAGTGAGGTTCCCAGGCCTGACGGCACGTCCACTGACACCACGTACCCCTTGAATCCGTTTGCCATTCTAATAAACCCATCGTATGGCGGCCTGACCTCTCCGGACATCCCCGTACCGAGCGCACAGTCGACGATAACGTCATATCCGTCCTCTTCGAATTCGGAGAAGTCCTCGATCCGGCATTTCAGTTCGGACAGGATCCTTTTAACGAAATCCGATCTTATGGAGCTTTTCGGTCTCAGAAGATATACGGTAATGTTGTCGGGATCCATCATCCCCGCGGCCGCGATCCCGTCCCCGCCGTTGTTGCCGCTGCCGCATATGAAAGCTATCCTTTTGCCGGGGAACCTTTCCGTCAGAACAGAGGATACGGCCTTACCGGCATTGTTCATGAGAACCGGTACCCCGACGCCCACGGCCTCGGAATTGGCGTCGATGACCGAGGAATCCAAGGAAGTGATCATTTCTTCTGGTTCTTGACAAGGATCTCCGCGATCTTTGGCAGGAGTTCCGTCTTGGAGAGTTTTCCTCTCTCGACCTTGACGCAGCCGCGTTTGGCGGCCCAGTTCGAAGGGTACGCCTTGTTCTCGTACACCTCATATTCCAGATCCAATATCAGCGCGCCTTTCGCTATGATATCGATGTCCGGGTCCTTGACGCAAAGGTTCTTGGGGAGCCTTCTCCCCATCGCTCTGGTCCTGTTGACATCGAAATACTCGGGCCATAAAGTGATCGCCGTATCCGCATCGTACGCCATGTTTATCACTATCTTAATACAGAAAAGATTTAAAGAAGTTGCCTGGGAGATGAACGAGGGAATGCGTTCAGCTCTCTACGAGAACGGCGTTTATCGCTCCGTCCTGTCCGGGCCTGGAGGTGACGATGGCATCTCCGAGTTCCGTCTTGATCCTGGCGCCTTTGTTGAGAATGTTACGCTGAACGTAGTTGGGGTCTGCAGGGTTGACCGTAACGTTGAGGATCTTCGACTTCTGGACTGTGTTGGTCTTTTTGTCCACCACGTTTGCGTATTCGGCGACGAGCATACAAGTTTTGGAGCTGGCCCCGCGTCCGCGGTAGTGTTTCAGGGATTGTTTTCCTACTTTCGTATATTGTTTCTCCCTGCTGATCTCGAACTTCCTCTTGCCCCTGCTGAAGACACGCCTGCCTCCGCTGGGTTTCCTTTTTGATTTTCCCTGCCACAATGCCATTGGTATCGGTCTGCCAATTACGGTTCCGTATATAAACCTTTTTTCTATCATCTTTATAGGGCAATGAAAACCGCTGCAGCCGGAAAACATATTTGAGGCCGGATCGGTAAATTCTCTCTCCCTCTGTGGATGGAACTTTCTCATTTGCTTTGTGACTGGAGGTCATTCGGACATTTCTGCGAAAATTTTTCGGAGAATAGTTGGAGATCAATTATTCATTCTCTGAAGAATTATCGGATTTTAAGAAAATATGCACGACTTTTTCAGGAAAAACTAAGAAAATATGTACGACTTTATGGGCAAATTTAAGAAAAAATGTACGATTTTTGCAGGAAGAACTAAGAAAATATGCACGACTTTATGGGCAAATTTAAGAAAATATGTACGACAAGGAAGACGCCCTTCTGCAATCTGCCGACACTCTTTTCTTTCGTCCGAAGGACAATTGCCGTTGCAAACAAAGAGAAATGATCATTCTTCAAAAAACCGTTTCGAAACTCGACGTAACGGCACCCGCAAAGCCCATCATTTTTAAGCAAATAACGGATTATGAGAACGTGCCGAGAAAGAGCCGCGGTTCATCGGAGATATTGAAGAGAATGTTCAGGATATCTCCTGATCCGCATACAAAAAGCGGAAGGCTGATGAGGTCAGTCAGCCGCATCAAATACATAGGGATAGCCGTCGCATTTGCGGCGATCCTCGGCATAGTGTTCGATAAGAACATCTGGAAGCTCTACAATGCGCACGGAGACCTTCCAAATGCTCTGGAGGGCATGTTCTCCATTCTGATGTCCCTTACCTTTGCAATAATCGGGGTGTATCTGATAGTACATGTCCTGCACCCTCATTTCGGGAAGAAACCCATGCCTGCCACCATCGAAAGGATCATGGAGGAGGACCAGGCCGTTGAGAGCATGTCGAGGGACGAACTCCTTGAGTTCGTGAAAGGGCTGGGAACGAGCGACAAAGAGATCGAGGCCTATCTCAAGACGATCAGCGTGAAGAGGGATGTCGCAGTGACGCTGGGCATGTCGTTGGTGGCATTCTTCCTGGGAATGTACGGGTACATGACGTCTTATACAATAGGACTCGAAGCGGGGATCGATCCGAACATTCTCCCCGTCTCCATCTGCTTCGGGTACATCATATTCTCAAACGTCTACATGATACTGAAGACGATGAATGTCATCTGGGACGTCTGACGTCCGCCATCGGAAAGCCGTTCGGCCTCATTCTCCCGCTTTGAACAGCTCCGCCTTGACCGTACCGCTTTTATCGATCTCGATCAGCGCATACAGGTTATCCCTCGCCGGGCCGGGGTTGACGAATGTTGTCCCGTTCACACATTCGATGCCGCGGCTTTCGTGCATGTGGCCGCTCAGCACGAGTATGGGTTTGAACTCGTTCACTATCCTCAGTATGGATTTGCTGCCGACGCTTACTCCCGAGGGTGCTTTGTCGTTGATCCCGTACGGCGGAGCGTGGACCATAAGTATCATCCCTTCCTTCGATATCGGTTTGAGCATCTTGTAGATGACCTCTTCTTCCAGCTCAAAGGGGGTGCCGAAGGGGGTGGGGTTAGAACCTCCCAGGCCGGCAACATGGAATTTGTCCAGGACCGTGGTCTTGCCGTGCATGTTGATCGCAAAACTGGACAATGTCCCCGGAATAGAAAGGGGATCGCAGTTCCCGGGCAAAGCGTATACTTTCCTTTTGATGGAGCTGAGTATCTTCTCGGCGACCCAGTCCGGACCGAAGTCCGTTATGTCACCAAGGATCAGAACGCAGTCGACATTTTCTTTCTCAGCGACGGAATTTATCCATCCGGTGACCGACTCGTTTCCATGTATATCCGTAATGACAAGTAATTTCATAACCCCATCATTATAGATGATATACTTTAATTTATTCTACACAATGTATATATTTGTATATACAAAAAAAGTTGTTTCATTCTACTCTGACCGTTCGAAATAAGGGGTTTTTAGCAATTTAGGGTCTCTTTTGCATCATTGTAGAGCTTTTCGGTGGGAAAAAGGTCAACGGATCCCGGCTCGGCGGTTATGAATTCAAGCCCGGTAACGTCTGAGAATTTTTTGCATCCGTTATCAAACTCTTCCCCTTTGATCCCTATGCCCGTATCTATCTTCACCGCATTCTTGTACCCGTACAGCTGGAAGACCTCTTTGACCGTGTGGATGTCCATTATCTCAAAGCCTTTGGAGAAATCCAATTCTTTTGAGTATTCGTCCCAATTCCCGGCTATGGCCGGCGTGACGAAGAACATCCCCGTGTACTTCTTTACGAAATCGCAATAACGCGAATGCCCGCCGACGGCGACGCCTATGCAGTCGTCGCATACTTCTCCGTTCTTATCGCGGAAGACGAAGACCGGCGCGCTGAGGGAGGCGGAGGCCCATTTGGAGACATCCCATCCCGCGTTGCCGCACATCCCGTAATAAAGGGCGATGACATCGAAGCGGTTCTGTAGAAATCTCAACTGTTCCTCCAAGGTACGGCGCAGGACATCCGGGTAAACGTGGAGGCCGAGTTTGTTCATTATCACAACGATGTTATATCCCCTGTCGCGGTCGATATCGGTATAGCCGTTGTTGAAATCCCACTCATCGATCAAAGTGAAAGGAATGCCCTTGAGCTCCAATTTCTTCTTAAGCGTCCCCGCGGGCGGCGTATCCACGACGTAGAGGTTCTTCTCCTCTTTCTCGGTACTCAAAGAATAAACGATCTCGTCCTCAAGTATGGGACAGCCGACGATGCCCAAGGTTCCTTTGACCATGGCTCAGATATTATTTAGATAGTATTAATGGTAGTGTTAGCGCCCGCCGGAACGTTTGATACATCCGAGCACATTTCTTCAAAAGACCGAAAGAGCGTGGAGGGGGGGATTCGAACCCCCGGGTCCTTACGGACAATAGATTAGCAGTCTATCGCCTTACCAGGCTGGGCCACCCCCACTTAACGCAACCGAACACGAGTATCTGTATTAAGCTTTACTATAGGGCGGAATGAGCTTTTTATCTCTACGGGGGAACGGAGAAAAGGATCGACCACAGAGCGTCTATTCCAAAATGCATATCGCGAACCATTTAGTTCGTTAAAAATTTTAGAGAACCATTTGGTTCGTCAACACTATTTTAAAATACCTCTGGACACATTTCAGAGCATGGATGAATTCATCGGAAGAGAGAAGGAATTGGCGTACTTGGAGCATATGTATTCTTCGGGCAAACGCCAGACATGCGCCATCTACGGCAGAAGACGCATAGGCAAGACCACTCTCATCGGCAAGTTCTGCGAAGGTAAGCCTACGCTGTACATCCAGTTCTTCGACGGCACCGAATCCGCTAACCTCTTGGCGATCCGCGACGCTGTTACAGAAATGAAAGGAGAGGATCCCGGCGCATTCAGGGACTTCCTGGACGCTCTGAAGGCGATCAGGCGGATATGCTCCGAGGAAAGGACGGTGCTCGTGTTTGATGAGTATCCCTACCTCACAAAAAGCAGCGGCTACATCTCCTCGGCCGTCCAAAAATTCATCGACCACGATCTCCGGGGCACGAACACCATGCTGATAATCTGCGGTTCGTCCATACGCGCGATGAGAAAAGAACTCGAAGATCCAGTGGGCCCTCTTTTCGGCAGGTTCCCGGTCCGCATGGAGATCAAGCCGCTGCCAATGACCGACTGCAGAAGGTTTCATCCCCAAATGACCGACTTGGATGCAATGAAGGTTTACATGGTGGTAGGCGGGGTCCCCTATTATCATGAGATAATGGATGGGAACACTTTTGAAGAGTGCATCAGGAACAGCTTCGTCGGGCCCCCAGCACCTCTCTCCGATGAAGCGCTGGTGATGGTCCAAAGAGAACTGTCCCCCTCTTCGTCATACATCTCGCTGCTGACATTCATAGCCGGAGGCAGCGTGACCATAAAGGAGCTGGCGGAAAAGATGAGAATATCTGATTCTTTGTGCGGTAGATACGTCAGGGACCTTGAGTTCATCGGAATGGTGGAACGCGTAAATCCGATGGCAAATACCCCCAAGGACACAATACTCAGGATAAAGGACAATCTTCTCCGTTTCCATTTCAGCGTTGTGAGACGGTACGGCTCAAGGCTCAGGGCAGAGGACACAGATGCCGTTTATACGGAAATGGAGCAAGACATCGACACTTTCTTCGGGCAGGCGTTCGAGGACGTCTGCTCGGAATTCATTCAGAGAAGGTTCGTCTGCAGAGAGATAGGCAAATGGTGGGGGCGCGGCGCATATGGGGATAGGGAGATAGACATCGTTGCGGATGCGAGAGAAGGAGGCACAGGTATCTTTCTTTTATGTGAATGCAAGTTCAGGCGCCGAAAGTCTGACTTCTCCGTATTGAACAGGCTTGCCGATTCAGCGGATTTCGTAAAAGGTCCCAACAACCGCAGACTCGTGCTGTTCTCTATATCGGGTTTCGATGGCGATCTGATCGAACACGCAGAAGGTAGAAAGGATCTGATGCTGTTCGGCATGGATGATCTGTATCGATGAAAATCTAGCTTACGGTATGTCTATTTCCATAACGGAATCTTTTTGAGGTTATAGCGGAAAGTGTGTGGATCACTTTCTACAACTCACACCGTAAAGGTCAGATTCCAGGATATTTTTGACATCTTCTATTGGATATCCGAGGCAAGTGATGCTTCCATCTTCCTCAATGCGAATCTCTATCTGGTTGCACTCTTCTTTTATCGAGTTGCCGTCTTTGAAAAATATTTTCTGATTCTCAGACCCTCTCCATTGTAAGGATATGTTGCGTTCTTCTTCCATGTATCTCCCAGTAATCAATATGTCGGCGCATTCGCATATTTCTGAGAATATCGCAAAAGTCGAAATCTCTTTTTCTTCATACCCTGTGTACAACATAATGTCGATATGTTTTGCTTTGAGTTCATGCATAAGCCAAAGAAGGTTCTCTGCTTGTTGGAGCGGCTCCCCTCCCAGCAGCGTTACTCCGTCACATCTGTTTTCAATGATTATTTTCAGAAGGTCGTCTCTCTCTATGATTTTGTTAGGGGACGTACTCCACATCGGCCAGTTCCAGCACCCTTTGCATTTTAAGCTGCAACCCTGAAACCATATTACTGTTCTCCTTCCTGGCCCATATATTTCACATCCGAATTCAATCTCGGCGATATTGAATCTGCTGCCGTACATCAGACCGTCCGTGTCAATACTAATTGGATTTGCTTTCCGTCAGTTGACTCCTTGATGAAGTATCCTTTCTCTCTTGCTATTGTGACAATTTCGTTGCGCTTAGCCTCGACAATCTTACGTTTGCGCTCCTCTTCTGCTTTGCGCTCCTCTTCCGCAAGCCTTTCCATTTTTTTGATATATGATTCTTTGTATCCCGTATCCACAGCTTTCAAAAAAGAGCTTACCGACATCCAATTTTTCAGATTATTTTGGTTCCAAGGATATCTTCCCTCCATATCCGCGGTGGAATCATGAGTGAATACATATCTGTCTTTTTCCCAAATGAATCTTTCTGAACCATAGTAGTCTATTCTGTCAGTCATTATCATAGTCCCATCTAAGGTGTATTTCTGACCAATTGCGTCCAAGGCTTCTAGGAGGCATTCTATATCTGAAAATGGCGTATGCGTTTTTACGATCGCACTCATCTAGATCCGCCTCTTTGCTGAATTTTGTTTACTGTCGAGGTCCGAATCTGCACATAAAAGTCGTCTGTTGGTTTCACTTCCGCGAACAGTTCATCCGAACCCAATATCTCCTGAAGTGCATCCATGCATATGTCGCCCCTGAACCCGCTCGTTTTTGCAGAAATCTGCCCGTCTTCGTTAATCTGAATCGTAATTCTCTGTTCTGTCATGTTCTCAGCCACCGATGCAAATCTTTGCGTTCAGCCGTTTAGCCGTATGTTTCGTTTTTTCTCCCCTTATGTCCTCTTCTTCGACCCCATTTTCAAATGCCAGATAGCGCTGGCCCCCATGCACATATAACTTGCAATTTGGCTTACAGTCTGGAAGGTCCTCAGGTGGGAATTCGAATGTTTCAACGTTTTTTTCGTTGGTTTTTAAGAGATTTGACAACTCTTCATCAGGTACAGAAATTTTTTCCTTCAGTTTATTTAGTTCATCTCTTTGTGAATTAAGAGCTTTTTCTTCCGATTCTTTGTCCCTTTTTAACTGTTTCATGGAGGATTGTTTTTTGCCCATCTCTTTGCTCAACTGTTTCTTATGGTTTTTATCCTTTTCTACCCCTATTGTTTTCTTGAGGCCATCTATTTCTATGCCAACTTTTCTAATACTTTCATCAATGTTAGAGATTTTTTCTTCCTTTTCTTCTATTTCTTTTTCTTTTATGGGAATTTTTTTCTCCCTTTCTGCTGTCTCTTTGTCAATGTATATGTCATCTTCTAACGATTTGACGATTTTATTTGTGTTTTCGAACAATTTTTTATAATCTCTTAGCTTTTCTTCTCTTCTTGCGGGAGTCATCAATCCCATTTTTACACTCTTTAATTTTTCTATTTCTTCAGAAAGTTCGCTGATCCTCTGTTTCGCTCCGAGCTTTGCCCGATTGAAAGTATCTGTCTTTGACTTATGCTCATAAATCTCTTTTTCTACTCTATTGAGTATTGCTTTTCTGCCATCCAGTGCAACCATCCACTTCTTATCTGCCTCGTCCCATTTTGTATAGAGCGGGTCTTCATAAGCACCCTTAGGAAGTGCTGGAGGATATATCGTGAACTCAAAGTACACATGGCAGTATAGAAGGTTCCTTGTGAATTTTGTTCGACCGATCAGTTTTTCTTCATCATAATCAAAATATTCGTCGATGTCCTCCGCTAAAACGTCCTCTTCCACATTGTATTCTTCCTCTACTTTCCTCACCAATGATGGTTGATCCAGAAATCTTATCTCTTTCGATTTTATATCATTTATTTTCACAGAGTCAGAGAGCTTCCATCTTCTCTGAAAACCGTTTACATATTTCTCATGATCTTTCTGTGTCCGTTCCGATGTCCAGTTCACGTTTCCGTCGACGATGTCAGAAGGCGAGAACAAAGAAACAGCACCGTTGGATAAGGTTGAAAAAACAGGAACATCGCTTTCCGCCAACCAGGTCTCGTTGGAATACTTTTTGATACGTGTGATGTCCTTTTCCTTCTTGCCATCTATTATAATTGTTGTGGCAGAATACTTCGTGTCTTCGGGGAGTACCTTGACCATAGTCTCATAATTTGTTATAGGAAAGAGCGCAGTAATTTCATTCCAATTTCTCTCCATTTTGTCTTGTATGGTTTTCGAGTATGTCCCCGGAAGAGAAAGTGTATCGTATAGATGAATCTCCTCGATGGTACTCTTCTGCGCACCTTCTGGTCTCTTCTGTTCCTGCGAATAGTACTCTGTACGACCATCCGACACCCAGAATTGTTTGCAGAATGTCCTATATTGAGACTCGCTCTCGTTCTCACTGAGTGCTGTTCCGCACTCCATCGAACTGTCTGGGAAAAGCCACGCTTGGCATTTCTGGCCGCCTACAGGGCGCGTAATACAAACTCCTCCTTCTTGTTTGAGTCCGAATCGAATATAGCACATACCTTTTATTGAGTCCAAACTAGCATTTTTATCTTCACTTCCCAGCAGGAGATAAACTCTACAGCCCTTGTTAGAAACTTGTTCACAT
>WRJJ01000005.1 GCA_009778575.1 Methanomassiliicoccaceae archaeon
CTGGTTGGAGTGGCGGGTTCCGGCTTCACGATAACGCCGGGCGATGCACCGCTGACGATCCTGCTGTCGCCTGCGGTAGCGGTATCACTTTCCGCGACCCCCG
The DNA here is from genome assembly GCA_009778575.1 of Methanomassiliicoccaceae archaeon. GTDB lineage: Archaea > Thermoplasmatota > Thermoplasmata > Methanomassiliicoccales > Methanomethylophilaceae > Methanoplasma. Next base: position 104 of record WRJJ01000005.1, read on the forward strand.
CCCCGTCCGGGACATTCTCCTACTGGAGCGGCTCGCACCCGGGTGTCGGAACAGGTCTGTCATTTGACATGGGAAGCACCGACGAGGCCGTAACGGCGAACTTTGTCGCAGGGACCCCGTTCAACCTGACCCTGGATAAAACAGGGCCGGGGACGGTAAGCGTTTACGTTGACAGCGAGAAGATATACGAAGGAACGAACGTGGTCATACCGTTCACTTCCGGCAAGGTCGTGAACGTAGAGGCAACCGCTGACAGCGGCCACTTCTCGTATTGGACTGTCAACAGCGCCGCGTCACCCGCAGGGTTCCTGATATTCGACGCAACGCAGAACATCATCATGTCGAACGACTACTACCTTACAGCGAACTTCACCACGACCGGAAGCGAGTACACTCTTGACCTTGACCTAGGCGGGGCCGGATCCGGATCGATAACGGCGGAGGCGGGCGGAGGCACACAATCCATAACCTCCGCGAGGACGCTCTATTTCAGCTCCGGAGAGAACGTGGGCCTGTCGGCTTCGACCGTCAGCGATAAGTTCTCCTACTGGAGCGTCTCAGGGCCCCTTCCCGCAGGATTCAACATCCTCGAGGGCACGTCCCAGACCATCACAATGAGCGATAACTACGACCTTACGGCCATGTTCGCCGGCACAGGATACAGCACGCTCAACCTGTCGGTTGTCAGAAACGGGACCATAACGGTGACCATCGACGGCGTAAGTTCCGCAGGCATCACGTCATATGAAGGATACTTCGATAACGACGTGACGGTATACCTCACAGCGGTAAAAGGCGCTACCACGGAGTTCTCATACTGGAGTGCCGGAACCGGGTCTCTGCCGAGCGGCTTCGACCCGCTTGAATCCGCAATGCAGCCCGTGGATATGGATGACGATTACGACCTGATCGCGAATTTCACGGGGAACACCAAGTACCTTCTGACAGTAGAACTGTCTGATTACGCAGCGGGAGAAGTGGACATAAGCATCGGCGGAAACACTGTTGTGACGGTCACATCGACCGTGTCTATGTTCGTTACGTCAAACACGGTTGTGACATTGACGGCCACCGCATATGCCCCTGACTACCTGTTCTCGTTCTGGAGCGGTACCACGGAAGGCATATCGGCCGCGCTGCCGGTCACAATGAGCAGCGCCCAGAACATAACCGCCGTGTTCGCAGAAACGGTAAGTTCCACTCCCCCGTGGGAACTCGATGTCAGAGCGGTCGGGCCAGGGAAGGTGGAAGCGGTCATTGACGGCTACCCCATTACCCTTTCCGACTTCGTCGGGAGCATACCCGTCACTGACGGGGTCACCGTAGAGCTGACCGCGGTCCCCAACACAACGGATGACATATTCCTCGAATGGGACGGCGGTCCGGATACCGGAACCGACGACAATCCCTCGGTATTCGATATAGACGACGACCAAACCATCACCGCATACTTCGCATCTTCCAACGACTTTATGCTGACGATAGATATCGTGGGTGCCGGCGAAGTCTATTATTCGATCGACGGAGGATCTCCCGTCCTGTACACATCCACCCCTGTCCCGGTACCGAGCGGCATGACGGTGGACCTGCAGGCTGTTCCCACAGGTCCGAACGTCTTCTCGTTCTGGAGCGGGGACTATGAGGGAGTGACAACGACGGGCTCGTTCACGATGGAGAAGTCATACAACATCACTGCCCTGTTCACGGGCAACACCTATTACACCTTGTCTCTGGCTATAGCGGACGGCGAAGGTGCAATAGAGGTTTCCGTGGAGATAGCTTCCGTCGTATACGGATTCACATACACAAGCGATATGATGCCGGATGCAGTGAACATAGATGCAGGCGTGGACGTTACCGTAACGGCGGTGCCCGGAGCAAGCAACAAGTTCTCTTACTGGTCGGGCACCGATAAGCCGGTCGGCTTCAGGATAGGGCTTGACGAGAATACATTCGCCATGAATGATGACTACGATCTGACCGCACACTTCACAGGGACGGACTACAGGGCTCTCACTCTGGACATCTCCGGAGGCGGAACGATAGGCCTTGCGGTCGGAGGAGAAACACACACGATATTCGAATCGGACCTGACATATATTGGATACTTTGACTATGAAGCATATGTTTCTCTTACTGCGGCAGTGACCACCGCAGACGAGTTCTCATATTGGAGGGTCACGGGGACCACTCCTTCCGGCTTCGATATAACGAATGCATCGGCCCAGTCCATTCAGATGGAAGACGATTACAACCTGACGGCAGTGTTCACATCATCACCCTGGCACACTCTGGAGATCGCCGCCACCGGCAATGGCGACATAACCGTCGCGCTCGGCGACGGGTCGCTGGTCATATTCTCCAGCGGAAGCAGGACGCTTTACCTCAATGAGGGAACGGAGGTCATTATCACCGCAACTGCGACAGGAACCGATGTATTCTCATATTGGTTGGTAGACGGCAGCACCCCTGCATCTTTCGATATATCGAAAGGAACGGCACAGACGGTCAAAATGGAAGATGACTACGATCTTACGGCCGTGTTCACCACCGGAACATTCTTCAAGCTGACCCTTGCCGCGATAGGGCCCGCCGGAACGCACATAGCGGGGACATCCATCACAGTGACCCCTGTGCCAGGCGTTGGCAGCGGATCATTCAGCGTAGGGGCCGCAGGCTACGAAGGGTACTTCGATATCGGGACCGAGATCGAACTGGAGGCAGTGGGAACCGCATCGAACCGCTTCTCTTACTGGAGCGGCGACATGCCGGACATAAATCCCCTCTCTGCAGGACAGACCTTCTCTATGGAAGACGACTATGACATGACCGCGAACTTCACCGCAGGTACACCGCGTAAACTTACGATAGGGGTCGACGGGGATGGAGAGGTGGAGGTCAAGTTCGGGTCCACGGTGGTGGGGGTCATATATTCGGACAGCGAGACATATGTTCCCAACGGCACCATCGTCACCCTTACGGCGACCCCCGGTGTAGGCCTGTTCTCCTTCTGGAGCTGCGACGCCGGCGACAGCGCATCTGAGGTTCTTGTACTATCGATGACCGCAGACCACACCGCGACGGCGGTGTTCACCGACGGCATAAATGACCACAACATCACACTCGCCGTGAACAACACCGCATGGGGTTCAATATCCACTACGGTGGATACGGTTTCAGGCAATACTTACGTAATATCTCTGTACGGCACCATTGCTGCACCCGTCATCATACCTCTGAGCCATGGCGACACGGTCTCTCTGTCAGCGGTGCCCGTAACACTGCCCGCTCCACACGCGTTCACGTTCTGGGTGGGAGACATCTCGACCGCCTCACATGATCCGTTGGAAATAGAGATGGACGACGATTATGAAGAGACGGCATACTTCACAGATGGGGTAAGAGATGTGGAACTCATCATCATCTTTGATGATGCCCTTGGATATGTGGAACTCACGGTACCTACCCTGTCCGCATCGCCTGTAATGGTGGTCTCCGGGGAAGCGATATATCTCAGCTCAGGACTGTCAATAACGCTTGAGGCCACGGCCACGGCGGCCGGTAATCACTTCTCGTATTGGAGCAGTTTCGTTGCTTCAATAGAGAATCCCTGGGGATTCGCACTGAACGAGACCAATTACACCGTAAATGCGTATTTCACAAACGGGACCGATGACAAAGAGCTCACGTTGGGCACGGTCGGGGCCGGAAAGATATTGCTGACAATAGATTCGTTAATGGGGCCGGTAGGTCCAATCGATCTGATCGAAGGGCACACATGGTTCAACTACGACACGGAGATAACGGTCTCGCCTGTGGCAACAGGTGCCGTTAATTACTTCTCGTATTGGGCAGGCACAGTTCCAAGCGGATTTGTCGCAGGGTATCCCAGCGCGCAGACCTTCAATATGAGGGACAACTACGATATGACGGCGATCTTTACCACGGGAGAGGGGTGGACGCTTACCCTTACGGTAGACGACATTCCCGGAGGGGACGGCATGATCACTGTTACCTTGCCCGAGGGAGGAAGCTTCGACGTTACCACCACATATACAGGGAAATATGACGATGAAACTCCTATACAGATAACTGTATCCGCAGTATCCGGAATAATATCTGAGTTCTCCCACTGGGTGACTACTCTGACTACCCCCGCAGGGGTGGGAGGCTATGAAGATGTATTGACGTTCATAATGAGCGCCGATTACGACCTGACAGCAGTATTCTACGATCCCGCAATGGCTGGAGACAGCTTCACGCTGGACCTTGACGTTGACGGACCCGGAACGATAGAGTTGTCAGTAGGGGGCTTTGATTCCTTCCCTGTTACTCTGCCATACACCCACACCTTCGCTGCGGGAACCCCGGTGGAGATCACCGCGGTACCCGACACGGGAATGGAGTTCTCACACTGGGAGGCCGCATCAGCGGCACCTGCTGGAGTTGCGGGAGATTCGGAACAGATAGCCTTCGACATGGACGACGACTTTGATCTGACCGCATTCTTCTACGACCCGGCAACGGCGGGAGACAGCTTCACGCTGGACCTTGACGCCGATGGACCCGGTACCATAGAACTCGCAGTCGGAGGATTCGACTCCGTCGCCATCACCCTGCCATACACCCACACCTTTGCTGCGGGAACCCCGGTGGAGATCACCGCGGTACCCGACACGGGAATGGAGTTCTCACACTGGGAGGCCGCATCAGCGGCACCTGCTGGAGTTGCGGGAGACGCGATACAGATAGCCTTCGACATGGACGACGACTTTGACCTGACCGCGTTCTTCTACGACCCGGCAACGGCTGGAGACAGCTTCACGCTGGACCTTGACGTTGACGGACCCGGAACCATCGAACTGGCGGTGGGAGGATTCGACTCCGTCGCCATCACCCTGCCATACACCCACACCTTCGCTGCGGGAACCCCGGTGGAGATCACCGCGGTACCCGACACGGGAATGGAGTTCTCACACTGGGAGGCTGCCGGAGCGGCACCTGCTGGAGTTGCGGGAGATTCGGAACAGATAGCCTTCGACATGGACGACGACTTCGACCTGACCGCGTTCTTCTACGACCCGGCAACGGCTGGAGACAGCTTCACGCTGGATCTTGACGCCGATGGACCCGGAACCATAGAACTCGCAGTCGGAGGATTCGACTCCGTCGCCATCACCCTGCCATACACCCATACATTTGCTGTAGGGACTGAGGTAGAGATCACTGCAGTTCCCGGAGGAGTTACATCTAACTTCTCGCACTGGGTATCTGCCGGAGCTACCGCTCCGACACCGTTCTCTTCATTATCTGATACGAATGTCTTTGATATGAATGAGAACTATGATCTGACAGCGGTATTCTTCACCGGTACCGGTAATGCTCTTGACGTTGCCGTCACCGGCGACGGAACGGTGAATGTGGAGGTCGGAGGGTTCACTATTGTTGTAACGGATGTTTTGCCATTCAGCCATGTGTTCGCACCAGGCACTGCAGTGACGCTTACTGCGGTTCCTTCGTTAACACCGTCTTACTTCTCTCACTGGGCGTCAGCAGGGGCCGTTACTCCTGCAGTGATGGATCCATTGTCTGCAACGAACGCTTTCAACATGAACAACGACTATGATCTGACAGCGGTGTTCTTCACCGGTGCCGGCAATGCTCTTGACGTTTCTGTCACCGGCGACGGAACGGTGAATGTGGAATTCGGAGGGTTCACTATCGTGACAACGGATGTCTCACCATTCAGCCACGTGTTCGCACCCGGCACTGCAGTGACTCTCACTGCTGTACCTAATGCTGCAGCAGGCTGGAGCTTCGTCAATTGGGAATGGACCACTGCCCCCGCAACGATGGATCCGCTTTCCATAGCGAACGCTTTCAATATGGGGGGCGACTACGACCTGACGGCAGTGTTCCTTAACGAACCTCCCGGATCCAAGCAGTATGTCATAACCGCAACCGCAGACACCAATTCGAACATAACCCCATCCGGGGTCGTGACAGTGGAAAGCGGAACGAACCAGACATTCAGCTTCTACGCCGATAAGGACTATGTGATATACTCTGTGACAGTGGACGGAGTGCCCCTGTCCCAGGCTGAGATAGACAGCGGGCACTACACTTTCCGTTATGTGCTGATGAACCACACCATTGATGTCAAGAGCGTCTATTTCCCGAGGACCGACATAACTCTGAGGATCGACATAATGGAAGGCAGAGGGTACGCTGAATACAGCGTTAACGGCCTTCCATTTGTAAGATACGCAGGAGTTGTCGATCTTCCCGATCTAGCTGATGTCATCGTCATAGCGTATGCCGACGGCGGTTACAGGTTCGACAGGTGGGAGACCCCTTCAGTGGACAGGTCATCCGAGATAGCGTTCTATGATCTCGGGGGGTCTCTGCATTTGAGACTTTACTTCACCTCGTCGGAGTCCCCCGCAGACGACAACACTCTGTTGTTGTTTGTAATCGGTATCATCCTGCTGCTGATAATCGCAGGTCTCCTGATATGGTATCTTGCCTTCTACAGAAGGCAGGTAGATGTCATAAAGGTGGGATACTCGTCATCCATTATCGGAAAGGACAGGGTCTACAGGAAGAGGGCTTATCATTTCTCAATAGAGGGAGGATACACCGGAGGGGTTTCGTACCGCGTCGGAGAGGACGGAATGTGGAAGTTGATATTCCCCAACGAGAAGGGAGAATATGTCATACCGAGAGGTGAGATCGTAGAGAGTGTAACGATCGAGCAACGCTGAACGGGTTTTCCTCAACAAACCTTTTTCCAAACAAAAAAAGGGGCCTTGCCCCCATTCTTCCTATTTATCAAATGGAACAATCATCAGTGCCAGCAGGTATTTTTCACGACATTTTTCCACATGAGGGTGAGGGATCGTTCCATAGAGCATTGCGCAGGATCAGTTCTTGAAACTGTGTATGGGAGCGGGTATACGTCCGCCTCTGTCGATGAAATCCTTGCACCCGTATCTGCTGACAGGCATGATCGGGGAACTCCCGAGAAGGCCGCCGAATTCAACCGTTTCTCCCGCCTTCTTTCCGCAGACGGGTATTATCCTCACGGCGGTGGTCTTCTGGTTGATCATGCCTATGGCCATCTCGTCCGCAATGATCCCCGAAATGGTCTCGGCGCTCGTATCTCCCGGTACGGGCACCATGTCCAGACCCACTGAGCAGACGCAGGTCATGGCTTCCAGTTTCTCTATGGTCAGCGCACCTATTTCGGCGGCGTACGCCATCGAGCGGTCCTCGGACACGGGTATGAACGCACCGCTGAGTCCTCCGACATAGGATGACGCCATAACGCCCCCTTTCTTCACCTGATCGTTCAGTATGGCCACGGCGGCGGTCGTTCCCGGGGCGCCGACATATTCCACCCCCATCTCCTGAATGATATCGGCGATGCTGTCTCCCACTGCAGGTGTGGGGGCCAGCGAGAGGTCCACTATGCCGAACGGCACATTGAGGCGTTCCGACGCTTCTTTGGCCACAAGCTGCCCTACTCTGGTGACCTTGAATGCGGTCTTCTTTATTGTTTCGCAAAGGACCTCAAAGTTCTCTCCTTTGACCTTTGATATCGCTCTTTTAACGACGCCCGGCCCGCTTACCCCTACGTTTATGACCCGGTCTGTTTCCGTCACTCCGTGGAACGCCCCCGCCATGAACGGGTTGTCGTCGGCGGGGTTGCAGAACACCACAAGTTTGGCGCAGCCGATGGAACCATTCTCTTTGGTCGCCTCCGCAGTTTCCTTTATCACCGTGCCCATCAGCTTGACCGCATCCATGTCGATGCCGGTCTTCGTTGAGGCCAGGCTCACGGAGCCGCATACGCGTTCCGTCCCGGCCAGGGCGCGGGGTATGGACCTGATGAGCAGCTGGTCCGCTGCGGTCATGCCTTTCTGGACAAGCGCGGAATATCCGCCTATGAAATTCACTCCGATCTTTTGCGCCGCACTTTCCATAGTTTCCGCTATTCTCACGAAATCATCGCTCGTCCTGCAAGCTGATGCCCCCACAAGAGAGATGGGAGTGACGGCCACACGCTTGTTTATCACCGGGATCCCGAAGTCCAGGCCGATCTCGTCGCCGACCTTGACCAGGTCCTTTGCGGACTCGGTCACCTTCCCGTAGATGTTCTCGCAAAGTGTATCCGGATCCGAATCGCAGCAATCCAGCAGGTTTATCCCCATCGTTATGGTCCTGACGTCGAGATTCTCATCGCGGATCATCGTGCTGGTCTCAAAGACTTCATTGAGCTCTACCATCTCGGCACCTCATATCCTGTGCATCATGTCGAATATCTCTTCGTGCTGAGCCCTTATGACGCAGCCTACTCCTTCTCCGACCTTTTCGAGCCCGTTCACGATCTCAGAGAACTGCTTTGTGCACTTTTCCATATCGACGATCATCATCATGTTAATGTATTCCTGGACGGTGGTCTGTTTGATGTCCAGTATGTTTATGTCATTCTCGGCGAAATAGTTGCATACCGAGGCAATGATGCCTGTGTGGTCTTTTCCAACGAGGGTAACTATCACTTTGTTCATTTTATGCCTCCTTATCGGTGTTTTTATAGATCGCATATTCTATGGAATCCACCAAAGCATCCAGGCTTGCCTCGATCACGTTCTCGGATACCCCCACCGTGGTCCAGCTGCGCTCCCCGTCCGTTGACCTTATGAGCACTCTGACGGATGCGGCAGTGGCGGACCTTTCATCCAGCACGCGCACTTTGTAATCGGTCAGCCTTATGCGGTCGGTTATCGGGAACAGCTTGGAGAGCGCTTTTCTCAAAGCGTTGTCCAGAGCGTTGACCGGGCCGTCGCCGTTGGCGGCGGTATGCTCCTCGTTCCCCGCCGAATCCATGACCTTGACGCTGGCCTCAGAGGTGAGCTTTTCCCCGACGTTGTCTATGAAGACCCTGAAACCGGTGACCTCGAACGGGCTCTCCATCTCTCCTTTGAATCTCCTCACAAGGAGTTCAAAACTGGCATCCGCCCCCTCGAATTGGTATCCTTCCGCCTCCAGGGCCTTGATCTTGTCGATGATGGCCTTGCTTTCCGATGAATCTACGTCTATCCCGAAATCCTTCAGCTTCTCGGAGATGCTGGCTCTTCCGGCCATGTCCGATATCAGTATCCTGCGTTTGTTGCCTACCTGCCCCGGCTCTATGTGCTCATACGTCCGGGGGTCCCTCGCTATGGCGGATACGTGTATCCCTCCTTTGTGGGCGAACGCCTTCTCTCCCACATACGGCATACCCGGCGACGGAGTAAGGTTGGCGGTCTCGGATACGAATGTTGAGAGCGCGGTAAGCTGGCTCATATCCTTTATGTTAAGCTCGTATTCCATTTTGAGGGCAAGGTCCGCCATTATTGAGCAGAGGTTCGCGTTGCCGCATCTCTCGCCTATCCCGTTTATGGTACCCTGAACCATGGTCGCGCCCCTCTCTACCGCAACAAGCGAGTTCGCGACCGCAAGATCCGAATCATTGTGGCAGTGCACCCCTATCGGAACATTGAACGAAAGCAGCGCATCCTCCACGGCGCAGGCCACATCTTCCATCATGACCCCTCCGTTCGTATCGCAGAGGACCAGCCATTCCGCTCCTCCCTCTACGGCCGCCTTAAGGGCGCTGAGTGCGTATTCTTTGTTTGATATGTATCCGTCAAAGAAGTGCTCCGCGTCGAACATGACCCTCTTTCCGGAATTCTTCAGGAATCTGACGCTGTTCCTTATCAGGTCCAGATTATCCTCAAGCGGTATGCATAGCGCGTTCGTGACCTGGAAGTCCCAGCTCTTGCCGAATATGCAGCACCATTCCACGGGGCAGGCTGCGAGGCTTTTCAGGTTATGGTCGTCCTTAGCGGGTATGCCGTGCTTGCCGGTGCTCCCGAAAGCGGTAAGTTTGGCGTGCTTAAGCTCCAAACCTTCGGCCAACTTGAAGAATTCGTCCACTTTCGGGCTGGAGCCGGGCCAACCGCCCTCAACAAAGTCGATCCCGAATTCGTCCAGTCTCTTCAGCACTTCCAGCGCATCTTCCGGAGAGAAAGATACCCCTTCGCTCTGCGCGCCGTCCCTTAACGTAGTATCGTATATTATCACGGATTCTGACATCTTCCCCCACGCTCCTTCCTGTCGTCCATTATCGATATAAGGTCGCTCAGTATGGCTGATGCCGTCTCTACTCTGCCGGCACCTCTGCCGGAGACAGTTATCGGCCCGGCCAGGTCAGTTACGACCTGTGCCGCGTTGAGAGTGCCGGTTATGCTCAGAGGATGACCCCTCGGCACAAGGCGGGGGGACACCTCCAATCTGTCATCCGACACCTCTCCGATCAGCCTGATCACCATGTTGTGCGAGGCCGCCAGAGAGATGGCCTCGCTTGTTATCGAGGTGATCCCGGTTATCTTTACGTCCGAGAACGTAACGTTCCGTTTGAATATTGAGTTTGCGAGTATGACGACCTTGCACGCGCTGTCGTATCCTTCTATGTCGTTCGTCGGATCGGTCTCCGCATACCCCATCTGCTGGGCCTCTTTGAGCGCTTGCTCGAAAGACTGCCCGTTATCCATCTTGCTCAGTATGAAGTTGCATGTACCGTTGAGTATCCCCCGCATTGAGGATATGTTCTCTCCAACGAGGCTTTCTCTGCATAGGTTTATTATCGGCATCGCGCCGCCGACGGAACCCTCGAAACGGAACTTGCAGCCGTTCTTTTTTGCAAGTGTTATGAGCTCGCAGAACCTAAGTGCCAGAGGCCCTTTGTTCACGGTGATGACATCTTTGCCGGCCTCAAGCGCATGCCTTATGTTCTTAAGCCCTGCGCCTCCGGTAACTATGTCAGTCGGGCTGACCTCAACCAGAAGATCGTATTCAACCGAATCCATCACCTTCAGGGAGTCCGAGTACGCATCCGTCCCCACCTTCCCTGTAGTCTTCTTTCTTTCCAGCAGGTCCTTCGGAGAAAGTCCGGACGGATCGGCAGCATATGAGGAGGAGTCCATGGCGCACACTATGGCGACCTCTTTTCCGTACCTCTCTTTGAAGAGATCGTTGCGAAGCGCCAGCACCTCCGCGAAACCCTGCCCCACGGTCCCGAATCCGGAAACGAGTATCCTCATTTCAAAGCCCCCTTATGTAGACTATACCGCTCTGTCTGCACGCATCCATGAGGTAAGCGTCGAATTTTCTCAGGTCGTTCTCGCTCATGAGCTCCGCCGATATTATGGCGGTGCGGGTGGGGCTCGCGTTCTGTGAGGAGAAACTCACATCAACGGACTCCAGCTTTACCATATTGGACGCATTGTCTATGAGCGATTCCACTAAAGAAGCTTTGAATTTCCCTACCAGCATGTATTCCATTGTGAATGTTTTGTAAACGGAGCCGATCTTTGCTATCAGGACATCCTTCTTTTTCCAGGTTTCCTTGAGCTGGTCAAGCTCCGCAGCCCCGTTGATCTCGAATGTAACGTCAATGCATATCCTTTGGTTCACTATCTGTTCTCGATCGTGTACTACGCCAACGATGTTACCGTTGAACAGCGATATGGGCTCCAGAGACTCCACCAGACGCCCGGGGAGATCCTTCACATAGAGCTGTGCATTAACCATCATTTCAATACCATCCTGGGTTTATTTTTCCCATTTGAGATAATCGTATCCTACTATTTAATCAAAATACTAAAGATTCCCATTATCGGCGATAATGGGAGAATAAACGGTTTCGGGCCCTTCCGGACGCCGGACGAAGAACAATTTCCTTTATTCGCCGTCCTCTTCGAACTCCAAAATATCTCCCGGCTGGCACTTCAGAGTGGAACATATGGCGTTCAGGGTCGAGAAGCGTATCGCACTGATCTTCCCTGTCTTTATGTTCGAAAGGTTCACGTTGGATATTCCGACCCTTTCTGCCAATTCGTTCAGCGACATCTTCCTGTCTGCCATGACCCTGTCAAGTCTGAGTATTATCGCCATATTATCACAGCGTTTCATCCGACTCCTTTTGAAGCACCGCTCCGTATTTGAATATGAGAGACAGGAAGTACACCAGGAAGGCCACGAACAGCGTGAACGCGTTGAACCCTATGACCTGATCGTACCCCGCATCGAATGCATACGCGGACAGCGCGCTGGCGGCCGGCATGGCGATCGCACACACTATTGCCATTATGGCTATTATTTCCAGGGTTTTGACGTTCTCATCCGTGAACGGCGTATTATTCTTGTAAATGTTCATGAAAAGGCGGCTGATATAGTACAGGACGATCAGTCCGAGCGCTCCCGCGCATATGGTGGTCACACATGTCGCCAGCACCTGTCCGTTCTTGACCGTCGGCTCGAAAAGACCAACGAGGTCGGGGTCCAGGGTCACAGCGACGATCACCGCGAACGCAAAGACGATCGCGATCGCCAGCAAGACAAAGAGGACCTTGGATCCCAATCCGATATACTTGCTGATCTTGTTCAGTCTGTTCAAAGTTTCACTCATAGTATCGCTCCTTCATTGTAAATTCTCTTTGAGAGAGGTATTTCAATCTCCATGCAATACATATCTATCGAATATTATTTAATGTTTATCATTAAATATTTCATGTATTGAATTACATTATATTTTCGCCGCGCGCATAACGCCCTCAGTCCATGGCAGCATTTATCGTCAGCTCTGATATGTCCACGCAGTATTCCGCGATGCGCTTGGCGCTTCCTGCGATAAGGCTTGTGGATGATGCGGTCTCAAGGTTGACCTCCACCTTTTTGAAGGTCTTCTCGATCTTCTTCACCAGCCTCTCGCCCTCTTCAATACACCATTCTGCGACGACCATGTCCGTCTTTAACCAACCTTTTATTGATTCGGTGTACAGTACTGTGATCTCCTTTCCGATCTCCATGATGCCTTTGTCCACGGCCTCGGCCTTCTTGCCGTCCATTAGCGCCATCAGGTTCTTGGAAAGAAGCACGGTGTGGTCCCCTATCCTCTCAAGTATTCTGCTGACGGCGATATGGTTCGTCAGTTCGCAAAGGCTGGATCCGATCTTTTTGCACAACCAGGGATCCTTTTTGTAGATGTTGTTCTGCCTGGATATAAGCCAATGGACCCTGTCGACCTCTATGTCCCTTTTTTCTATATCAGAGATATAAGAAACGTCGTTGCTGACGGCGGATTCGAAAACATCGTCGATCATCTTCCTCACAAGGATGCTCATCCTTTCCAAACTCTTGCTGGGCCTGATCTCGCTATGATCCATTAGGTCCTTGATGAGTATGCGGTAGTTGTCTTCCTCCACCACCTCAAGTCCGATGGAGGTCTGTGTGAACGAGTTCACAATGTTTATGGCGGCGTTCGAAAGCGGCTGTTCCGAGAATGCTTCGATCATGTTATGGCCGGAAATATAGGCTCCGACCAGCTGCCTGTAGAACGCGTCTTCTTTCTTTACGTTGGTAGCATCTATTCTTTTTATGTCCCTGGGGACCTCTATTTTTTTGACAGGGGAAACAAGAAGGTCCCCGTCCGACTGCACCTCGACGTTCACACTGTCGTTCTTCTTCAAGCTCATCGATTCCGCCCATTCTTTTGGGAGGGTGATCATGTATGATTCGCCCTGGGTGATCTGTATGCGTCTTGTGTCCATGAAAATGCATCTATTTTATACATTAATAATGTTTTGATACGTAATTTACAAACATGATATGAATACACACATATGTATGTTTTTTACAACGAACATGTATATATTCCCGATAGAGATTGTCAATAACCGAGGTGAAAAACCTTGGACAAAAAGATGATATTGGCAATTGCAGTCGTCGGTATAGTCTGTCTCGCCGGCGGATATATGATCGGCAGCAGCACGTCCGACAAAGAGGGCGCGGCGACTATATTTGCAGAGGGATCGACCACAGTGGCGCCCCTTATGAACAAATATGCAGAGATATACGAAGGTTATGAGAATGTTAGAATAGAGGTCATCGCCAACGGCTCGCAGAATGGTGTAGATGCGGCCAACAGTGGTAATGCGGACATAGGTATGTCTTCAAGGAACAAGGGCCACTCGTCCCATGCAGGCCTGACCGAAACGAAGATCGCCACTGATACGGTCGTTCTGATAGTCGGATCCAACGCAGGGATCACATCGCTGACCAAACATCAGATCATTGACATATACAACGGAACGATCACAAACTGGAACCAGGTCGGCGGTAACAACGCAACTATAGTGGTGGTCGATCGCGACCAGGGCTCGGGTACGAGGTCTTACTTCGAAGAGTCCTTTGCCAGCACGACAACACCCGCCAAGACGCTGAACTCAACTCGCAGCTGGACATCCATGGCCGCGACCGGTGCAGTGATATCCTATGTTGAGAGCAATCCCAACGCGATAGCGTACGTCAGCCTCGGCAGCCTTACCACGAACGCCGAGAAGAACATGGCCTTATCCCTTAACATGAACAACGTCGAGGGCAGCGGCACTGCAGTCTCACCGATATCGGATCTCTCGAACTACCCGCTCAAGAGAGACCTTGTGCTCCTGACCAAGGGTACGCCCACCGGAAAGATCGCAATGTTCATAGGTTGGATGCTCAGTCCGGAAGGCCAGAAGATCGCAGAAGAAGTAGGATTCCTCCCACTATAATCTCGGTGTTCCGATGAGCACAGACAAAGGAACCCCCAGGCGTAAAAGCGCTGACTGGGGGCTCCAAAAATATTTACTGACGGGTGTTGCGGCAACATCCGTCGCCATTATTTTTCTGATCATTCTATTCATTTTCTTGGAAAGCATAGATGCGGTAATAGACATCGGCCTGTGGGACTTCGTCTCAGGCATGACCTGGAACTGGGAGCAGGACAAATACGGAGCGTTCCCGATCATAATAGGCACGGTCCTTACGACGGCAGGCGCACTTATAATCGCAGTCCCGCTCGGACTGACCGCCGCGACATACCTTTCCGAGATAGCCTCCGAAAGAACAAGGAATATCCTCAAACCCATATGCGAAGTATTCGCGGGGATCCCCTCCATAATATACGGGTTCTTCGGGCTCATGGTCATAGTTCCGTTCATATTCAATACGTTCCCGGACCTGGCACCGGCCGGGCTGTCGTGGCTGGCCGCATCGATACTTCTCGGTTTCATGGCTCTGCCAACCATAATCTCGGTGTCAGACGACGCGATGCGCGCAGTTCCGAGGTCATACAGGGAAGCGTCCGTGGCCGTAGGCGCCACGCATTGGGAGACCACAAGGAAAGTGGTCATCCCCGCAGCATTCTCCGGGATATCCGCGGCGGTAATGCTGGGTATGGGACGCGCCATCGGAGAGACGATGGCCGTGGTAATGGTCGCGGGAAAGGTGTCGAACATCCCCGACCCCCTATGGAACATCTTTGATATGGTGAATCCCATAACGTCCGTACTGGCGACCGAGACCGGAGAGGCCTCGGGGCTTCACCTGGCCGCATTGTTCCTGCTCGCGCTGGTTCTCATGGCGATGGTTCTGCTGGTCAACGTATTGGCAAACATCATAATGAAGAATACAAAGAAGAAATTCGAAACGGGACAGAGCATGATGGAGAAACACATCCCCGAAAAGCTCAAGGGGTTGATCTCCCCGGCAAAACGCATGGTCATGCTCTCGTCCGTGTTCCTTTTCGTAATGCTGATGGCCTCTCTGCTCCTGAGCTTGGGGGTATCTGCGTCCATAGCGTTCCTGTGCGTCCTTTTCATCGTTGCGATGCCGCACATCTCCAAGCGCATAAAGCCGCTTGATAGACAGAAGGTTGCTCATTCGGTCATGACCTCATCGATGGTGGCGGTCGTGATCATACTGATCATTTTGGTATCGGACATAGTCATAAAGGGAGTACCTTCTCTGTCATGGGAGTTCCTCACGGATGTTCCCAGGGACATGGGAAAAAGCGGAGGCATACTGCCGGCCATAGTAGGTACAATAGAGCTGATCGCGGGGACGGCGCTGATAGCGATCCCCCTGGGTGTACTTACGGGGATATATCTATCCGAATTCGCCAGAGACTCGAAGTTCACAAGGATCGTCAGGTCATCGATGAACATACTGAGCGGTACTCCGTCGATCGTCTTCGGACTGTTCGGTTACGCCTTGTTCTTCCACTACCTTGGCATAGGGAGGACCCTTATCGGAGGATGCATAGTCCTTGCTTTCCTGGTCCTTCCGGTGATCATTAGGACAACGGAGGAAACAGTCAAAGCGGTGCCGCAAGATCTCAGAGAGGCCTCGGCCGCCATGGGCGCGTCAAAATGGGAAACGACGATGAGGGTCATCGTTCCTGCCGCCATGGGCGGCGTAGTGACGGGAGTGATCCTGAGTCTGGGACGTGCTGCAGGAGAGACTGCACCGATAATGTTCGTTGCAGCAGCTACAATACTGAGGAACATTAATTTCTCGCTGTTCGACAGCGTCATGGCATTGCCGTACTATCTGTATTATCTGACAGAGGTTCCGGGTTCTTCAGCTACTAGGTACGGCGTGGCACTGGTGCTTATGATCATCGTCCTTTCGATGTTCGCACTAGCGTCATGGGTAAGATATCATTATTCAAAGAAAGTGAGGTGGTAATATTTACGACAGTGAAGAAAATTATGAGAACGTGATCACATCGACCGGTCTCAACCTGTGGTATGGAGACAATCAAGCACTGATCGATGTTTCCATGCCCGTAGCGAAGAACAAGGTCACGGCCCTCATAGGGCCCTCCGGATGCGGGAAATCGACCTTCATCAGGTGTATGAACAGGATGAACGATCTGATCGACGGATGCAGGATCGAAGGGAGCATCACCTTCCACGGCGACGAGATATTCGGCCCCGATGCGGATGTGATCGCCCTGAGAAAACGCATAGGTATGATCTTTCAGAAACCGAACCCGTTCCCGATGACCATACGGGATAACATCACGTACGGTCCGAAGATACACGGGATCACGGACAAGAATGAGTTGGAGGAGATCGTCGAACGGTCTTTGAAGCAGGCTGTCCTGTGGGATGAGGTAAGCGACCGTCTGGATAAGCCGGCGTTCTCCCTCTCCGGAGGGCAGCAGCAGAGACTGTGCATCGCACGCGCGCTGTCGATAAACCCGGAGGTCATACTGATGGATGAACCCACCTCCGCACTCGACCCCATAGCGACGGCGAAGATAGAGGACCTCGCGATCGAACTTCAGAAAGAGTATACGGTGGTGATCGTCACCCACAACATGCAGCAGGCCGCCCGCATAAGCGATTACACCGGATTCATGTATCTCGGAAAGATGATCGAGTTCAACGAGACGGAGAAGATATTCAACAAGCCCTCGGAGGAACTCACGGAAAGATACATAACGGGAAGATTCGGGTGATACAATGAGAAGATTATTGCAAGATCTAAGATCGGTGACCACCTCGGTCACCGAGATGGGGGAACTGGTGGCGAGTATGCTGGAAGATGCCGTGGATGCACTGCTGAAATCCGACACGGAGCTGGCGGAGCAGGTGCTGGAGAGATACGACAGGGTCGCATTCCTGGATTCCATGATAGAAGAAGAGGCGATGAGGATACTGATCCTGTATCAGCCGATGGCCTCGGACATGAGGTTCGTGGCGACGGCGATGAAGATCATAACCCACCTTGAGCGTATAGGAAAATACAGTAAGAACATCGCGAAAGCCTCCATTTATCTGAAGGACAGGCCGGTAATATTCCGCATCGATGAGGTGCTCGATATGTGCGAGGTCGCAGTGGAAATGGTGCGCGGCGTCGTTAATGCGTTCGAGACGAAGAATATCGAAGGTCTCGAGGACTACAACAGTCTGGACGATAAACTGGATATCAGCAGGATAA
Source organism: Methanomassiliicoccaceae archaeon (assembly GCA_009778575.1). Classification (GTDB taxonomy): domain Archaea; phylum Thermoplasmatota; class Thermoplasmata; order Methanomassiliicoccales; family Methanomethylophilaceae; genus Methanoplasma. The sequence goes on from WRJJ01000005.1 coordinate 17,978, forward strand.
AGGTCATAGACGGGAATATCCAGCATATGCGTGATGATCCCACTTCCATAGAGGCGTATACCTACTATATCTCAGTCGCGAAATACCTGGAACGCGTCGGAGACAATGCGTGCAAGATAGCCGAGAAAATAATCTATATGGTCTCCGGAAAGCACATGGAGATAGGCGATGACAAGAGCACCTTATGAGGTGCAGGTCTCAATTTAGATTATGATAATAAGGCGCCGAGAGGGAGATTTGAACTCCCGAGGGAAAGTTCCCACGAGCTTTCCAGGCTCGCGCCGTACCGGGCTAGACTATCTCGGCTTGGCGCCTACAAACTTATTCCTGAATTAATACCTTTCTAAACCTCACCGGCCGCCGGAGCCGAACACCCCGCCGCACATAGGTTGCGGTATCCTCCGGTCTCGCAGCGAAGAAAAGAAACAGAAACGATACGTCGCAAACACGCATTTGCAATAGAAGAGGAGCAAGAGATCGAAATGAGAGTCAGCGTTGAAAAATTCGTGGGTCATCTGCGGGACGCAGGGGCCGAGGTCGTGGAACTCTCTCCTCCGGAAATGAGGGACTACAAGAACAAATGGTTCAGAAACTTCGTTCCTTCGGAAAAAGACAGCGACAGGCTGAGGGCAGACTGCCTCGGTATTGACGATGATAATCTCACCTCGGAAGAACATAACATCGATGCAAGGAGATACAACACAAGAGGGTTCCTGTGGTTTGTTTACAGGAATGAAGCGGTAACCGGGTGCATAAAAGGCGGCTATGCGAAAGTGGCTTTCGACAAACAAGCCAAGGAAGATATGGTCCTTGTGGACAATTTCACCCGCGAGAATTCGGCATTCATCATCAAAGGCGCCCCTCACATCAAAGCCAAAGACATAGATCGACTGGAAGACGTGACGCTTACCGCGGCAGATTTCAGTTGGACGTATTCGAAGACCCACGAAGAATGGTTGTTCGGACCGTATTTTTATAAAAACTGATCACGAAAGGATATATGCTTGTTACAAAAGCAGATCCGCCGGGCAGTCAGGATGATCAGAGGACATCCGGACGCCAGTTGATGTCTATCCTTCTGTCGTCCAGGTGTCTCCTTTCTTTTCTTGCGTTCGTTATGACCTCTTTGTCAACAAAGACGCAGAGAATCCCTTCCTTATCATCCAATTCGCTGATGGTGTTTCCCAACGGGCCGACAAGCCGGGATGATCCGTAGAATCCCAGGTCCCCGGAACCTCCGGCGCTGTTCACGAACACAGTATAAAGAAGATTTTCAAGGGAACGCGCAGGCAGGATCCTCTCATAATAAGGCTTGGACGGTGACGCTGAGGCTGCGATGCAGACGTTGATATCCGAACAGGAAAGGGCGTAGTTCCTGTATATCTCGGGGAAGAATATGTCGTAACATATGGACAGGCCGAATGTCATGCCTTTAAAAGAACACAGCACCGGGTTATCGCCTTTGATGAAATCCTTCTCATTGTATACCCCAAAACGTGCCAGATACAGCTTGTCATATCTGGTGGTATCGGCGGGGGTTATGAAAAACAAGGAGTTCTTGATCCCGTTGGAAGAGTACGACGGGGCGCCCACCAGTACCGCGACATCCTTCTCTAAGCACCAGAGCCTGATCTTATCCGTGGCGTATTGCACATCATCGGAGAGAAAGGCGTAATCGGCACCGTAGCCGGTCAGGAAAAGCTCCGGGAATATGTAGACATCAGACCTTGTTTGCGATATCACGCTCATTATCTTGTCCAGGTTTGCCCCCACATCGCCTACCGCCGCTTCGCATTGGCACAATGCCAGCCTTATTCCCATGGCGGACATATGATTATGCCAGAACATAATACTTATGCGGATGGCGGGTAATTAATACACAGAACGCCATTCACCTGTATGGCAGGCAGAAAGCTCCACTGCATCACTAATGAAGACATCGAGGCCATTGTCGAGTTCATAAGGAAGGTCGCGGAGAACACAGGATGCAAAGGCTTTTCTGTGGGCATGAGCGGGGGCTTGGACTCCGCCGTGACAACGAAGCTCTGCGCCGATGCGGTCGGAGCCGAGAATATCCTCAACATATTCATGCCGTCCGTATTCACGCCTCCGGCGGATTATATTTTAACAAAGGATCTGTGCAGAAAGTGGGGGACGGACTACAAGGTGATAGACGTGCAGCCGGCCATAAACACTTTCACGGGGATGCTGTTCTCTAACATCGAGGCACCCTTAGAAAAAGGGAATATAACCGCCAGGTGCAGGATGATCATACTCTACAACAGAGCAAAGAAGATGGACTACCTTGTTGCTGGCACATCCAACAGAAGCGAGAATATGATGGGATACTTCACAAAATTCGGCGACGGCGCTTCGGATGTCATGCCGATAATCGGCCTTTACAAAACCCAGGTGCGGCAGGCAGCGGAACTGATAGGCGTTCCAAAGGAGATCATAAGCAAGGTCCCGTCCGCAGGCCTGTGGGAAGGGCAGACCGATGAAGAGGAGATGGGGATAACCTATCGGGACTTGGATATAGTGCTGAACGGGATAGCTTTCGGCCTGACGGACGAAGAGATATGCGCGGATGTTGACATAGGGGGACAGAAGGTCTCGGAAGTGAGAGAGCAGGTCGAGAGAATGAAGCACAAAAGACTGCCCCCCATACATCCAAAAACTAATTTCAACGATCCCTGACGTTCAGAAAATTATATTAGTGAAATCGCAATCTTGGGAATCAAGCTCCTATAGTGTAGCGGCCAATCATGAAGCCCTCTCGAGGCTTCGACTCGGGTTCAAATCCCGATGGGAGCACTTATTCCACCACTCAGGTATGGCTTCGCGGACTCAATTCTCGACAGGTTCATTTCCAAACAAGGGTACTCATTCTAATTTGCCATTAGTTGTTCAAACCATGTCAGTGAATGTACACGTTACCTTTTTTGAACGCAAAAGAAAAATATTATTTTTTCAACGCTGGCCGTGAACAACCGGATCATGGTCAACGAACATATCACACCTGCCTGAGGTCTCCCTGCCGCAGGCTTGCATTTTCCGAACATGCGGACGGGATGCGGTCATTGTTTTTCGCCGATGATGATGTGATATTCTTCATCGCTTTGATCGAAGATAACGGACAGACCGGCCTTGATGAACATGGCCTCCAGTTCTTCTATATGCGGCAGCACGTCCCTCCGTATATGGTGGCTGCTGTGGCTGTGAACGTGGTTGATGTGATCGCGCGACGAGGAGTGGGCTATAGCAAACCTGCCTCCGCGTTTCAGTGCTTTGGAGAAAATATCGATCGCCTTTTGGTGGTCGGTAAAATGGGGGAAGCACGAGTAGCACATGACCGTATCAAATTCTCCGTCGCAGCTAAGATCGTATACATCGGCGGTCTCGAAGGCGATATTAGGATAGCCGGCAGGCGGGAATTTTTCTTTGCATTTTGATATCATCTTTTCCGAAAAATCCACTCCCAGGACCGAGCCCGTTATCAGGTGTTCGCAGTAAAAAGGTATCATCACCCCCGTACCGGTTCCCACATCAAGTATCCTTTCTTCCCCTTTCAGTTCGAGAAGGGATACGATGTATCGGATCTTCTCCCCGTCATGCACGGTGATGGTGTCCCACTCGCCGGCGAGCCTGTCAAAGAATTCCTTCTGGTCTCTTCCCGGCGCCGAGCCGTGTTCTCCGCAGTGATTGTATTCCATCTCGTTCCCTCATTTCGGTATTATTATCGGTATCCCGTTGATCCTTTCAACGACCGCGTCCACATGGTATGCGGACCTTATGTTCTGGGGAGTGATGACCTCGTGGCCTCCCGCAGCGAATATCCTCCCTCCGTGCATCATCACGAACTTATCCGAATACCGTACCGCAAGATTCAGATCGTGTATCGTCATCACGGCCGCCATGTGGTTCCTCCGGACGATCTTCTGAATGGTCTTCATGATCATATGCTGATTTGAGATGTCAAGACTGCTCGTCGGCTCATCCATGAGAATGACATCGGGCTGCTGCGCAAGGGCTCTGGCTATTTGAACAAGCTGATATTCTCCGCCGCTGATCTCATCCACGTATCTGAGCGACATCTCCTTCAGACCCATAAGTTCAATGATGCGGCCGGTAAGCTTAAGGTCCTTCTCCGTGGCGTCCCAGTCTATGTACGGCCGTCTCCCTAGAAGGACGGCGTCAAAGACGGTCATCCTTGAGACATCTCCTCTTTGGGGAACATACCCCATTCTTTTTGCCGCTTCTCTCCTGCTTATCCGGTGCATATCGGCGCCGTCTATCATCACGGTGCCGCCTTTAGGCTCAAGGACATTGTTCAAACATTTCAACAAGGTGGTCTTCCCCACGCCGTTCGGCCCGAGAAGCGTGACGACCTCGTCCCTCTCCACGCTGAAGGAAACGTCCTCCAGCGTGGGTACGCTGCCGTAGGAAAATTCGATACCGTTCACCTCCAGGAACATCACCTGTACCTCCTTATCAGCAGATAGATGAACAGCGGGCCGCCCAGTAAAGAGGTTATTATTCCGACAGGTATTACCATCGGGCCCATGATCGTCATTCCAACCATGTCGGAAACAAGCAATATCAGCGCACCGATCACCATCGCTGCAGGTATCAGATACCTGTGGTCGCCGCCGATAACCATGCGGGCTATATGCGGCCCCAGAAGGCCTATGAATGCTATTATTCCGAAGAAAGAGACTATGACCGATGACACGAGGACGGCAAGGACCATTCCTATGGTCCTTTCTCTTTCAGTGTTGATCCCCAACCCTTTCGCGGTCTCTTCTCCGGCATCCATTGCGTTATAGTCCCAACGACGGTAGATAAAATACAAAGCGATGGGCAACAGAACGGCGAAGACGATAAGATCCCAATTCCACGTCGCCCTTCCCATGTTGCCAAACATCCACGTGACTATGTTTGCAAGCTGAGTATCGGATGCTATGTACTGCATGAAGGACAGGCCGGCAGTGAAGATGGCGCTTATCGCTATCCCTGCCAATATCATTGTTTCCGCACTTACCCTTGTGATTCTTACTAACAACAGTATCAAAGCGGTAGCCAAGAGACTGAACAGGAATGCGCTGATCGTTGTGACATAGGGGTTATCAATCGACATGAATGATGAAAGGCCGGTTCCTGCCTGCAAGAATATTATTGAAAAAGAGGCACCGAAAGCCGCCGCGCTCGATAACCCGAGAGTAAACGGTGAAGCGAGAGGATTGCGCAGGACGCATTGCATCACCACTCCCGCCACGGCGAGTCCCGCGCCTACGAGAACACACGCCACGATGCGAACCATTCTGACGTCCCATACAATGCGTCCGAGTCCTGATGTGTCAAGAGTGAAAATATATCTCAGCACATCAAGGAATGGTATGTCCATGGCACCCACGTATGAGGCTGCGAACACCCCTAGGAGAAGTACGACCGCACAAAACAGAATGAACCAGGACTTTCTCTTCACGTATGATCTGTATTCCCTGTACGTTGCGGATGTTTCCACACCGTCTTCGGAGTGAAGATCGTATATCTCGTCGTTATCGAGGTTTACTATTGTCCTGTCGTGCGCGTCAATCACCGTCTGTGATAAAGTTTAAAGAGGTTTACAAAATGATTTTCTTACAACCGCCGCCGCCATAGCCTGCTTGCGCACCGGCTATGTCGGAATACGTCACATCGGTTCCGGGATAAAATAGTTGGATTATCTCATTGGCCTTATCCTCAAAATTCCATCCCAATTCGCTGAATGTATCGACATCCGCTACACTTGCAACATAATATATGTTGATCAGCTGGTTGACCCAATTCGTTCCCCATGATTTGTAGGGCAACGTTTGATAGACATCTCCTGCAGATATGGCAGTTATGGATGCGAGGGTCCCCATGTGGTCATGTATAAAGTTGACCGACGAGGTCGCACCCATGCCGTCGATAAATATCATTTTAGGCTTACTGACGTTTACAGGTTCCTCATTTGCAAGGTCATAAGGCTGTTTGTTGTTCATTGAATCAGATACGTTCCTGATTCCAGAATATGTGAATGGCAGATAATCTCCCGTAGTTTTCAGGAACCCCCCCAGGCCGCGGAAGTTCATCCCACATGCGTACGCGGACAGCTCCTCATCAGGGTGAACGTTATCGGTAATGTTTTTTATCATGGTTTTTATGCCGCTGACGATATCTTCTGCTCTCTCTTCCTCACCGAACAGTTTCCCAAGCAGGGCTATCTGGTCGAAGAAAATGTCCGAATCGAACTCTACGTCTGCGTTTATCGCAAAGACCGGAACACCATATTTTCTCTGCTCTTCATTGAGAGCTGCAACATCAACTGAGGAAGAGATAATTAGGTCCACATTCGCCGATATGACCGCCTCGGTATTATCCGGATCCACGACCGGCAAGCCTTGTAAAAGGCCCTTAAGCACAAGCGTGTGCGTTCGGCTGTCTGTGCCTACAAAGCTTTCGTTGATATCGATATATTCAACTTTGTTCACTGCCTCAAAATAAGATACCAGTTGCAGCGAGCATGATTTTATCGCAAGTATCGAATTGATCTCATCCGGCACGGCGACCTCTCTGCCCCTGGCATCCGTGATGGTATCGCCGTTGACGCTGTTGTCCCGTGTCAGGATATAGACGACCCCCGCGCTTGCCAATATGATGACCGCAACCGCAAAGATCGCAACAAATTTGTTGTTCATTTTTCTTCCTCTTTTACAAATGATATTATGTAGTAACACCATATTGAAAAACGTGCTACTTAAACCTTCACACATACGCGTAACTTTATGGTAAATGGAAAAGAGCAGGCCGCCTTCACAGAAGGGCGGCGCACTAAAAAGGGTTGGAAAAAGTTTGTTTTACGGTCATCCCAGAGGTATGACGGTCTTCCTGAGCTGCTCGTTCAGCACCTCTCCGAATGCGGTGTACATTGCGCTGCCTCCGCATATCAGCCCCACCGCCCCTGCAACATAGGCCACCTCGGATACCTCGCTCAGGTTCCTTATGGATACTATGAAGAACAGTACGGCCAGGGTGAAGAAGACCACCTGCAGCGCACGTGTGCCCCTCAGTGTCCCGATGAAGAGGAACAGCGTGAGGATGCCCCATACGGCAAAGTATGCGCCGAGGGACACATTGTCCGCCGCCGCTCCGGGCAGCAATCCTGTGTTGATCAGCACGAAAGTAAGCCAGAACAAACCGTATGAAGTGAATGCGGTGGCTCCGAAGGTGTTGCCCTTCTTGAACTCGAATATTCCCGCGATCACCTGCGCGAGCCCCCCGTAGAATATTCCCATGGACAGGATCGCCGAATCCAATCCGAACAGTCCTAAGTTGTGCAGTGACAGCAATACCGTGGTCATTCCGAACGCCAGAAGGCCCAGCCCCGCAGGGTTGGCAATGTTGTATGCGAATGATGATTCATTATCAACCATAAGACCGCAAACCAACAGGTTGTTTATAAAATTGTACATGGCCGTATTCGACGAATGCCGAAAATAACCATTTCCGTCAGTTGAATAGGTGCTGTTTGTTCGATCTTTTCGCAAATTATTGACATTTTCGAAATAAATGTATGCCATTAAATAATTAGTAAATATTCGTAAATTACGAATATTCTTTTGTTATATACAAATAAATTAGTGTTTGTCCGTTAGGTATATATGCAAATTCGTAATTACAATTCATTGTGATGAAGCGGATCCCTCCAAGAAACGCATGTTTCAACTTCGAAGGGCCGCGTCACGCCAAAACACTATAGGAAATCTCAAAGGATTGATTATAATGCAAAAAAGCAGAAAGCAAAAAGCGACCTCAATGCTTCTTGTTGTTCTCATGATCTCCACTATGTTCGTGGGGGTCTCTCTGCCCATCATTCACTCTACGTCAGTGGCAGCTGAGGAGAACGAAGCCGTCGAGCTCGCATCATGGACCTACAGTCCTAACAGAAACAATGGCGAGATCAACGCCAGTTTGACCGCTAACAATGTGGGAGGCAACTCCTATAAGGCCAATGACGGAGTGTACAAGGACGTATCCTTGTTCTCCGGAAGGAAATACACTACAGACGAACGCAATAGCAACCATGCAATGGTGGGCTCATCTGGATACATATCCTTCGGAACGGCGGATCCCGCTTTTAGAGAAGGAGACTATATACAATTCCAACTTTCTACTAAAGGTTACGAAGACATTACCTTTGGCATCCTTATGCGTTTAACGGGAGGCGCCCCCGGAGACTTCGAGCTGCAGTACAGCTACACCGGAGCCGAGAGCGACTACCATGACACCGGACTGACGCTTTCCAGAAGGTCAGCCGCAACATTTGAAGAAACCTTTACATTCAAACTCCCCACGGAGTGCGAGGATCAAGAAACCTTATTCGTCCGCATGATCGTTGTGGGAAGCACATCGGTAGTCGGCGGCACAATAACCACTACGGGCACATGGGGAATCGATAACGTAGCTTTTACCAGTGGTTATGTGGGTTCCGGCAATGACGACGATGACGATGACGACAATGGAATTGAGATCGCATCCTGGAGATACAGCCCAAACAGGGTCAACGGCGAGATCAACGCAAATCTGACGATCAATGGGAAGGGCAATAACACCTACGGTGCTAACAGCGGAGTGTACAAGGACGTATCCTTGTTCTCCGGAAGGAAATACACCACAGACGAACGCAACAGCAACCATGCAATGGTGGGCTCATCAGGATACATATCCTTCGGAACGGCGGATCCCGCCTTCAGGGAAGGGGACTATATACAATTCCAACTGTCCACAAAGGGATATGACGACATAACATTCCTTATCCTAATGCGCCTTACGGGAGGAGCCCCCGGAGACTTCAAGATAATTTACAGTTACACCGGAGCCGAGAGCGACTACCACGATACCGGCCTTACCATCAACAGAAGGAATGCGATGCCGATCGAAGAGGTATTCTCCTTTGAGTTGCCCACCGTCTGCGAGGACCAGGAGACACTGTTCCTCCGCATTGTCGTTGTAGGTTCTACGGCCATTGCGGGCGTTCCGATCACGACAACGGGAACATGGGGGATAGACAATGCCCTTTTCATAAGCGGATACGTTGAGCCCGAGCCCCCAGTGGATGAAGGGGTTGACATCGCATCGTGGAAATACAGTCCGAACAGAAACAACGGCGAGATCAACGCCAGTTTGACCGCTAACAATGTGGGAGGCAACTCCTACAAGGCCAATGACGGAGTATACAAAGATGACTCCTTCCTCTCCGGAAGGAAATACACTACAGACGAACGCAACAGCAACCATGCAATGGTGGGCTCATCAGGATATCTCTCGTTCGGTACCGATAACCCGAGTTTCCGTGAAGGGGATCATTTCCAGTTCCAACTGTCCACGCTAGGCTATGGGGACATAACTCTCAGCATTCTTATGCGTTTAACGGGAGGCGCCCCCGGCGACTTCAAACTCGAGTACAGCTACACGGGAGAGGAAGACAGTTTCAGGGACACAGGACTAACTCTCAGCAGAAGGTCGGCGACGACCATCGAGGAGACCTTTGACTTCAAACTTCCGAGGTCGTGCGAAAATCATGAGACGTTGTACATCCGCATCACTGTAGTAGGATCAACGTCGGTCGTCGGCAACACAATAACCACTACCGGCACATGGGGGATCGACAATGTTGTGTTCAACAGCAAGAAGATCATCAACACCATCCCAGGCGGCGACATGGATAAGATCGCATCATGGAAGTACAGCCCGAATATAGTCAACGCCGAGATAAATGCTTGGCTGATGTCCAATGACATGGGTGACTTCACCTATCACGCCAATGGCGGAGTGTATGCAGCGGAGTCCTTTGTATCTGCAAGAAAATACACAACGGACCAGCGTAACACCAACCACTCTCTGAGGGGTTCGTCCGGTTACATCTCATTCGGCACCGAAACGGCTTTTGTTGAAGGAGACTACTACCAGTTCCAGCTGTCCACACGCGGATACGAGGATGTTAACCTAAGTATCCTCATGCGTATTACCAGCGGCGGCCCTGGTGACTTCAAGTTGCAGTACAGCTACACCGGAGCCGAGGACGATTATCACGACAGCGGCCTTACGCTTTCAAGAAGATACTCCGGAACCGTTGAGGTCACTGACCTGTTCGTACTTCCGGAAGAGTGCTGGGACCAGGACATCCTGTTCCTCCGTCTGACCATTGTAGGCAACAGGTCGCAGGGTGGCGGAACAATATCCACGACAGGCACATGGGGGATAAACAACATTGTCTTCAACAGCGGCCTGGACGAGCAGTTCCTGGCTCAGTACCTGAGCGTAGAAGTGATCACTCCGCAGGAGCTTTTGGACAAAGGCGACAAAGTGGATGTACAGGTAAAGGTAAAGAACATCAGCTCATTCGACATAGCGGATGTGAATGTGCACATGGATGCTCCGTACTTTGCGGTACCATTCAGCGGAAAGGCGGACACATTGATCAACATCAAGGCAGGAGAGACTGTAACGCTCTATTACAGCTATATTGTGATAGAGGGTGGCAGAGAAGCATTCTACGCCACAGTCGAAAGAAGCGGGGCCAAACTCTTGGGCTTTGACGGCATATCCGTCAGCGGCTCAGGCTACTTCAGAGGTGATAACCACTCTCACTCATTATACAGCGACGGCAGTGGAACCATTGCCGACAATGTGAATGAGGCCTACTACAACAAGATGTTGTCGTGGCTGTACAGCACAGACCACAACACCCTTGCTCAGACATCCGACACTCTGACCCAGACGGTGCGCATGAACGGAAGTTTCCTCAACATCGCAGGGAACGAGTTCACAGCGTACAACGGTCACGCCTTGTTCCTCGGCATCGATGTCAATCCCATCACCGAAGTTGTTCCCTACAACCTCAGCATAGGTATCGATGAAGCGGACAAACTGACAGGAAAGGATTACGGCAATCTGCAGAAATGGCAGGACATGGTGAATTTCGTTACCGGCCTCGGTGGCTCTTTCTACATGGCCCACCCATACAGCACCACGCTGGGGTTCGACTATCGCCCTCTCGTTATGAGTGACAACACCATCAGAGACATCAGAGGATTCACCGGGATGGAAATATGGAATGGATCATATACAAGTGCAGGTAACGTTCAGTCACGTGAAACTTGGGATAAGGTAAATACACAGGGTACCGGCCACTATAATGGTATCGCTACCTCCGACGCTCACGCAGCGGCCAACATCGGTGTGGAATACATCAAAGCGTTCCTGCCCGGACTCACAGTGGGCAACGTCAATGATATATTGGTAAGCGGCAAATATTTCGGATCCAACGGACCCGAAGTACGCTTCGACATAGATGGTGTCGGCATATCTGAAACGTTGAACATAACGGGCAGTAGCAAAACGGCTGATTTCAACATCCATGTTTATTCGCCTGTATATGACTTGACCAAGGTGGAGATCATAAAGAACACCATTACCGGAAACTTCGAGAGCAACAAGCAGGTGGTCTACTCCTATACCTTTGCTGGAGAGAGCACCAATGTTTTCGACAAAGTAATCCAACTTGAGGTCAAGCCCGGCGAGTTCTATCGTGTAGAAGTGGAAAGTAAGTGTGCAATCACTACCATGACCTCTCTTGGATTCGCTATAACTAACAACATCTGGATCGACAGTGCGTCCAAATCCAATGCGGTCAATCTCAGCGATGTTCAGTATGTCGGAAGCGGCATCGAACTCAAAACATTACCAACAGGAATAATGTACCTCGACTCTTCGAACGATGCAGTACTCAACCTCAACGATCTGTCTGCGTCTGTTTCAAGCGGTGCAACCCTCGGTAAGGCATATGATCCGAGCGCAGGCATTGTTACTCTGACTGTAACAGCAGAGGACGGTACGGTATCCAGTACTGAGATCTTCATGGTGAACGCCACGCCAGAACTCTCCTTCGAAGCTGAGACCCTGACCCTTACGCCGGGTTCCACAGAGAGGGATGTGAACTTCACTTGGTACAGCGACAGGGCCGACAACACGGCCTCGGTCGTGCAGATGACCGCCACGTCAAGCCTCGTCAACGGCGAGTTCCCCGCTACCGGTGTGATCACCCTCACCGGAACGGTGGGAGACGCTTCCGCAGGCAAGAGCTGGCACAAGGCATCCGCTACCGGTCTTGAATACGACACCGAATACTCATACCGCGTTTCCAACGACGGAGTGAACTTCAGTGAGACATACACATACAAGACGGTAGCTTCCGGAAGCTTCCAGTTCATAGCCGTGGGAGACCCGCAGCTTACGACCGGGAACCAGGACAGCAACAGTCTCGGAACGATAGTCACCACCAAAGAGGGATGGCAGAACACCATCGACCTCATCAAGCAGTACTTCCCCAACGCCAGTTTCATGGCGGGAACGGGAGACCAGGTGGATACCGCAACGAGTGAGGAACAGTACACCAACTACTTCGCACCCGACTACCTCCGTGTTCTGCCCATCGCACCCGCGGTCGGCAACCACGAGGGAACGGCGCCCAACTTCGGCTACCACTACAACGTGCCGAACGAGAACGCCAACGCGGCCGCCGATCACTACGGCAACTATTGGTACGTGTACAACAACGCCTTGTTCGTGGTACTGAACACAGCACCCTACCCGTCAACCCCGGCACAGGTGGACGCTTACATCGCAACGATGGAAGCGACCCTTGCGGCGGCGACGGCAGCGAACCCCGATGTGACATGGATATTCGTGCAGCACCACAAGTCCACAACATCCCCCGCCTCTCACCAGACGGATGCGGACGTCCTTCTCTGGGCGCCCGAGTTCAACAAGCTGATGGACAGGTACAACGTGGACTTCGTCCTCGCCGGACACGACCACGTCTACTCCAGAAGCTGGTTCATACTGGACAACGAGAAAGTGGAAGGGATCGACTACACCCTGAACGAAGTGACCAACCCCGAAGGAACACTGTACTTCACCTTCACGACCGCCTCCGGTCTGAAATACTACGACTTCCTGATCAACGCCCCCGCCGCCCCGGCGTGGGTCGCTGACAACAGCGGTCTGTATTACGATGGGAAGAACAGCATCGGAACCCCCAACGGAAAACCGTGGTACACCAACGTAGGTATCCAGATAAAGGTGCCTCAGTTCACGTCGGTGGATGTGACCGAGAACAGCGTCACATTCAAGACCTACAGGACCGACACGATGGCCGTCATCGACGAGTACACCGTATACAAGACAGATGTGGCTGGACCTAATACCTACACAGTGACCTTCAAGGACTGGGACGGAACGATCCTCAAGACGCAGACCGTCGAGGAAGGATCGAACGCCACAGCGCCTGCGAACCCGTCAAGGGCAGGTTACACATTCGCAGGGTGGGACAGGACCTTCTCCAATGTCACGGGCGATCTTACGGTGAACGCGAGATACACCCAGAACGGCACCGGAACGAACGACACCCGCAGCATATCTCTTGACAAGACGGGGACGCAGAACCTATCTGCCATATATGGGTACTCCTCAGCATCTCCTCTCAATGTGACGGTGACCAACACCGGCACAGTGGCAACGGGAGTGCTGAGCGTGTCTTTGTCCGGAGCAGGAGCGTCTAACTTCACGTTGTCGGTATCGTCAGTGGACAGTCTCTCTGTTGGGGGAACAAGTACCTTTACCGTAACGCCCAAAACGGGACTTGCGGCGGGAACTTACACCGCAACAGTGACTGTAAGCGGATCTAACAATCTGGCATCCAAAGTGCTCATTGTGTCCTTTACCGTGGATAAGAAGTCGATCACCTTCACCGGAACGGTCACTGCTTCGAAACAGTATGACGGGAACGGGGACTTCGGCAACTCGCAGATAGTGATCCACAACGCAGGCAGTTTCAGCGGCCTTGTGGCAGGCGACAGCGTGACCCTTGACAAATCGGGTGTGACCGGAAGGCTCGCATCCGGGGCCAGGGACGGGAACCTTACGCTGAGCGGAACGTTCACTTTGACAGGAGCGGCAGCGAACAACTATATGTTGTCCGCACAGCCCCCGGTCTCTGCGACCGTTAACGGCGGAACCGATGACGGCGGTTCGGACGACACAGTGCTGTACATAGTAATGATCGGCATCGCTATAGTCGCGTTGGCGATCATCGGGTTCATGCTGCTGCGTCCGAAGCACTGATCAGACGAGTGAGGGAGAAAAACAAACGCATCCGGAGGGTTCAATCCCTTCCGGATGCACATTAAAAAACTCTGACTGACCCGGTGTCAGTCAGGATCACTTTTTTTTTGCATCAATGTGTATGCGGACCCATAAGTGTCACCACACAGATAACGACAAGCAATCCTATTAGGAGGAGTGCAAGTGATTTTAGGTCTATGTCCTTCCTGTGGAACGCTTCCGGTATCATGTGCAGCATGGTAACGAACATGAACACTCCCGCCGAGAACGCAAAGGCAAAGCCGGCGATCTCGCTCTCCACTTCGCCGAGTATGAAGTAAGAGGCCATTGCCGCAACAGGGGTGATAAGACAGAACGCCGCCAGATACCGAATGGACCTCTTTCTGTTGCCGGCAAGCAGGAATGTGGACGAGAGCGAGAACACTTCCGCCGCTTTGTGAATGCAGACTGCGACAAGGATCATTAAACCGACGGCCTCTCCCATAAGGAAAGCGGCCGCCAGCGCCAATCCGTCAAAGCATGCGTGTATAGACAGACCGATGAACGCAGAGACCGATGTTACCTCATGCGAATGGTGGTCCAGGCATTCTTCGCAGTCGCATTTGGATTTCTTATAATGTTTGAAGAGAAAATCCACTATGAACATCACCAGGAAGCCCACGAGCACCAGATACATTACGTCCATCTCTCCGAAGCCCCCTTCTTCGCTTTCGTGGAGGGCCTCCGGCAGGAGTATCAGGAGCAGTATCCCGAGGAATACCCCAGCGCTGAACGCGATCATCAGGTGTATCTGTTTGTCGGTGGCCCTGAAGGCCATTGGGAGATAGGCGCCGATAAAGGATACGGCGAGCACCAACGCCATGCAGATAAGGAAAGAGGCCGTTATGTCCATGGACAAAGGATTGACAGGTTTTTTATTAAAAGATTATGATAATGTTATTAACTTTATTCACATTTTACCTCTATTGTTAACAAGGTGTGAATATGAGCATAGTAAGCATTTCTCTGAACGATGAGAGCATCGAAACGCTGGAAGATATACAGAAAAGATTCGGCTTCAAAGGAAGAAGCGAGGCGGTCAGGATGGCCATCAACGCCGCAAAGACGGAGGCCCAGGTCATAGAAAGCCTGGAAGGGATGGTCGAGGGAGTCCTTATAATAGTTAAAAAGGACCACAGCGACCCCTGGATGAACATAATACAGGCGAAACACGAGAACGAGATCAAGACGCAGCTCCACTCGCACTTGAGGGACCATAAATGTCTGGAGGTCATGGTCATTTCCAGCGAAGCGGGAAGATTGACGTCGATGCTCAAAGAGATACATTTGACAGGCAAAGCAGACTATGTAACATTCGTAAAGAGCTAAGGCGGACTTTCCAAAAAAGTTAAGGTGAGACTATAACTTTTAATACCCTCACTCCTTTACATGAGATGGATGGGATAGCATGAGTGGTAGCTCAAGCAAGAATAGCGGCAGCCCGCAGAAGGGCTTTTTCAAACGCATGCTCGGTCAAGAACCTAGCAGAGTCGTCAAACAGTCAGAGATCAAACAGAGGCACCCCAGTTTCGCCGTTTCCAACGAAACGGCGGTAACGCCGGGGAGAACGGCCCGGCCGCAGGAGGTCATAATCTCCCCGGCCGTCAAACAACTCAACAAAGATGGGTATATAGTATACAATACCCAAGAGAAACAGGACATATACATCTCGATACAGCCTGACATGGCATTCTTCGACGATGAAGAGCCCGGAATGGTAAGGATGGCCGGAGGGAGCTTCGTCGGCGGGAACAAGCACGCTGCACCTGTGGATATAACCGTAAAGTCCGAGCCGGAACCGGAGCCGATGGTATATGACCAGCCTGCGGACATATTCTCCAATGCGTCCAGAAGAGAGGTGCACGAGGAGATAGACTTCGGCGAGATAATAATCAAGAAGAACGAGTCTTTCGAAGAGGAGATCGAGCGTACGCCCGTGTTCTTCAAACCGGCATTCGAAGAGGTCTATGAACCGGTGACCGAGGAGGCCTTCAGAATGGATATGAGGCCTGAAATGGCAAAGACGTCCTCAGAAGCGGTGAAGATAGAGGAGCCAAAGATGCCGTTCTCCGGCTATATGGAAGTTCATGAGTACATGGTGCAGGAAACAATGCCGGAAATGATAAAGAAGGAAGAGCCGAAGGCATCTTTCTCCGGCTATAGGGAAGTGCAGGAGCCCATGGCACAGGAAACAATGCCCGAAATGGTAAAGAAGGAAGAGCCGAAGATGTCCTTCTCCAGTTACAGAGAGATGCTGGAATACAAACCGCCGGAACCCTTGGAAAAAGCACCGGTCACCGATGTGCCAGCCGGCCTATATGTTGATGGCCGTAAGCCGATAGACATCGCCGAGGCGGATGTTGAGGAAACAAGCGAAAGATCATCATTCATAGGGATGCGCACGGAAGCGGAAACGGCCGTGACCTCGGTGTCCGCGCCGGTTGCAGAGAGCGCAGTGCCTCTGCTGGAAGCAAAGGACCACCTGTGCTTGCCATTCTTCGGTGAGACAGAAGCGGTAACGGATCCATCATATGAAACGATCGTGGAGGAGGATTCCGGAACGGTCGCAGGCGAACAAGCGCCGATCGAGGTCGACGACCCGGTCGCCGACATAATGAAGCTTACGATACCCTCGCTGCACATGAGCGAGGGCCTCATAGCAGAACTTGCCCAGGACTGGGAGGGGGCGATCCCGGATGACGGCTTGGAAGCATATGACTGCAAGTTCGAACCAATGGAGACCCCATTCAAGGAAGAGAAGGCCCAATGCACAGTGTCCTTCGGGTTCGAAGGAAGAGAATCTGTAATTAATCCCAACCCATCCGTCAATTTCAGATTCTCATAAGCGTATTTATCAAACCCTTTCCTATTTCCTTTCCTTTTCATAAAGCAATGTTATAAATGAGGAACCGTTACGTCCCCCAATGGACTTCCATTCCATACTCATAATGATGGTGACGCTGATCGTCCTGGCGTACATAGCATCCGCAGTTTTCGAACGCTTTGGACTGCTGGGGCTGATAGGGGAGATAGTGATCGGTATCGTCATCGCCAACCTGGCAATAGGAGATTGGACGCTCCTCGGGCAGCTGGGCATCGAAATGGGCGATTCAATGGGCGGCGAACCGAGCCAGAATTATGAGATAATCGAGTTGTTTGCGGAGTTGGGAGTGATATTCTTATTGTTCTCGATAGGTCTCGAAACAAAAGTGAAGGACCTGCTGTCCGTGGGTAAAGCGGCCACGCTGGTCGCGGTAATGGGAGTGATAATTCCATTCGTCGCCGGATTTGCGCTCATACAGATCTATGACGGAAATATGCACCATGCTTTGTTCATGGGCGCGGCAATGGTCGCTACCAGCGTAGGGATAACCGCCCGCGTGATAAAGGACATGAAGAAGATTAATGCCAAAGAGTCAAGGATAATAATCGGCGCCGCAGTTATCGACGATATACTAGGGATGGTGGTCCTTGCGATCGTCATAGGGATGGCATCGTCGGAAGGAGGAGCGTCGAACGTAGCCCTGATATCCATTGAGGCGTTGGTGTTCGTTCTTGCATCTATGGCTGCGGCGTTGTGGGTAGTCCCGAAGATATATGGATTCTTTGAGAAAAGGAATAAGGATAAGCCCGCAAGTTCGCGCACAAGCATAAGCAGGCTGGTCCTTGCGATAATGGTCTGTCTGGGGTTCTCGCTGATCGCTTACGAGATAGGATTGGCCGCGATCATAGGCGCATTCCTCGGAGGGATGCTGCTGGCAGAGTATGCACATTGGTGGAAGCTCGAAGAAAGAGTGGAGTCCATAACGGCACTGTTCATCTCCTTCTTCTTCCTCAACGTCGGGATGCAGGTGGACCTGGGAAGCCTGACCGACGTAACTGTCGTGGCGTTGTCAATAGTTGTCATACTCCTCGCAATAGCGACAAAATACATTGGTTGCAGCGTTGGCGCAAAGATGGGAGACAAGACCCTGTCGAAAGGATCGAGGAGCATCATCGGTTATGGAATGGTGCCCCGCGGAGAAGTGGGGATAATCATTGCCGCTATAGGCTTAGCATCGGGCGCAATGTCGTCGGAACTTTATGCGGTGGCAATAATGATGGCCGTCGCCACCACAATAATTGCGTCCCCCATGCTTGCGCGGGCGTTCAAGAAGGAATACCCTCCGGAGTACGACCCTACAATGGAAGAATTGGTGTAAGACCTGCCCCTAATGGAGAACGTTCCCAAGGATATGTTCAAACAGGGAGGAAAACCGGCAAAAGCAGGATCAGAGCGGTGAAAGCTATGGCCGCACCGATGACCAAGCGGGGGTTGATCTTTAACCCTCTGTCGTCCTCGGTGTCGAAGTACCTCATAAGTCCGGCGGATGATGCGAAACCGCCATCGTTCTTCTTTGCCATGGGTAAAGGAACCCAGAATCAATATAAAAACCTAACGTGGAACCTATGCCGTAAAAGATCCCGGCGAATAGAGAAAGGACCGAAAATCTCTTTTATAGATGGTTTGTTACAAGCGTGGTCACAATGCACTGGGCAGACGTTGTTGCAAAAGAGGTCGCTGATACATGCGAAAGGCCGCTGATAGCCACAGGTATCAGCCCCACGGGCATAATCCATGTAGGGAGCCTGAGGGAAGCGATCACGGGAGAATCGGTAAGGAGCGCTGTAGAGGGACTGGGCAAGGACGTACGCCTGATCTATCTGATAGATTCATTCGACCCTCTGAGAAAACGATATGATTTCCTGCCGAAGGAATATGAGAACTATGTCGGGATGCCCATATCCAAGATACCATGCCCCTGCGGCAAGCACAACAATTACGCCCACCATTTCGTGCAGCCCTTCCTGGATGCGGTAAAATCTCTGGAAGTGGACTGCGAGATAATATGGACACATGAGTTGTACGAAAAAGGGGAATTCGCAGAGGCCATCGACATATGTTTCAAAAAAAGGAAGGAGATAATCCAGATACTGCACGAGATATCCGGGAAAGAGGCGAGGGAAGATTATGCGCCGTACAACCCGTTATGCTCCGAATGCGGCAGGTTCACCAATCCGATATTCGAGTCGTATTCCTACCCCACGGTGGAATATCAATGCACATGCGGCCACTGCGGAACGGCAGATGTCACAAAAGGCGACGGTAAGCTGACGTGGAGGCTTGAATGGCCCGCCAAATGGATGATATTCGGGACCTCGGCTGAACCATTCGGCAAAGACCACGCGGCAGCGGGAGGGTCATACGACACAGGCAAAAGGATCGTTGAAGAGATCTATTGCTGCAAACCGCCGCACCCGATACCGTACGAGTTCGTTCAATTGAAAGGGGTTGGGCAGATGCACAAGTCGCTTGGGTGCTCGGTCACCGGACTGGATGCCATAAACATGACCCCCCCGGAGGTACTGAACTATCTTTTCCTGAGGGTCAACCCCAGCAGGGTCATAGATTACGATTCGGGCATCGGCGTGCTTGATATGGCCGACGAGTATGACAGGATGGAGAGGCTGTTCTTCGCAGGCGAGTACACGGAGGCAGAGGAGAACTCGGTCCGTGCATATGAGATAGCGCAGCATAACCGCGTTCCAAAGAAACTGCCTCTGCAGGTCCCTTACAGGCACCTGGTCAATGTGGCGCAGATGGCGGACACTTTTGAAGGGGTCCTCGAGGTGCTCAGCAGGACCATCGACTTGGCGGAAGCGAGCGAGGAAGACATGGAAAGGCTCAAAAGAAGGGTGGAATGTGTGAGGTACTGGCTCAATGGATTTGCGCCGGATCAGGTAAAGTTCTCCGTGTTCCCCACCATACTTCCGGGAACAGAGCTTACGATGAACGACAAGGCATTCTTCCAGGAGTTGGTGAAAAGGATGAATGATGCCAACTGGGACGCCGAGACGATAGGCCAGATAGTGTCAGAGGCCGGAAAGGAGTCCCCGATAGGGCTCAAGGCCGGATTCAAAGCGATCTATCAGGTTCTCATAGGGAAGGATGTAGGCCCGAGACTGGGCCCGTTCCTTGCGAGCATGGACAAGCAGTTCGTGATCAACAGGTTCGTGCAGGCATCCAAGCACGGCTCATAAGAGCCCCATCTCGCTGAGCTTCTCCGGAAGATAGGAATCGGTCACGAAGTCGAGACCGTATTTCGCCAGCGCCTGCTGCTCAGATTTCTTCTTCATGTCAAGCATGGCCTGTATCTCACTGACCCAGAACCCGTCGGCGAACCTTGGGTCGGTCAGCTCGGCGTTCAGGGCGCCCAGGTCCTTGTCCGACAGCTTATCCGTGGGCAGGTCGTAGTTCAAGATGTCCGATGCGGTTATCCCTATGAACTGCGCCGTGGGAGTGGCAAGGTATTCTGATATGTGGGCGGTCTTGATCGCTCCATACGCAACGGATGCGAAGATCCTGAACGACCAAGGGTCTCCGTCGGTGAATACCGTCACGGGGAGCCCTTTCTCCTCGTTCAGCCTTTTTATCATGCGCCTGGTGCTTCTGGCGGGCTGCCCGCTCAGGTGCACAAGGATCGCGCCGTACCTTTCCGGGAACCCGTTCTCTATGAGCCTTGCGAACATACCGCCTGTCTCTATCGCCATAACGAACTTCGCATCAGTGTCGGCGATCTCGAAGTTCTCCTTCTCCACGTTGTACGGAACGGCAAAGCCCGTTTCCGCCACATCGTTCATGCAGTTGAATTTCTTCATCCCTTTTTTTGTAAGGGTGCTTATGTCCAGATCTCCATAAATGTGGGCGCCGCTCTCTTCTGGCCTCAGTTTGAAATCTTCCCTCATGCATTTTGAGATGATCTCAAGGTCCTCGGCGAGAAGGTTGCTCTCATCCTGGCTGTTGAATTTAGCTCGTTCCCACCCTTCGGAAATATAATACATCTCTCTCAGAGTGGATGACTTGTTATCGCGTATCATCTCGTTGATGAAGTCCGCAGTGTAAATGGTCCTCAGCATCATCTGCGCGCCCTGGACGGTCTTTGCGGTGCGGGTGGTTCGAAGGTCCCCGTATTTCCATACATTGTGGTGCGCATCGAATTCTATGTTCTTCTTTGACCTGAGAGGAAGCTCCATTAAAGGTACGTTTCCCGCGTTGAGCTGGTCGTAGATATCCCCTACGATGGACGTGAGGTTGTTCATCGCTGTTTCTTGTCTTTCATTCTTCGCCAAGGTCTTCAACCTCCTCTGCGGCCTCTTCTTCGTCAGCCGGGACGCTTTCGTCGCTTTCAACGATCTCCAGCCCCTTTATCCCCCAATCTCCGGGGAGAGCCTCGGCACCCATCACCAGGACGGGGTTTATGCCTGAGACATAGACGTCCTCGGCATCGAACGTGTCGGCGAAATCTCCCTTCAGTTCGAACGATATTGTGAGTGAAGTGGAAGGTTGCAGGCCCCGGATCTCCCAGGTGGTCTTCCCCTCGTCGTTCATATTGATGAAATAGGGGTTGGTGAATAGTGTGAGGTTAACGCACTCCTTAGGAAGGTGCGCATGAAGGCCGACGGTGCGCTCCTGCATTGTGTAGTTGTATAACGTGTAGTTGACGGTGACGCCTTTCTGTCCGTCCTTCTTCGTGCCGGATTCCACCCACACGACATTCATGATCTTGCTGATGGTCCTGCTCAGGTCCGGCATAGGTCTGTCAAGCATGGCCGAGGCCTTCTTCGCCATTGCCGGGATGAGCTCCTGTACGATCTCGAACTTCGCACCGGTCTTGGACTTCCTTTCCATTTTGTTCAAGTGGCTCTTCAGGTTCCTGGCACATAGTCTCAGCGCTTGTTCTATCTCGTTCTGCAGCTCAGCAAACGACGCTACCGCTTCTTTGCCTTCGGATGTGAAGGGGACCTTTGTGGATGCCACATGCACAAGTATTATTGCCGGGCCGAAAGGGATGCCTTTCCCGCCCCTCTGTTCTAACCCGTACCTTCTCCAGTCCACTTCGGATATGGCCTTTGTAATGGCGCAGGCCCCCTGTTGATACAGCAACGGAACGCGGTTAGCGAACCTTAGGATAGTGATCTGCTCATCGGACGGTATCTCTCCTCCATATACAATTCCCGCCTCTACGATGAACGGGTTCCCGTTCACTGCCTTGGGCGGGCGGGTAACGGGAGTGGCGTAATAATCCGGCCGCATTCCGTCAAGGATGTGCATCAGACCCTTCTTGATCAGGTTATCTCCGATAGGGGACAGGCAGTCGGTGGGCGGGGCCATTATCTTCACTTGAGAGATGGCGCCGATCATCGCTTTGCAGTCATCCCTTGTGAGGCTCTCCGGTTTTGCCGAAGGGTCCACTACGGCCTTTGCCAGTATCTCCTCCGCTATCCTGTCGGTTATCCTGGAGAAATCGTTCTTCAGGAATGCGTTCACCGTCCTCTGCTGAGTGTTCTGGGCGTATTTCATCAGATCCCCGATCTCCATCCCTTCGGGGTGGGGTTTGATCTCCTTCGACTTCGGAGGCATCTGCTCGGTCGCTCTCTCAAAGACGTACTTCTTCCCCTCTGGGTCATGGAACTCCACCCTGGAATGAGGGTTGACTATGGCCGTGTTCCTCAGGTATTCGAATATGGACTGTTTCCCCGTGATGTATCTGCCTTTAGTGGTGTATGTGATCTTGGTGCCGTGTTCTTTTCCTTCCCAGGTGAACGCAACGTCGTTCGTGACCACGGGGCGGTTGGTCTTCGTGTCGATGGTGATGTCCATCTTCCAGGCCACCTCGTCCGCGCCCTCTATTTTGGATTCGATATGGGCCGGCTTGCCGGTCGAGATGTTCCCGTACATGACGGTGGCGGATATCCCGATACCCTGCTGCCCCCTCGATTGCCTTAGGGCGTGGAACCTCGAACCGTAGAGAAGACGCCCGAAAACGTTGGGCATCATCTTATGAATGATCCCGGGGCCGTTATCTTCGACGGTTATCCTGTATTCCTCCTCTTCCTGAAGGCGTTCCACCCGCACGAATATGTCGGGCAGGAATCCTGCTTCCTCGCAGGCGTCCAAAGCGTTGTCGACGGCCTCTTTGATCCCCATCAGGAGGGATTTGGAACGCGAGTCGAACCCGAGGATATGTTTGTTCTTCTCAAAGAACTCCGTGACGGAGATCTCCTGCTGTTTCGCTGCCATTTTGTGGGCATTCGTGTTCCCGCTGGCGTAATCATCAATATTTTCCGAGCGCATCCAAACATAGTATTCTCTGAAATGTTATTTAGTTTGTTATTGATTGAAAGAAAAAGGGATGTAAGATGTTTATTTTTCGTTGAATTTCGCACCGCACTTTGTGCAGAAAGTAGATGCGGCGGAGTTCTCGGCGCCGCACTCACGGCATACGAAAGTTTCTTTTGTGGTCTCCACCGACCCGTCCGCATGCACCACTTCGGACTCTTCCTCATCGAACTCGGCACCGCACTTGGGACACCTTCTCGCATCGCTCGGTACTTCCGCACCGCATTCCGAACATTCGAAGAAGTCTTTCTTGTTCGGCTTCATTTCTTCCGGACGGTCGATGTATGCGCCGCATTTCCTGCAGTTCACTTCGCCGGGAAGGACGATGGCGCCGCATTCCTCACATTTTCCGTACCCCTGCGGGTACAGTCTTCCTTCCTGCTCCATTCTTTCTCTGGTCCTCTCCATCCTGCCCCTCATGAAGTTCGAGAAGAGCATTATCATCAGGAAGATGATCATGACGTAGACAGTTGAGATCAAACATCCGTAAAGGCACAGCGAGGTAACGTCCCCATCGAATGCATCGGTCAGGAAACGTGTGTA
The DNA here is from genome assembly GCA_009778575.1 of Methanomassiliicoccaceae archaeon. GTDB lineage: Archaea > Thermoplasmatota > Thermoplasmata > Methanomassiliicoccales > Methanomethylophilaceae > Methanoplasma. The sequence goes on from WRJJ01000005.1 coordinate 41,988, forward strand.
TGTCGCAGAGTCCCTGTCAAAGGATTCTTCTCCGGTCTTCTTTACTGCCAGATGCCCGATGTAGAGCTTGCCGCGGTCAATATTGAATGTGTTGCCGTCAACTTCGACGGTACCGCTTACGGAGCCGTCGGTGGTATCCAGGACAAGGGCGTCGCTTTCAAGAAGGGGTCCGACGGCGACCGCACCTTCCACGATCAACCCGAACCCGATGCCCAGCACCTCTCCGAACCTGAAGATGACCGAATCAACATCATCCATATCTGTAAGTATGGCGCTTATCTGAATCTCGTTGCCGACGAAAGTGTATTCAACATCGGTAAAATGGCCGCTGTCCGGAGGGTCTCCCTGATTTCCCTCCACCAGC
>WRJJ01000006.1 GCA_009778575.1 Methanomassiliicoccaceae archaeon
GTTCTCACAATATATCTCTTCTGACGGGTGCATCAAAATCTCTCCTTCAATCTTGCGACGATCTTGTCCGCTATTTCGATCTGGCTCTCTTCTGCGTCTATTATCATGAAGTCGAATTCGTCGGCTAGCCTCAGGTATTCTCTCCTGGTGTTCTCCAGATATCTGGACTCTTCGTACTTGCTCAGTTCCCCCCTCCCGCCGATCCTGCCGAGACCCTTTTTCGGGTCGATGTCAAGAAGCACGGTGAGGTCCGGTTCGGTGATCACCGGCATATTGAGGGAGATCAGCCACTCCCTGTCGAGGGCCTCTCCGTTCAGTCCGGAGGATTGGTATGCGACCGTGGACGCGAAATACCTGTCGCATATCACGATGTACCCCTCATCCACCCATTTCAGCATTCTTTCGGTGTGTACGGCGCGGTCAGCCACGAAAAGAAGGGCCTCCGCCTTCTGCGAGATGCCTTTCACCCTTCCCTCTCTTATGAATCCGCCTATCTCATCGTAGGTGGGTTCCTGGGTCACTTTTACCTTGTATCCTTCATCCGAGAGCTTCTTTTCCAATACACCGCAAAGCGTGGATTTCCCCGCACCGTCGATGCCTTCTATCACAAGGAACGCTCCTTTCAGAAACCCACTCTCCGTGACCGTATCATATCCCGCATTAATACCGCTTGCGTTGGCGGACAGCCTTTCCAACAGCGTACCCAGCGATTCAATGTCTTTTATGTCCTTTTTGCAAAGGAAAGAGAGCTTTGCCCTTATCTCGCTGTCAAACTCGACCCCCAGAGAGAACAGTTGGAACCCCAGTTCGCGGGCGATCGTTCCTCCTCTGCGGTCCCAATCGGTCAGTATCACGGCCTTCTTGCCGCTTCTGTGTACATATTCGGCGGCTTTCAGCGGACCTCCCTCCGACTGTATCATGAAGACCTCGCCTCTTATGCCCAAAGACTCCAGGGCCCTTCTGTCCTTGAGCCCTTCCACCAGTACGATGCGGTCCTCAGAGAGCCTTTTGAGCTCTTCGAGCACGTCCTTTATTTCGGCAAGCCTTTCTTCGTCATTCACTGTGTTCCCTCAGTTTTGAGATAATTGCATCAGGGTTCCCTTCGATGAATATGGTCTTCTGCCTGCTTGTGTGCCCGGATATGACCAGTGCGGGGGAGTTCGCAGCCTTGCGGAGGATCTCTTCCGCCTCTTTGTTCGCCTTTCCGTCGAGGGGCGGGGACCTCACTTTGATCATCAGTCTCTTTCTCCATTCATCGACCCCTTCGATGCCGGACCTGTCAGACCTTGGAGAGACCAGCACATCCACCTCCACTCCGAGGTCCCTGACCCTCAAGACTTCCTCAAATGACATTGCGTTCGATATCTCTGTTGGACATTATCTTTATTTTCTTCGGTATTGCGTTTCAGAGATGTGTGAATAAAACCATATATCGACATGAAAATAGGGGTAACAGATGTCAAAGAACTCTGATCCCATGTCCTTCGAGGACCTTGGCGCCATATACAGGACGGAGAAGAAGTCCCCCACGCTGTCAACGGTCAGGAAGGACCTCTATTCCGCCATGGCGGGCCTAATAGTGGGCCTTAGAGCAGAGTATGAGAAGCATCTCTCCGCCGACCCCGATTCGATAATATGCGAGGGGGTTAATCAACGCCGCAAAAGAGCGGTGTCCATGTCGAGGGAGATCACCGAACTCCGAATGGGGAAGATCGCATCGCTCGCCCTCATCGGCGCAAGGGGCGGACAGAACGTTCTCAACAATCTTACGCCGGAGGAACGGGAGTACTACGACGATATGCTGAACATTTCCAGAAGGCACGTTGGGATAATGGACAGACTGAGCGGCAAAAGGAAGTTCGAAACGCCCGACATAGATCCGGAACCTGTCGCCGAGAAAGAGGTCCCGCCGCCGAAGGCGGAGGCCTGCCCGGAGATCGAACCTGAGGTAGAGGATACTTCCGAGCCTGCTGCGGAGGAGCCGCCGGAAGATCTGCCTGCAGCACCGCCGGCGGAGATGCCGGAAGAGGAAGAGATGGTCGTCATAAGGGTCTTGGAAGATCTGCCGCCGTTCTCCGGCCCCGACAGGAATTACGAACTTTCCAAGGAAGACATCGTTCGAATGCCAAAGACCATGGCGATGGCGCTCATCAACAGAGATAAAGCGGTCCTGCTCAACCCCGGACCCTGAGCGTCCTGGTGTCCCCTTGGAACTCGAGACAGTCGATCTGCAGTCTTTTCAGCCCTGTCATCTCCGCTACCGTTTCCCTCGCGATATCCGGTGCATTGTTGGTCTTGCTCAGATGTGCCAGGAATATCTGTCTGTTGTCTCTCATTGTCCTTTTTATCGCTTCGGCGCAGTCGACATTGGCCAAATGCCCGGTGTCGGAAGCGATGAGCCTTTTCAGGTATATGGGGTATGGGCCTTCCGCGAGCATCTTCTTGTCATAATTGGCTTCTATTACTGCAACATCCGCTTCTTTCAGCGCATGCTCCACTTGAAAAGTGAGTTTCCCCGTGTCGGTGGCGACAAGCACCCTTCTTCCATCAGCTTCAACCAAGAAAGCGTTCGGCTCCGCCGCATTGTGGGATGTGGGGAGAGGAGTGATGTTCATGCTCCCCACGCAGAAGGAGCCCATGGTCCTGATCTCAGCGTATTCAACGCTGCCTATCTCGCTGCAGTCGAACGTCGCTTTGTTGCACATGACCGGGATATTGAACTTCCTTGACACCGGCCCCGCACCTCCGATGTGATCGGAATGCTCGTGGGTCACAAGCAGGGCCTTCAGCGACCTGTGGTCTATGCCTTCTTTCCCCATCAGTTCCATCGTCTTTTTGCAGCTGATCCCCGCATCTATCATTATGGCCTCATCGTCGAGCTGTATGACCGCGCAATTCCCATCGCTTCCGCTTGCAAGGACATGTACCTCGAACATCGGCCCTCAGACCTTCTTTTTGTAGATGTAGAAAATTATGTCCGATCTTACCAATACTCCGACGAGTACCCCCTGTTCCAGGACCGGCAGGCGGTTGACATTGAGCTGCATCATCTTCCTGAGCGCTTCCACGATCTTCTCGTCGGGAGTGGTGGTCAGGACGCTTCTGGTCATTATGTCCTCTACCTTGACCTCGGATATCGCTTTGTTGGCGTCGGCAAGGGCGGTATCCGTCGTGACCCCGTCCATAGGCAGGCTGAGAAGAGAGTGAGAACTCGTGTCCTTGTCCAGTTTGTCCTGGTACTTCAAGATCAGATTGAGAATGTCGTTCTCCGTTATCATGCCGATGACGTGGCTCCTGTTATCCACCACCGGCGCACCGGTAACGTTGTCCACGGCGAACTTTATCGTGGCCCGCTTTATCGTGTCCGTCGGCTTGACTGTTACCACCTGAGTGGTCATAAGGTCCCTGACCCTGAGTTCGTTCATCGCCTCCACATATGTACCCGCGAATATATGAGTTTGTATTCGTTGATCGCCGTAGTTCTCGCTCTTTGTAAAAACAGACAGTTTTATCTATCTTAATGTAATCAAGAGGCGCACGGGGCCTGTAGCTCAGCTAGGTAGAGCGATCGACTCTTAATCGATCGGCCAAGGGTTCGAATCCCTTCAGGCCCGCTTTTTAGATTTCAAGCTGAGATTAGATATTTCCCCCTTCTTTCATATCTGGAACTATTTGTCTATTACGGAATAACTGCAATTTGCAGTAGGATTCTATTACACCGGGCGGACGACGACAGCGAACATACCCGAGAATAGCAATGTCTGGCTGTCGTGAGATGACAAATATATAAATCCGAATAAAGCGGATACTGTGAACACAAAATGGCATCATGGGAACCCGTTGATCGATTAATATCGGTGACCAAATCCCTTCATGCCCGCTTTGCGTCAAATGGAAAAGAGAGTGGGAAAGAAATGGAGAAAAGACTGATCGCACCTGTAATAATAACGGCCTGCATCGTTCTGTTCTGCGTTCTTTCCGCGGTCGTGGGCCTTATCCTCATTGACGAAGTGGGCCTTGCGGCAGCGGCCGTGTGGCTGGTCATCATGCTGGCCATCATCGGCATCCACATTTTCATATTGGCGCAGAGAGTAAAAGAAATAAGGAGCGGTGAAGAGGATGATCTTGGTAAGTACTAACTATATCTCGGGAAAGGAACTGGAAATGCTTGGGCTCGTGAAGGGCAGCACTGTCCAGACGAAGCACATCGGAAAGGACATCACGCAGGGACTCAAGAGCGTGGTGGGCGGTGAGCTGAAAGCGTACACAGAGATGATGAATGAAGCAAGGGCTCAGGCGACGAAGAGGATGGTCGAGGAAGCGGAGGCCCTTAAGGCGGACGCCGTCGTGAACATCCGCTATTCAACATCGGCGATCGTCCAGGGCGCGGCAGAGGTCATTGCATACGGAACGGCCGTAAGGTTTGTCTGAGACCGCCGATCGGCGCAACGCGCCTAAGAAAGGGGACCTTCCGGCCCTTCATTAGTGAGAGGTCGGAAGTTTACCGCTTTCCCGGTTTGTATGCCTTGAGATACTTCACCAGGTCCTTGTCCGCATCCGTCCATTCCGGGGTCTGACCGTTCTTCATAAACTCATTGTACCAGTCAGCGGCCTCCTTCATGTACGGCGCCATATCCAGCTTCTTTTTGATGATTATCTTGGTGTTGTCCTCATTGGGTATCCAATTCTTAGGTCTGTCATAATCGGCATCGCCCAGGAACCCTACCAGAAACACGATCTTGTCCAAGCGGGACAGCTCCGCATACAGCGATGCCTGCAGCATGTATTGCTCCGCAACGTTGGTGTAGTCCCCATTCTCGTCCAGCCACTTCTCCCTCTCGCCGGAGGTCTTGATCTCCAGAATGGAATTCCTTTTGCCGTCGACCGTAACGTAACCGTCCACAAGCCCGCCGAATACTTTCTCGTTATGGAAGTGATCATAACCGCACATTTCTCCGGGAGCGGGTTCCTCTATGACCGTCTTGGATCCGTCCGGGAGTTCCAACAGAGGTACAAGCGAGGAAACGTTCTTCCTCATGTAGGATCTGAGCACAGGCTCGAGGATATTGCCTGCCTCGATGTATTTTGTTTTGGTATCCTCGCGATAGATGCCCGCAAGATCCAGCGCAACGGAGAAAGGTGTCTGGAAATCCCCTCTCCCCAATATCGGAGCGAGTCTTGTTCCCGTGATCTTCTTGATCTTGTACGGATCGAAGTAGACGATCCTGCCGTCATCGTCGATATCCTCGATCCTGTGTCTGCCGTCGAATGCCATACCTGAGAATGGCCGGAGGAGGATTTTATGGTGTCGGGTGTCTTTTCGCTTTTTGGATTATGACCGCTGTGAGCATATTATCCGTTCAACCTGTATACCGGCATGGGGTTCATTTTGTGGCGGCCCGCTTTGTGAAGCTTGTCCATCCTTTCTTTTGCTGCCTCGTTCTCACATACGCCTTCGCGTGTCGTGCTCGACGTACCGCGGAAATTTTTGCCCGCCGCATCCCATAACATTTGCCGGAGGGTCAACTGGCATGTAACGACGAAACCCAGAAATACGCACGCATTATAACGGCGGTCAATGGACGGAAAAAGAGCGTTGGCCATATTCTGCATCATCATCGCAGCCGTATCCGTTGCGGCAGGGGTCTGGGGGCGGGACGGCGCGACGATAGCGTTGTCCTCTCTGGCGGTCTTTTTCTCGATACTGTGTTTCATTTACTGTTCAAACACCGTTTACCGCTATTCCGCAATAATGTCAATAACGGTGCTGATATGCACTGTCCTTATGGTGTCTGTCGCTTCGTATGATTCGCTTGTGGACGGAGGGGTCATGTCCGGACACCAATGGATGTGCGTCTGCGGTATCATACATGGGGCTGCGATCATCCCTCTGATAGTCATGTTCTTTTTCTCTGTTGCGGCAATCTTTAACGCCTCATTCAACTGGGTGGTCGTGCCCGGGCTCGGCTGGCTGGTTGGTATGAGTATGCAGCTTCCAAAGAGTGCGCTTATGCTTATAACCCAATATTCTGAGCTGGAACAGGAGATAATCTCCAATACAACCCTCGTGGTGGTGATGCTGGTGAACCTCATCATGTTCATAGCGTTCTCCCTGATCCTCCGCTCTGTCTTCAAGAAGAACCGTTATCTCATTACAGCGAACGGTCTGGAGGTCATGGGATGAACGCCGAGGATGTGAAAGAAAGGCGCATCGCATGGGCCATGCTGATCCTCTGCCCCCTTTCGATCATGATGATGTTCGTGTACGTCACCCTGGGCTATGCCCGCGGCCTTGCCGCCGGGCACCCGGTGGAATATCTTCAGCTGACATGCGTCCTTTGGGCGATCATCATGACCGTGCTTCCTATTCTGAGGCTTGCCAGGCTGGTGTCGCTGCCCCTCTGGTTCATTGTGTTGGTCTACGGCAATATGTACATGTACGTGATCTCATTGTGCGAAGGACTGTATTTCAACATGCTCTGGTGGCCGGACTTCACCCACGTGATCTCGTCCATGGTCATCGCATCGATCGTCTTCATTGCCTTATGCTGCATGGAGGCGGGCTCTCCCAAGCACGTAACTTTCGGATCAAGAGGAGGCATCATCGCAATGACGATCTTTGCGGCCTTCAGCTTTGGCGCCATCTGGGAGATCATGGAGGGTTTCACTGATATCCTTACCGGCGTCGATTATATGTCGTACGGCGCGCTGCACACGATGGGCAACCTGGTCGCGGACATGTTGGGCGTCATCATCATGGCGGCGGTGGCATGGCTGCTGTTGAGCAGCCATGAAGTGAAGGACATTGCATCAAAGGTACGCCTGGGAAGAAAGAAGATAGACACCAACGAGTGATCCCGATCGGCGGTCGATTGGCATACAGACACCTATGTCAGCGCATTTAGATATTGTTAGTAAAAACATATATTTTTGAAAAAGAAAAAACCAGTTCGCAGGCGGCCGGCGACAACGGGAAAGAAAAGGACGAAAGCGACCTGTGGGCCGATCATCACGGCAGTGGCTGCCGTAGCGTTGCTGTTGGGCGCGCCGGGCGCAGGATCGTTCTTAGTGAAAAACTGCCAATCATTTTATCCAAAATCCGACATACCTCCGTCAATGAGAAGATATGATCTGGTTTGTTTCGATATGGACGGCGTCCTCACTTCTCTGAGAAGTTCATGGCATTGGCTCAATCTGTGTCTGGACGTTAACAACGATGCTTCGTATCATGCGTACATCTGCGGAGAGATAGACGAGCCGGAGTTCATGAGAAGAGACATCGCCCTGTGGAAGGGAGTGAAACCGGACATAAAGATCTCCGATCTCATTGGATTCTTCCAAGATATGCCGCTTACCCACGGCATACAGGAGACGGTGGCGTGCCTCAGGAGCAATGGGATAAGATGCGTGATAGTCAGCGGCGGCGTCGACCTTGCTGCAAGGATGATCGCGGAAGAGTTCGGGTTCGATGACTATGCGGCCGATGAGATATGCAGCAACCCCGACGGGACCCTGACCGGCGAGGGAAAGATGAACGTTGACCTTAAGGACAAGGGCATTACAGTCAGACATTTCATAGAAAGATACGGCACTGTGATGGACAGGACCGTCTCTATCGGCAACTCCTTCACGGACATACCGATGTTCAAGAACAGCGGGATGTCTATCGCTTTCAATCCGACGGATGAGTTCACCGCAGAAGCCGCTACGTACGTGGTGCGGTCGGCCAACATCTCGGATGTTCTGGACCACATCCTCTCCGACGAGGACGGTCATTCCTGATCGAAGTCAAACCCGTCCTGATCGTCGTCCTCTTCAAGATCCAGGACCTCATATCTCTTCTTCCTGATCTTGCCGTATATCCTTGTGATGTCCCTCGCTTCGGCTGAGCCTCTTTTCAGAATGCGGTCCTTCGTCTTTATCGCATGTATGAGAGCATCAAAATCGTCAAAGGCGAGGATCGTCCCGATAACGAACTCGTCATCCGGTTCCGCCTCCGTCCTTACGGAATAGGTCTTGTGCCCGTCGTTCACTGATACCTTCACGCTGAGGACGTCAAACTGTTTGACCCAGAGAGCCTTGATCTCATCGGCCTCGAACTTCTTTCCTTTCTTTCCGTCCTTGGTCTCGATGTGGGTGATGCACACCCACCTTCCGTCATCAAGATAGAATTCCTCTCCTACGACCAGGACCTCATTCGATTCGAGTTCCGTTTCTGTGGTCTCCGTTACATCGCCATCGCTGAAAAGCACTTTTATCTTTAGGACCTCGGGTATCCTTACGGTGTCTGAGAAAACCCTCCCGCACTCGGTACATCTGAATGTGCCCGTGATGTTGTCCTTCCCCATCCTTCCTTTCAGTACATCGTGTTCCGTGAGGTCATCGCAATTCGGACATTGGATGTAAAGGTAATCTTCCATCTCTCTTCTGTCTGCCACTTTTATCACCTGTTCGTTACGAAGGGGGGATCGTGCCCCGGTATTATCACATCAGCATACTTGGTTATCAACTTTATACTTTCCATTGCGGCCCTTTCATCAATATTTATCGCCGGAGGCACCATTCTTTCATAATTCCCGTATTTCGGTATCGCGTCTCCGACGATCGCGTATTTCTTGTCAGCGCAGACAAAGACGCTTACGGATCCCGCTGTGTGCCCGGGAGTGTGCATGACCTTTACTCCCTGTGCCAACTTCATATCGGCCTCCAAAGACTTGGAGCCTTCCACAAGGCCGTGCTCGTCCGGATGTACCAGTATGTCCGCGTTCTCGAACATGTCGTTGTTCCCCGCGTGATCCTGGTGGGAGTGGGTCAGGACCACGGTGTCAACATCCTTTGGGAAAACGCCTATCTGTTTGAAGGACGTCTTCAACGCGGGCCTCATGTAAGGGGTGCTGGTATCCACCACGATCGTCCTCACATCCGTCCTGATGAGAACCGACGAGGAATGCGCATCGAACACATTCCCCTTTTCGTCTCTTTGGAAACTTCCGATCGACAGCACGTCCAATTTTATCATGCTCCCGAATATCATTCACATTAGAATTATATTGTCACATCTCGTGGGTCATGTTAGCATTTTGTCTGAATGAAATAGATACATGTTGCACCCTTTAGACTAAAATATTAAAAATATAGGGAGGGGAAATCCCCCGTTTGCTGTAAAAATGTTTATGGGCTGATGTGGGACGTAAGAGTAATCTCCGAATCACTGATAAGCACTTCGTAGTAGTAAACATCTTTAAACGAATATATCAGGCCATTTGATTGTCCAACGTACATTTCCTGATCATATGTTGAAGAAAAGGACTGAGTCTTTTTCTCGTACACATCGCAGACAACATTTCCATCTATCGTGCTGATCACTTCTGACCTGACTGGCATATATCCGAAAAGAATGTTGTGCACCAAGAAAGAAAGTGCATTTTCCAGCCTAAAATCACCATTCGGCACAGAACCACTAAAGCCTACTTCATTAACATAAGTCAGCGGCGGCAATATCGCTTCAAATATTGAATCGACACCATCTCTGGTACCTGAGAAACAGCATGATACAAATTTTACATCTGTCCCTGAAAGTGACCCTTCGGCTACGCTTTTCAGAGTAAAGGTTCCACTTACTTCCTTCCCATGGTGGATGCCATTCCAAGTATACACTAGCCCCTTGCCTAAATCGCTGGGCATCGAATAATCCTCTGAATCTTTTATTTCATATGCAATCAGCCTGAATGACTCCGAACGAACCTCTCCCGAATCTAGGTCTGTATGGGTAATACTAAATTTGTATGGTATTACATCTTGGGAGGAGGTCATCAGAGAAACATTCGATTGACCAAAAAAGTCGTTCAATATTGTTTCCCACTTGTTGACAGATACATTTTTACCATTATATTCCACAGACTCTGTTCCCGTTTTTGACGAGAACATTACTTCTCCCGTCAATTTATGGACCATAAAAAGACCAAAAGATTGTGATTGGCTTGTTTGCTGGTATGTCCCTGCTCCGTAGCTCCTTTGATGAATCCAACTGAAATACAGTACATAATAGCTTCCGCTTTGTCCTACGATCTCAGCCTTTATTTCAACATACGTTCCTGGGCTGTCGGTGGTTTCGTCTGGGATGGACTCATAAAAAAATGTGCTGCCCATCCCCATTTTACCTTGGATCACAGGTTCATTGACACCAGTTGTACGATCTTTCGAATCACCATTTTTCGACTCATCATCGCTAAGAAGCACATATGCGCCGCCGGCTGACACGCCTACAAGCAGAACAACGACCAATACTGCCACTATGCTAGAAATTCCATTTCTGTCAAATCTCATAACGTTTGGAGTGTCCTATATATATATCGTTTTCTCCATAAAATATGGTGCAACTGCATTTCATGCGCCGCCGGTGTTCATCTCAAAAAATTGCGCAGCACCACTACCTCGCCGCAATACGCCAATTCTGCAAGCGCACCCCTGTTATACGCGCATCCCCATTGCCCTCTAATGAGATACGACCCGAACCTTATCGTCGAGAAGGACGAGGACGTCTATCCTCCTTCGGATGACAGCCTTCTTTTGATAAGATCGCTTGATGTCCATGCCGGAGAGAGGATACTGGAGATCGGGTGCGGCTCCGGCATCGTTTCAATGCATTGCGCGGTGAACGGCGGGATCGTCACATGCGGGGACATCAACCCCAAGGCAGTTGCCCTGACAAAGAAGAACATGGAACTCAACTCTCTGTGCGCGGCGGTCGCGGAGACCGACCTTTACTCCAACATTGAGGGAAGGTTCGACACGGTGATCTTCAACCTCCCTTATCTCCCTGTTGATGAAGAAGGGGATCTGGCACTTGCGTGGTCGGGAGGGGAGGACGGCCTCGGGCCTCTTCCGCGGCTGATCTCCGGCGCACACGATCATCTTCTGCCCGGCGGCAGATTGGTCATCGTGGTGTCGTCGCTTATGGATCAGGATGCCCTGCGGTCAGCATTGGAAGGGCTTGACGTGAAAGTGCTGTCGGAACTCCCTCTCTTTTTCGAGAGGCTCAGCGTGCTTGAGATCAGCCTATGAGCTTCTTTATCGCTTCCGCAAGGAGTTCGTTGGCCTGCTTCCCGTCGATCTTTCCCCTCAGCGCGGCCATGACCGGCCCCATCAGCGGTCCGATCGCATCAAGTCCCTTGGATCTTATGAACTCCTCGCGCTCCTTGACCATCGCCGCTATCAATTCGGCCGCCTCGTCGCTGCCCACCGCTTCCAATCCCAGTTTGCCTACCGCGGCCTCCGCGTCCGAGCCTTTTGCCATCTCCCTCAGCAGGGACGGGAGCGCCTCTTTCGAGAATCTGTTCGCTTTCAGAAGTTCGAACAGCCCCAGCAGCTGAGCGTCCCCTATCGAATCCGGGTCCAGCTCTTCATGTTCCAGCTCTGTGTAGGTGTTTGTAAGGATGGTCGCGGCAACGGCCGGCATGCCCGATCCCTCCGATATCTTGACGAAAAGCTCATCGCGGCTCCTTCTCACTATCTGGTTGGCCTGCTGCGCGTTTATTCCGTACGAGGATACGAGTCTTTTCTCTATCTCCTCGGGGAACTCCGGCAGGTTCTCTCTGATGCGCCTTATCCTCTCTTCCGTCAGCAGCATCGGCGGCACATCCGTCTCCGGATACATCCTTGCTGCGCCCGGAAGCGGCCTCGAGTACCTTGTGGTGCCGTCCGGCAGCGGATCCCTGGTTTCCTGCGGAACGCCTTCGATCGCATAGTTCGCCCGTTCCACGGACACTCTCAGCGCATCCAGCGCCTTCTTCTCTTTTGCGGCGCAGATGACGAACGCGTCCTCCGAGGACAATTTCAGATACTCCCTCAGAGAATCCACATATTCTTTCTCTATTCCGTAGTTGGGAAGCTCGTCGGAATGGAATATCCCTTTCACCCCTCTGGTCCTGGCATATTGCGCCATTTCCGACCCCAGCCTCAATTTTCCGCCGTCGCCGTTCAGCACTCCGGAGAAGCCCGGCAGTCTTACGGCAATTACTTTCCCTTTATCTTCAATGGCCCCTTTGATGACCTTCGAACTGCTTTTTGAGAATAATTCGGTCACATCCTCCGGGATGATATCTGCCGGCTTTGTGCCCCTCTCGTTCAGGATATCCTTTATCCTGATGAGCATCTTCTGCCTTTCCATCTCGTTCCTTACGTAATCGGGAAGCAGCCTGAGTTCCTGAGCCCCTTTGATCTCTACCCTGGCCCCTCTCGGGATCGATATGTTGATGTCCTCTCTGATGGTCCCTATCCCTCTCTTCACCCTTTTTGTCGCCCTCAGTATGGCGCCGAGCCTGAGCGCGACCTCCATTACCTCTTCCGGGGTCTCCATGTCGGGTGCGGTCGCAACCTCTATCAAAGGGATCCCCAGCCTGTCAAGGCGGTACAGGACCTCATTTCCGGCCGCCTCTACCTTCCTTGCGGAATCCTCTTCCAGACAGACCGACGATATTCCTATCTTTTTGCCTTTGACCTCTATCGACCCGTCGGTGGCGATCATGGCCGTTCTTTGATAGCCTGTGGTGTTCGAACCGTCGATGGCCATCTTCCTCATGAAGTGTATCTCGTCTATCATCCGTCCGTTCAGCATCATCGAGAAGGTCAGTACCGTGTCCATGGCATCCTCGTTCACGGAATGGGGAGGCTCCTCGTCCAGGTCCGCAAGGCAGGTGCAGCCTTCGCAGCACTGATATCTGAACCCTACGTCCTTCTGGAACTGTACCAAGGCCGCCTTGTCCATCTCCCCCATCTCGCTGGCGGTGGGTCTCAGCCTCCTGTAGTATGCTCCGTATCCGTCGTCCCTGAGATCGCTTTCGCAATCGCAGAACAGCTTCTTCGTATCAAGCTGCTGATGGATCTCTATGCCGCAGGTCAGCTCTCTTTCAGACATCTACGGTCCTCCTGTCTCCCATCTCTCCCGCAAGAGGCGTCATCATCAGCCTCTTCGCCTCTTCCGCATCCTTGGAATTGGCCAATACCCACATGAGTTTCACATAAGCCGTCTCGGGAAGCATGTCCAGAACGGATATCGCACCGGCTGCCAGCATATCCCTTCCCGTGTTGTAAACGTTAAGGTTCGTCCGGCCGCCGAGGCATTGAGATGTGACGACCACGACCGAGCCGCTGCCGCATGCCTTCTTTATCAGAGGGATCATGCTCTCGCTCACATGTCCGAGACCCGAGCCGGCTATCACGATGCCTTTGCTCTTCATCATTATCTCTTCAAAGAGCGACGGGTCCATGCCCGGATAGTATTGCAGGAGTACCGTCGATCTCTCCATGTCCGTCCTTGCGGCGGCTTTTCCGGAAGCGGCGGCTCTTTTTTCCCTTGTGAATCTGATCGTGCCTTCTTCGTCCAAAAATGCGATGGGGGATGCGTTGATGCTCTCGAACGCGTCGCGCCTGGAGGTGTGCATCTTCCTTACTCTGGTCCCGGTGTGGACGGCAAACGAATCGTCTCCCAAGGTATCATGCATTACGACGAATACCCCCGCCGCCCCTCCGTTGATGCAGAATCTTACGGCGGCCGTGAGGTTTGAGGGGGCATCGGATGACGGTCTGTCGGGAGATCTCTGCGCGCCTACCAGCACAACGGGTTTTGGAACATCTCCCAGCATGAACGACAGGGCCGCCGCGGTGTATCCCATGGTGTCGGTACCGTGGAGGACCATCACCGCATCGGCGCCGCCGTTGATCTCTTCGGCCACCGCTTTCGCAAGCTCCTGCCAATGTTCAACATTCATGTTCTCTGAGAACAGAGACAGCATCGCCTTCGCAGATATGTTCGCTATGTCCGTTATCCCGGGGACCAACGCTATCATCTCAGATGCGGATAATGCCGGGCGTACCGCCCCGGTCCTGTAATCGGCGCCTGAGGCGATCGTTCCGCCGGTGCCGATGAACACTATATTCGGGCGCCCCTCTTTCCTTTCGAACGCGACCTCTTTTTTCAGAGCCGGCGCCGAATGCTCCAGCACCTTCACTTCGGAATCCGGATATATCCTTATGCCGACGTTGTAGCCGCTGCTGAGTTTTATGACCAATATGTCGCCGTCACTGAAATCGTGGTGGGGCATAAGCCTGCCTATATATGTTTTGTCTTTGGATGACACCGAAAGATTGGAACCTTCCTTTGCCCCGATGCTTTCCAACAATTTGGATAGAGAAACTGAATAGCTCATCTGCTCGCTCTGTGTAATACAATCGAATGTATAAGGATAATGCTTTTATCATAGAACGCATCCCGCCTTCATGCACATCGTCCAAGTGGGGATGGAGTATGACGTTCTGAAAGAGAACAACAGAATAGCGAACTCCAACTATCGCCTACTGAAAGAAAATGGCATCAGAACGATAGAACTCATGGGTTCCATAGGGTCCGGTAAGACCTCCCTTATAATCAAATTGGCCGAGAGAATGAGAAGCAAAGGCCTCAGAGTATACGCAATTGCGGGGGATGTTACCGGCGATGACGATCAGAGAAGAATGAGGGGATCCGGCCTGGAAGCGATCAGCTGCAACACAGGCCACGAATGTCATCTCGACGCCAACCTTGTGAGAAAGAGCCTTGAGAAAATAGACTTGGACAAATACGATGTGGTCTTTATAGAAAATGTCGGCAACTTGGTGTGCCCTGCCGATTTTCCGCTGGGGGCGGATTACAGGGCGGTCGTGATATCCACGACGGAGGGGGACGACATGGTGAGAAAACATCACGACATATTCCTGCATTCCGACGTCGCCATATTGAATAAGATGGATATCGCGGATGCGGTGGGGGTCGACCCAGAAGTGATCATGAGTGATTACAGGAAACTCACCGGGGGATTGAAGGCCATGTATGGGTGCAGTGTAAAAACAGAAGAAGGCGTGGATGAGATAGTTTCCGCGCTGGGATTCTGAAGGTGAGGTCATGAGAATTCTAACTGTAGGCGGCGGAGGACGGGAGCATGCGGCCGTAGAGGCGCTCTACCGTTCCGGCGCCGTAATATATGCCGTAATGAAGAACGCGAACCCTGGCATCATTAACAGGGCAGAGGCATACAAACTTGTTGACGAGAGAAGTATCGATGAGATATGCGATTTTGCGATCGAGCATGACGTCGCTCATGCATTCATAGGGCCGGAGGCACCTCTGGAGGCCGGCCTGGTCGATGCGCTGGAGAATATCGGCGTCAAATGTGCGGCGCCCAACAAAAGCGCGGCACGGATCGAAACGTCCAAATCCTTCATGAGGGACCTGGTATCGAAATACGAGATCGAGGGGAACATCAAATACGCATCCTTCGACAACGCGGAGGATGCCGAGAAGTACCTTAAGGCGCAGACGGCGGAGATCGTCGTCAAGCCCATCGGACTGACAGGCGGAAAAGGCGTTAAAGTACAAGGGGAGCAGCTCCACGGCCACGAAGAAACGATGTCCTACATTTTGGATATTCTGGGAACGAACGGTATGGGCGGCGTCATCATAGAGGAAAAGCTGATCGGCGAAGAGTTCACACAGATGGTTTTCGTCGACGGCAAGCACATAGTGCCTATGCCGCTGGTACAAGACCATAAGCGTGCATACGAAGGCGATATCGGCCCCAACACCGGCGGAATGGGCTCCTACTCGGATGCGAACCACCTCCTGCCTTTCGTCACGGAAGAGGCCAGGGAAAAGGCGCTGGATATACTAGAGAACATCGTGGAGGCCATGAGGGCGGAAGGCTGCCCATACCGCGGCCCGATGTACGGCCAGTTCATGCTTACAAAGGACGGCCCCAAGATCATAGAGATAAACGCCAGATTCGGGGACCCGGAGGCCATGAACGTCCTCCCGATCCTGGAGAGCGACTTCCTTGCCCTTGTAAAGGGCATGGCGGCGGGAAAGATAAAAAGGGACAGCGTCAAATTCAGGGATGTCGCCACCGTTTGCAAATACGTCGTGCCGAAAGGATACGGGACCAAACCCGCATCGGGGCATGAGATACGCATCGATGAGGACGGTATTCGCGACAGCGGCGCCGAATTTTTCTACGGGAATGTCGACATGATCAACGGCAAGCTATTCACGGGAACCTCCAGATCGATAGGGGTGGTCGGAATAGGCGAAACGATCGAAGAGGCAGAGCGCAGATGCGAGATCGCCTTGGGATTCATTGAGGGCGAGGCTGTCTGCGTACGCCATGACATCGGCAAACTCTACATGATCCAGAAAAAGATAGACCGCATCAAGAACCTCCTGACATGATCAGGGCCGCCTTGAAGGTAGCCTATCTTGGCGAGCATTTCTCAGGTTCCCAGAGACAGCCGTCCCTCAGGACGGTCGAAGGAGACATCCTGTCTGACGTGAAGGCCATCACAAAGATGTCCGATACGGATATCGATCTGAGACTCGCAAGCAGGACCGACAAGGGAGTGAACTCCCTCGGCAATGTTGCGGTCTTCAACAGCAGCATCGATGACCCAGACATATTGTTGAAAGCATTAAATGCCGTATCCGAAGATATTTTTTACAGAGGCGCCGCCTTGGTAGGCGGAGATTTCAATCCGAGATTCGCCGATGTGAGGAGATACAGATACGTCCTCCGCTCAGACGGCATGGACATATCTGCGATGAAAAAATGTGCCGAGCTGTTCGTGGGAGAGCACGACTTCACAAGGTTCTGCAGACCGGAGCAACGTTCGGCGATACTTACACTGAACTCCATAGAAGTGAACGAAAAAAACGGCATGATGATGCTGGACTTTACGGCGAGATATTTCCTTTGGAACATGGTACGCCGCATCTCGGCCGCCGTAATGTCGGTGGGGGCGGGAGATTCCTCGCTTTCCGATGTGAAGGATGCGCTTGACGGGAAGGACATCACATTCGGCCTCGCCCGGGCCGATGCGCTGACGCTTATGGATGTATGCTACAAAGATCTGGAATTCACTCCTCCTACGATGGAAATGTTCAAAAAAAGGACAGAAGAGGAGATGTTCAGAGATATGCTCCGGAACACATTCCTTACATCATTGTAATAATCAATGACCCGTTATCTTCTCATGGAAAAATTGGCAGGGGCCGCCGAGGAAGCACAGACGATACTGCAGGACGCCGAGTCCCGCAGAGAGCATGCCATCAAGTGCTCCAGGAACATTATACGGGAAACGAAGAGGATGATACATATGATACATGTGTCGGAAGATCACGAAGGATCGAAGAAAGCCCTCCTCGGACTCGTTTCGGAACTCACCGCCCAGATGGGGGATGATCCTCTCATGAAAGGCCTGGGCCCCGCGGATGATGCTTTGGCGGAATACGCTGAAGCCCTGATCCTGGAGGCCGTCGCCAAAGAGGAAGAGATACCGTCATTCGGCGATCTTGGGATCGGCCCCGGGCCGTGGGTGCTCGGTCTCGCTGATTGTATCGGAGAGATGAGGAGGATAGTGCTGACCTCGCTCATGGCAGAGAACGTTCAGCGGGCCGTGTCAATGTTCTCTCGGATGGAAGAAGTATTCCGCATCGTGATGATGTTCGACACCCCTGACCCGATACTGCCCATAAGAAGGAAACAGGACATAGCCAGAGGTGTTATGGAAAGGACCCGCACCGACATAACGAATGCGGTGATGATGTCAAAAATAGGGACCTTAAAAAGTTTATAAAAGGCGCTCAGCGCCTTGATTTGGGTTTGCCGTAGTTCTTGACAGGCTTCCGGTAAAGATAGACGACCATTATGATGAACACCACCAAGAGAATGGCGAGCATGATATTGATCAGTCCGTAATCCGAGTGGCCGACGTAGAAATCGCCTTCCCCTCCCAGGAATGATGCCTTGCTCCCGATGTTCTCGTCGCCCGCCACCACCTGGAAGGTATGCCTTCCGTTGGAAAGGGACTCCGCGACCCATTCGTGCGTCACCGTCGTCTTCCCTCCCACTTCCACGGACACCGTCGTCTTGCTGTCCTCCACCAGGACTCCGTCGACCTTGAAGTAGACAACGAAGTTGGTAAAGTCCACATTGCTGTTGTTCATCAGGACTGCAGTCAATACAACAGGCTCCACGACCGTTATGGTCTGGGTCCTTTCCGTCTTTACGCTGGGATCGTCATCTTTCTCCGCGGTGAAGGTAACAACAAGTGTATACTTCCCCGCAGAGGCCGGTGCGTTGATCGTCAGATCTGACTCTATGCCGTTCGAAAGCGTTCCCGATGAAGGGGACACTGCGCCGGATTGGTTATCTCCGCTGCCGTTCTTCAGCACAGCTGAATAGGTTATCACCAGCGTATCGAACTCCTCTGACTCGAAATACATTATCTGGTAGGTAAGATAGCCTTTGGTCTTTACGACGTTCGTGTCACCTTTGATATATGTGCTGGCCCCGTCAACGTCCGATGAGCTTTCCAAAAGGACAGCTCCCGCTGCGAACACCATTGCGAATACCGCTATCGCGGCGATCATCTTTTTCGTACGAACACCCCCTTCTTAATTCCAAACCACAGCATGGCAATGAACGCCAGTATGGCCAAGGCCACCAGCGCTATTGTCAGCGGCGGTGCCGGACTCGGACCGCCGAAGATGTTGTTGCCAGATGCGGACATGTCCTCCGCTTCCATTTCGGCGGGCTGCGCGCTCATGTTGTTGATCGTTGCGGTGCTTCCTATGACCGATACCTTGCTGCTGCTGTTGGTATCGAGCGTCTGACCCGGCATGGTGACCGTCACATTTATGGCGGGGACCTCCGTGACCGATGCGCTCCTTGACATCAGTTTTATGTATATTACCGTTGAATCAAACCCGTTGACCTTGAATGAATTCGTTCCCGTCTGAGGGAAGATCATTCCTCCGTCCTTATCGGAATAGACCAGCGTCCAGTTGCTGCCGCCGCCCACTATCGTTGCGGAAACGGTTGCCGTCTTGAGGAATCTGTCGTTGTTGGTTATCGTCACCGCATACATGTACTCATTACCGCTTACCGCATCGGCGAATGCCTCCGCGGTCCCGCTTATGTCCACATATGTCGGGCTGCTCGGGCCTGATGAGAACGCGCTGCCGTCAAGCACATACGTTCCGACGGTATTGCCGTTTATCGATCTGACCATTACGGCCAGTTCCTCGTTGCCGGCGCCTACCGTGTCTGGGTTATAGCGGCCTTCCACCACTACGGTCCCGGTCATGCCTGCGTTCACGGAAAGCGCATATGCCTTGTCAAGTACCCATCCGGGCCCGCCTATCACATTGTATGTGGCATTGTAGCTGCCGGTGTTCTTCACGCTCAGAGTGAACGAACCGCGTCCGTTCACGAAGTTGAAGCTGCTTCCCGACAGCTCTACCAGCGTGTTGCTCGATGAGGATGTTGTCACGGGGAAACGTATCGTGGCCCCGTCGATCACCTCGCTCGGGATCATCGATGTGGAACCTGTGTAAGTATATTCCATGTAGTCTATCGTCTGAGATAGTTTAGCGCTTAGGTTCAGGCTTGTTCCCCTGGGCACCGTGATGTCGAACGACCCTCCGCTTATCGAGAATGGGATCGTCACGCCGCCGTACGTAACGGTGAGCGTTCCGTCCGCGGTCACTCCCACGTATCCGCTTATGACGGCCTTTTCCGCCTTGTTTGACAGATTCAGGGTTGTCGGGCTTGTGATATTAGTAACGGATGCGTACGCTATCTGTTCAGTATCACCGGTGCCTGACAGGGCCGTGAAATAGAAACTCTTGTTTCTTTCGAGGTAGTAGACAAGCGGATTGCTTGAATCCACAAAGTATTCTCCTCTTTCATCATCTGTAGCCGTTACCGTTATAACGTCATTCGTTGACGCATTGAGTTCCACCCTTACAACATTCGTTGTCTGGATGTTCAGGGACCCGCTCTGCCCCGGGTATATGTAGACCGTTCCGTTGAAAGAGGAGCCTGAGGTCCCCTTTATCTCGGCGGTGTACTGTCCGGGTATCACGCCGGTCAAACTGGTACCCTCATATGTCGTCGAAGAGCTGTTGTACAGCGTCAGTTTCACAGAGACGCTGTTCGTCACGCTGACCGTTTTGACATATGAGCCTGAAGATCCGCTGGCTGCGATGCTCCATGTGTTGGAAGTGTTGCTTGTGCCTGCGGCGAAATTGGACGTTTGATCTTCCAAGACGAACCTGGAGGTGTTGAACCCGGGCGTCGTCATCACTGCAGAGTATCCCTGAGGCACGGTGAACACCGATTTGCCCGTGGGATCCGTCTTTATCGTGATGAAGTGCTCTCTGTCGGTGGAGATGGACATTTTGATGTCCACGAACGCCACTCCCCTCGTTGTCGATGAGGACATGTTCGTCCTGTAGTTCAAATTCATGGTAAGGTCGCGGGATGCCGTAGTGCGGACATCTCCCAGATCTGTGCTGCCTGAGATCGTCTGACCCCTTATCAGCGCGCTTCCCGATCCGAAGATGTACATTGTGTATGTTCCGTTGGGCAGCATGACGTCGAATGCGCCGTCCTCATCCGATGTGAATATGAACGTCGCGCCGCTTGCCATTATGAACGATACCGTGGCGGAGAACGGATTGCCGTCCTTGTCTTTCACTACCCCTTTCACGCTGTACCCGTCGGAATTGGTGAGCGTTATCGAGGTGCCGGTTGTCGTACCGTAGTACACCTTGCCGCCGCTTACCGCATATGCGGTGTACATGTCATTGGGGGCTCCGGTGCTGGCCGGCACTGAGAACGATGTTGTGGTCAGCGATGCCATGTATCCGAAGGACATCAGGGTAACGAGGCTTCCTGAGGGGGCCCCGGAAACGGAGATGTTCCTTGCATCATACACTGTCAGCGATGCGGTGGAGTTCCCGCCGTTTGAAACGGTCGTCGTTGGGTTAGAGGCCGAGACCTTCGATCCCGTGGCGTATATTGTGTATGTTGACGGCACGACGTAGATCTTCGCTTGACCGTCATCCACTACTCCGGTGTACTTGACGCCCGTGGATATATCCTGCGCCTCTATCACGGTCCCGTTCGGGGCCTTGGCGCCTACGTCGGTCGTGACCGTTACTGTTATCATTCCCGTTGTCGCAGATGCGCGGTACCCTACATTGGCGCCGACATTGACGATCACGGTTCCGGAGTTGATCGTTGTTCCAGATGGAGAGAACAGGGTGACCGTGTAAATATCGGGTATGATGTCATTGAATACGAAATTCCCGCCTATCATATCCGTCTGATATTTAGTTCCGGATGCGGCCCCCTCGATCACCACATATGCGTCCCCGGTGTACGGTTTGAACGGATCATTGCTTATGTATGCGGTTCCGGACAGACTTGTAGCCGGTATGGTCAGGTTCGAAGCGGACGACGTCATGTTCTGGCGGGTCTCTATGACCGACCCGGTCGCAAGCGTGGTTGTTCCGGATGAGAACACAACATAGTAATCCGCACCCTTCGGTACCAGTACGGTGTACGAGCCGTCATCGCCCGTGAACACGGTCGACCTCTTTACATATCCCGTCACTCCGGAGGAGTCGTAGTCTGTCTCAACAAAGACGGATACCTGGATGCCTCCCACTCCGGGTGATCCCAAAGTGGCATAGCTCACTTTGCCGGATACCTCATTGTTCATAGTGGGGTCGTATTCAAGCATGACCACACCGTTGACGAAGTTTATGGTCCCGCCTTCGGAATTCTGTTTTGCTATCGCGTCGAATGCGTCCATGTCCTCCCACCCGTCTGTGGCGTGGGTGGCTTTGTCTTCAGGATTATAGAGTACATGCCAGTATGCTATCTTGTAGTTGGCGAGACCGTATCCCGGATTGGCCTTTACCGATCCGTCGCTGAGCGCGAGGTAGTTGAGGTAGTCGATCGAGGAGTAGAATCCGGCCTCGGCCGGAGACATCCCGATCAGCGCCTTCCAGAAGAAGGTCTCGTACATAGCGTCCTTGTAGGAGGCATATCCCGAGTATGTGTCGTATGTGAAGAAATTGGTCGGGGCGCCGTACATATCCACGGAGTAGTTTCCGAGATATGCCAGCGTTGAGAAATATGACCTGTCGCCGTAGTACAGCGGAAGCATCGACCTGTCTACCGCCACATACGTTATCGATTCGCCGCTGATGCTGCATATGCTGTTGTAAAGGTCGTTAACCTTGGGCTCTGAGATCGTGCTTGTGATGTAGTGTGTGAGAACAAGATACAGCGCGTTCTCCTCGGTGACGCTTTGGCTTATTCCGCCGTATATGTCGGTCTCTTTCTTTACCTCATCCACTGCAGTGGAGGGGTTGTCGATGTACCCTTTGATGATATTGTAGTTCAATCCGGCTGCCCCTATTGCCGATGCATATTTTGAAATGTCCTTGTCAAGAAGCAGACGTACCGCCATTGTCGCCGTTGCCGCCGAACCGCTGTTTGCCAGCAATATCGCGGACATGGCGGATGCTCCGCCGCCGGTAAGATCTGTTACCGAATCGAACCCGCCGCGGGAAACCGCTTCCGTTGAATAACCGAACCACGCCACCAGCGCTCCGTTCTTGTTGACATCGCTGAACTCGCCCCACATCGTGTTGATCGAGTTGACGTCATCGGTCATTATCGTGTACCCGAGCCCTCCGAAGTATCCGTTGCCGTCCTCCGTGTTGGTGGGTGTGCTTGCGTCTACCGCGTTCACAAGGTTGGGTGCCAGTATGAGTACCACTATCGCAACGGTGGTCGCGAGCGGTATCGGTTTGAGCGCTTTTCTTGCTGCAGCTTTTATTCCGTTGCCTCTCATGTCGGCAAAATAGCCCTTCAGGTCCGTCATCCTAATGGCCATGAGGATCAATGCCGCCGAGGCCACGGCGAACCCTGCTCCCGCAAGGACCGCATATGATGTCGAGAACCATCCGATGCAGAACATGGCGATTATCCACCACATTGTGAAAGTGTACTTTCTGGAGTCCATGTTTGCGCGGTATTTGTAGAACATATACAGGAACATCACGAGCGGCAGCCAAACGGTCAGCCAGCCGAAGAATGCGGCCATTGACGATATGGATGTCCTGCTTGACGACGATGCCAGGTTGGCCATCAGTTCGTTCGTGTATGTCGAGTTGCCGTTTACCACGGCGGAGAACAGATCGCCTGATATCAGGCTGATCACTAAGAGCGCGGCCCCCGCTATTATCAAAGTGATGGGAAGCATCAGCACCCATGTTGTCTTTGCCGTCTTGCCGAAGAAGACCGCAAGGGCCACCGATAGTATTGCGACTATGAACGGTCCCGAAAAGACGGCGTCCCAGAGGCCTGCGGCGATGTAGATCGGTGCTGAGAGCAGTATCCCCATCATGATGACGGAAGAATAGATCCCCACCGTCGGCGTGATCTCCTTCCCCCTTAGGCGGTCAACGACTGCCTGAGCGGCCATGAAGAACACCAATGCCAAAAGGATTATGCGGAACTGATTCCATGACATGGCGATCATTGCGAACAGTATCCCCGTGATGAGCAGATTCTTGAGTATGGTCTTTTCCTTGAGCATGACCCTGAATCCGCTGGGCTGTGCCTTGTCGCAGCCTTCCAGTGTTTTCAGCAGGAAGTATATCATGAATGCGAACAGGAACCCTACGAATGCAAATTCCGTGCCGTTCGAGAAGACTGTGGTCATTATCAGGAGCGCAAAGAATGCGTACAAGAGCGCTGCCAAAAGGCCTATCTTCTCATCATTGAACATATTCCTCCCTATGAGGTACACGGGCCAGCATGTGAGCGCCGCGAATATCGGCGCGGAGAACGCCAGCGTTCCGGCTGCAGCGGTTCCCGCCGATACACCGAAAGCCGACACTATCATGGCAACCCCCGAGAGGAGGATATCCATCAGCGGCGGGTTGACGCCGACGGACCCGTATGGATAGTTGAGGGCCGGATCCGTGAACGCGAACGAACCGTTGATTATGCTTTCGATCATATGAGCGTGACTTGATGCCCCTGACCCGCCTGACAGAGCGAAATCGCTGCCGGCGGATACACCATAGGCAAAAATGAATCTTATGACAAAAGCCACGATCATGATCGCTAACAGTGTTATCAGGCGCCATTCTCTTTTGTACCATACTTCCTCGTCATCGCCCGATGCCGGCAGGAAGCCCCCGTCTGTGGGTTTGGCAGACCTAATTCCAATTTTGCGCATTCTATAGTCTCCATTGATTTAGAGTATTGGCTCCATGCCCTAATGTCTATTTATAGGTTTATGGGCAGGCGCGCGCATTATTTTGTCCAGATAATAAATTCACAGAAGAGAACGTATCTCATCCCTTACGGCGGATGCCGCGGACAGAGGGTCCTTTGCGCCGTATACCGCCCTCCCCACAATGACATAATCCGCTCCGGCGGATATCGCCGATGATGCGCTCCCGCCCTGCGCCCCCACTCCGGGAGAGAGTATCTTCAGGTCTCCTGCGACCGACCTTATCGCCTTTATTCTGTCCGGCCTGGTGGCCGGCGCGATGAACCCCGCCACTCCGCACCTCACTCCCATTGCGGCCATCTCTTCCGCATGGGGGGCGGTGAACATCATTCCGCCCGGGTGGCTCATCTCTGTGACAGCGTAGACATCGGCCTTACCGGCTGCGGAGACGGCCTCCCTCAGAGAGTCCTCGCCGGTGAAGGCGTGCACTATCACTCCGGAGGCCTTTCTGGATACCGCCTCCTCCACGATGAGGCGCACGGTGTTGGGAATGTCTGCTATCTTGAAATCGCATATCACGTCGGATATCTCAGAAAGCTGGGTAATGATCTCCGGTCCGGCAGAAAGTATCAGCGGCCAGTTGATCTTTATTGCGTCAGCCATGCTTGAGACCGTTCCCGCTATCTTCAGGGCCTTGTCGGCGTCCGTTTCGTCCAAAGCGATTATGAGTCCCGTGTCTCTTCTCATGGCCGCAACAACAATTCCTCTAATGTTTATTAAGACATCGCACTATCACATATCGATCGTCTTGAAGAGATACGAATATGGCTCGGCCTCCAACTGCCCTCTGCCGGAAGGGTGCAGGCACTGCGTGAACGGCTCAAAGATGGTGCTCCTGATAACGGGAAGATGCGGCACCGATTGTTTCTATTGTCCCATTTCCCCGGAGAAGAAGGGAAAGGATGTAATGTATGCCAATGAAAGAAAGATATCAGACCCGGGCGAGATGCTGGAGGAGGCGGTATCGATGGATGCCACCGGCACGGGAATAACCGGCGGTGACCCCCTCATCGAAATGGAGCGCACCCTTTCCGCAATAAAGATGCTGAAAGACCGTTTCGGGCCGGACCATCATATACATCTGTATACATCGATCGTCGACCTTAACAAAGCAAAGGAACTCTGCAACGCAGGTCTGGACGAAATAAGGTTCCATCCCCCAATGTCAAAATGGGAGACCATGGGCTTCGGAGAGATATCGAAGATAATGTCGGAGACCTCCCTGGATGTCGGCATCGAGGTGCCTGCCATACCCGGCAACGAGGAGCGGCTTGAGAAGCTCGTTGTGTCAGCTTCCGAGGCCGGTGTTGATTTCATCAACATCAACGAATTCGAGTTCTCGGAGAGCAACTGGAACATGATGGAGGAGATGGGATACAGAGTAAAGGATGACCTTTCTTCCGCAGTCGCCGGCTCCGAGGAGATGGCGGCGGACCTGATGAAAAGATACCCCGATCTTCCCATACATTTCTGCTCATCCGCTTTCAAGGACGGCGTCCAACTGAGAAAAAGACTGATCAGAAGGGCCAACGTGATCGCCGGCAGGCATGACATCGTGACCGACGACGGCACGCTGATAAAGGGGATCGTTCTCGCGGAGGATCTGGACGAGGCGGTCTCCGCCCTTTTGAAACTGAGGGTCCCCGGGGATCTTATCCGGATAGACCGCGAACGGAACAGGATAGAGGTCGCATCGTGGAAGCTGAGGAAGATCGCAAAGAAGCTTCCTTACAAAGCGTACATAACGGAAGAATATCCCACTTTCGACAGGATGGAAGTGGAGAGGACGCCGCTGTAAAGCGAGCGACCTCCCTCTTCGGACTGAAAGGTCGGGAGAAGGGTGTTTCGAATGGGTTTCTCACACCGGTCGGGGGAGTAGTTCAGTCTACGCTGATGCTCTGGATCTCGTGATGCCTGTTCACGATGTCCCTTGCAATACGGAGATTCTTTCCGGCCTTGCCGATCGCACGCCCTTTGAGCTTGGGGTCCACTGTGATCGTGGCGTGGGTTATGTTCCCGCGTTGTTCGATAACGACCTTCTGAGGGCTGTATATGTGGAACACGTTCTTCACGAACTGCTCAGGATCCTCCGAGTATTCTACGACCTGTATGTTCTTCCCGGTCTTCTCCTTGAGTTTGATGACGTGCTCCCCCTTCTTTCCAACGGCGATGTTCCCCTGTCCTTTCTCGACGACGAACACGAGTTTCTCGTCAGCGTCCATGCAGTCGATGGGGCTGGCCTTTGTTATGGCCGAGAACAGCGCTATGTATCTGAGGGTATCCTCATTGAGTACGATATCTGCCGACATGGTCCTCACAGCGTTAAGATGTTAGAAGAGCCTTTGTCGATGACCGCCAGGGCCGAGACCGAGAATGGCTTTCCGCAGAGGGCTCCCAACTCCATGTTGTTCCCCTCAAATACGTGCACCTTCACGTCTACACCCCCGGTCAGCATCTCGCTGGGGCAGTTCCTGGACAGGATGACCATCTGCGCCTTTCCCGCCTTTATTGCTTTCTCTGTCTGGTCTATGCCGAATTCCACCTTTCCGGTGGTGATCGCGGCTTTCAATGCTCTGCTTATATCTATTTTCTCGCTCATTCATTCTCCCCCTTTCTGGGTGTGTAAATAAGGTTTACTGCGCCGGTGCCTAATGTCACCGGCTGTCCGACTATGATATTCTCGGTAACTCCTTCGAGGCTGTCGACCTCTCCCACCATCGCCGCATGCAGCAGGTGGGCCGCCGTTATCTCGAACGCCGCCCTTGCCAGGACCGAGGATTTCTTTCCCGACACGCCGTGCCTTCCGATCGCCTTGACCTGACCATCATTGGTCATCAGGTCGGCCACCAGCATGATGTGCCTGATATCGACGTCCAATCCCGCTTCTCCGAGGGTCCCCATCGCCTCATGGATGATGGAGTTCCTTGCCGCCTCAATGCCGAGCACCTCGGCAACTTCCAATATGCTGTTGGTCATTACCTTGTTCGCGTTCACGCCCTCGATCTTCAGGACCTCTTTGAGGTTGCTCCCTTCGGTGATTATCTTCCAGGAGCCTCCAACTTTGCTCAGGACCGCCCTTGTGATCCCGTCAATGCCCTTTATTTTGGCATTTTTAACGGAATCGTACATCATCTGCAGTTTCTTGTAAGAAGGCTCGTCGGATGTGATCACTATCTGGAAATCAGACATCCTGACGAGGCCGCGGACCGCTTTCACTTTGTTGAGCTTGTCGACGATATCGTCCGCCTCAAGGCCGCGCAGCGCCATTTTTCTCGTGTTCGGGGTGATCATCAGCCTCATGTTGGTAATGTCCGTTTCCACCGACGCTATGTCCAGCAGCGAGGTCACCTCGATCTCTGACGCAACGTGCCTCGCGACGCTCTCGTCCTCCGCGGCTATGCCGATCAGAGGTATCTCCATCGACGGAGTGCTCGGCACGCGCCTTGCGTCCACTATCTCTATCAGCCTCGGAAGGCCCTGGGTAACGTTGATGTTGGCCACTCCCGCATAGTGGAAGGTACGCATGTTCATCTGAGTACCCGGCTCTCCGAGGGAGTGCGCCGCCATGACCCCGGTGGACTCGTTCTTGTCCATGAGGTGGGAGGAGTACATCCGTCCGGCGGTGGCGATCAGCTTCTCGTATATCTCATTGCTGAGGTCGGCTTTCTCGATCACGCCCGCTATATCGGTGATTATCTTCATCGGCAGGAATATCCCCGCCGCGTCCGCCATCTCCTTGAGTTTGATCTCGGCGGCCGTAAGCGTGCGCTCGCGGAAGACCTCCTCCATCGCTTCGCTCTTCAGTTCCGGGACCGCCTTCTTGACCTTGGCCACGGGGGCGGTCTTGCGGGTAGTGCGTTTGCCTATCTTCGACAGGACGGTCTCGGCCGCCTCCTCCGACAGCCCCACCTCGATGAGCTCTTCGACGCTGGCCGCGGATATTGCGCTGAGCGTGTTGTATTTTGTCAGGAGGAGTTCCGCGACCTCATCCGATATCTCCCTGTTGACAAGCGCGTTGAATGTATCTTTCTTAGCCATTTCACTCACTTCCTCCTTCGAAGTCGGTATCGATATCGTCGTACTCCTCTCCGTCTTCCTCTTCGGTGTACTCCATCTCGTCCTTCTCTCTGGACCCGTAGTCCTCGCCTGTGTCCATGTCCTCTATGTGGAGAAGAGTATCGGCGTCGTCGCCGAGCACCTCCGCGAAAAGGTCGTCGAGGTCGATCGCCTTTCCCCTCACCGTTCTGGACGGGTCCACCCCGTCCTCTCCGTATTTGAATTGTATGACTGTCCCGACGGTGTTCCTCACGGTCCCGTCGGATGTCAGCTTAAGGTCCTCCAAGGCGGAAACGAGCCTCCTCTGCATGTAACCGGACCTGGAGGTCCTCACCGCAGTGTCGACCAGTCCTTCCCTTCCTCCCATCGCGTGGAAGAAGAACTCCGTCGGGCTCAGGCCCGATTTGTATGAGTTGGAGCAGAAGCCTCTCGCGTGCGCTCCGAGGTCGCCTTTATTGAAATGGGGGAGGGTCCTGTTCCAGTATCCTCTGGAGAGCCTCTCTCCTCTGACCGCCTGCTGTCCGACGCAGCCCGCCATCTGGGACAGGTTGAGCATGGACCCGCGGGCGCCCGCTTTCGCCATCACGACCGCCGGGTTCATGAGACCCAGGTGTTTTCCGGCGACGCGTCCTGCCTCGTCACGGGCCTGCCCCAGGACCTTCATGACCCTGACCTCCAATGTCTCCCTGTGGGAACGGCCGGGCATCTGATCAAGAGTTCCGCTCTGGTACGATTCGACGAGCTCCGACACCTCATTGATGCATTCCTGGTTGTAGTTGGCTATCTGGAGCGCGGCCTCTTCGGGGATGTCCTCGTCGCCTATGCCCGTACTGAACCCGCGGTTCATGAGCGCGCCGAGAGCCAGCCTTGTCACTTCGTTAATGAACCTGGCCGCTCTTTCCGCACCGTAGTCGCGCGCTATCCTGTCAAGGATCTTTCCCTTGCTGTTCCCTATGCCTTTCGTATCGATGGTGCCGCAGAGAAGCTGTCCGTTGCGCACTTTCACGTATGCGTCGAACTCACAGTCCTCTTTTTTGCAGAAGTCGCAGTTTTGGCAGATGTTCGCTTTGAAGGTCGTCCTGAAGTTGTCGGGGAGGACTATCGAGAACAGCTGCTTTCCCGTCCAATATTCCTTTCCTTCCTCATCGATCATCGGAAGGGGCACATCTATGTCCTTGAGTTTCGAGAGTATGTCCATTGCCTCGAACCTGTCGAACCTCGGGTTCTTGTGGGTCAGGAAATACGCCCCCGTTATGTGATCGTGTATGGCGCCGATGATCGGACCGCCGTATCTGGGAGAGAGTATGTTCTCCTGCACCTGCATCAGTATGCGGGCCTCGGCGCGAGCTTCGTCCGACTGCAGCACGTGCAGGTTCATCTCGTCGCCGTCAAAGTCAGCGTTGTACGGAGGGCAGTCGCAGAGGTTGAACCTGAACGTCCTTCCCTCCATCACCTTGACGCGGTGCGCCATCATGGACATCCTGTGGAGCGAGGGCTGCCTGTTGAAAAGAACTACGTCCCCGTCCATAAGCTGCCTTTCTATCGTATAATCTATATCAATATTCTCCGACACTTCTTCCGCGTTGCGTTCCGTAACTCTGATCCTCCTTCCGTCAGACCTTATGACATAGTTCACGCCGGGCAGGTATCCGTTATCCATCGGCGGTTCCGGCCCGCGTGCGACCATCTTCCTCAGCTTGTCGATGTTGTGCTCGTTCACATGCACCGGGACCGTAAGCTCCCTGGCCGCGATGAACGGCACCCCCACCTCATTTATCGAGAGCAGAGGGTCGGGGGATATGACCGTACGCGCCGAAAAGTTCACACGCTTACCTGAAAGGTTCGACCTGAATCTCCCCTCCTTGCCTTTGAGCCTTTGTGCCAGCGTCTTCAGCGGGCGGCCGGATCTGTGTCTTGCCGGAGGTATCCCGGACGTTTGGTTGTCGAAGTATGTGGTTACGTGATACTGCAGCAGTTCCCAGAGGTCCTCCACTATCAGCTGGGGCGCTCCCGCGTCGCGGTTCTCCCTCAGCCTCTGGTTGATCCTGAGAACATCCACAAGCTTGTGGGTAAGGTCATCCTCCGATCTGTCTCCCGAGTCCAGGGTGATCGACGGCCTGACCGTCACGGGCGGAACGGCGAGCGCCGTCAGGACCATCCATTCCGGCCTGCACGTCGCAGGGTCCATCCCGAGCGTTCTGAGGTCCTCGTCCGAGATGCGCTCCAGTCTTTCGCGCACTTCTTTGGGGGTAAGCTTGTGGTTGTCGTCCACCTCCCTGAAAGTGGTGGGCTTGTCCAATTTTATCTTTATTTGTTCTGTACTGCAGTACGGACACACTCCTTTGTTGGATGCATCCTTCGCGGTCTCCTTGGAGAAGTTCTTCAGATCTATCGTGCCTCCTCCCAGGTCCTTCATTTCGGACATGTCGTCCCTGCGGGCCTCTATCTGCTCCGCCGTGAGCATGATCCTGCCGCAGTTGCGGCAGGTGCTTTCCAGCATCAGTTTTATGTCCTTGATGAATCCCACGTGAATGACGGGCATCGCAAGGTCAATGTGGCCGAAGTGCCCCGGGCATTCGTCGACCTTGCATCCGCAGGTCTTGCATCTGAGCCCCGGTTCAATGACCCCCATATGGGGATCCATGAGCCCCATTTCGATGGGGTAGCCTTCATCATCGTATGTGTCAGCAGTGATGATCTTCGTTGCGGACATCCTCCTTATCTCGTCCGGCGAGACACAGGAGAATTTGATCGATCCGATCCTTTTCGTTATGCCGCGCATCATGTCAGGTCCTCCAGCTGAAGCCTCATGGCCACACCTAAAGACAGAAGTTCATCCATCAGCAGTTTGAAAGCGTAAGATGTCTGCACCAGATATATGCTCGAATTGTTCTTGCACACGGGACAGTAAAGCGATCCGTGCCTGTCCATTATTGCAACGTGGCCGCAGGACAGGTTCCCGCATATGTATTGCTGGGTACCGTCGGACTCGTCGAGAAGACGGTCCTTGATGACCATCGCCGCTCCGTGTCCTATCAGGCAGTCGCGCTCCATCTCACCGAATCTCAGGCCTCCCTGTCTGGAACGCCCCTCGGTGGGCTGTCTCGTGAGTATCTGGACCGGGCCTCTCGAACGTACGTGGAGCTTTCCGCTGACCATGTGGTGCAGCTTCTCGTAGAATATCACTCCCGTGTAGACCTCCGTTTGGATCAGCCTTCCCGTCCTCCCGTCATACATGGCCTCCTTGCCGTGCATACCGAAACCGTTCTTGACCAGAGCGTCGCGTATGGCGCCCTCTCTTTCTCCGGAGAATGCCGTTCCGTCGATGATGCGGCCCTCCATGGCCCCGACCTTGCCGGCTATCATCTCCAGCACGTGCCCTATGGTCATACGCGAAGGTATGCCGTGTGGGTTGACGACCAGATCCGGAGTGACGCCTTCGGCGGTGAACGGCATATCGCACTGGTCGACCAGCCTTCCGATGACGCCTTTCTGCCCGAATCTCGAGCAGAACTTGTCGCCCAGTTCGGGGATCCTTTCATCCCTTACTTTGACGCGGACCAATCTTGACCCGTTCTCTGATTCCGTTACCATCACGGAATCCACGAATCCTTTCTCTCCGGGCCTTACCGTGACGGATGTCTCCCTTCTCTTCTGAGGCGTCAGGAAGTCCGTTTCCTCCTCCAAGAATCTCGGAGGGGATGTCTTTCCGATCAGGACGTCGCTGCCGGACACCTCTGATTCGGGCGATATAAGACCGTCCTCTCCCAGTGAGGCGTAGGCGAAATCCGCACGCGCGCCCATGATGTCGGGGGATGGGATCTCGAAATGATCTTCCTGGCCTCCGGGGTAGCGGCGCTCCTCCGCGCGGTATGATCTCATGAAAGTGGATCTTCCGAGACCTCTCTGCACAGAGCTGTTGTTCATGACGAGCGCATCTTCTATGTTGTATCCGTGGTATGAAAGGACGGCGACGCAGAAGTTCTGGCCGGCCGGCCTGTGGTTGTATCTCATGAATTCCATTGTCTGGGTCTGCACCATCGGGACCTCAGGATAATGCATTATGTGTCCCCTGGTGTCCGGCCTTATGCGGTAGTTCGCGGCGGGTATCCCCAGTGCCTGTTTCGCCATTCCCGCCCCCATTGTCACACGGGGGGCGGAGTTGTGCTCGGGGTACGGAACTATCCCGGACGCCACTCCCAGTATCACCATGGGGTCTATCTCCATGTGGGTGTGCTCTCTGGTTATCTTGACCGGTACCGCGAAGTCCTCGCCGCACCATTTGCATTTGAGTACCGGCCCCTCCTCCTGCCCGGGATTCAGCCAGTCCACGTCGGTCGGCGACAGGGCATGTCCGCAGCGCTCGCACCTTTTCGGTACGTCGTAAGCGTCCACGACGACGAGGGAGTCCTCCTCTTCCTCGGCATCGATCCATTCTATTATCCCTTCTTTGAAGAGACTGTTCCAGGTCACTTTGGTTTCGCGTATGCCGTCGAGATGCTTTCTGGTTATCATCGTCCTGCCGTCCTTCAGGATCAGGAGCGGGCGTCTGAGACGTCCCTCATCGCAGTTGATGATCACTTCTTTCATCTCTTCGTCGTGGCGGATGTTGATGCAGTTCGACAGTATGCCGTATCTCCTTTGGTCCCTTATCTCGGAGACCAGTTTGTCTGCATCCCGGTGTGTTCCCACCAGGTCCCCGTTGATGTATATCCTCGTTCCCTCTTCTTTGACGGGCCCGAGTCCGAGCTCTTTGAGCTTCCATTTCACATCCTGTTCCGGATATCCTTCCGAAACATCGATTATCAACGCCAGGTTCTTGACGAGACCGCAGTTCTGTCCTTCGGGGGTCTCCGATGGGCAGAGCCTTCCCCACTGCGTGGGGTGAAGGTCACGGGCCTCGAAATGAGGCTGGCTTCTCGTAAGGGAAGATGTCACTCTTCTAAGGTGCGACATGGCCGACATATTTGATGTTCTGTCCAGAAGCTGCGACACGCCTGCGCGGCCTCCTACCCAGTTGCCCGTCGCCAGAGCGTGCAGGAGCTTGTGGGTGAGAAGGTCCGGCCTTATCGATGATGCGATGTTGAGCTCGCTCTTCTTCCTTCCCCAGTTCCTTTCCAGTTGGTATTTCAGATCCTTCATCAAACTGCTGAAGCTTGTCCTGAAAAGGTCCTCCATGAGGTCCCCGGAAAGCTTCAGTCTTTTGTTTGCGTAGTGGTCCTTGTCATCCTCTTTCCTTTTCTTGAGCGACAGCTCAAGCACGGAACGGGCAATGCGCCCGAGGAAGATCGCCTTTTTCATGCGGTCCGCTTCCGTGTCTCCCAAGTGCGGGAGGAGAGAGCGGTCCAGGATGCTCTCCACCTTTTTCGTTCTGTACTCTTTGGCCTGCCCTGCCGCGAAATTCCTCTCAAGGAACAATATCGCATCTTCCTTTGTGTGGTATCCGTTCGGAGGGAAGCCTTTCTTGTCGAGGGAGCTCTCTATGTTGGCATAAACTATGTTCGCCATCGCCTCGTCGGACACTATCGTCTCGTAGATCTCCGCATCGGATTCCATTCCGAGAGCTTTCATGAGAGCTATCAGCGGTATGGAGCCTGACGCTACAGGGACGGAGACCATGACCATTCCGTCCTTTTTCTTCTCCACCAGCGTCAGCGCGCGGTATCCGTCCTTCTGGGAGAACACTTTTGCGATCTCCACCGCGGACCCGTATTTCTCATTGTATTCGACCATGACCCTGTTGGGCGCAAGGTCCTCCAGCGTGATCAGCACCCTCTCGGTGCCTCCGATGATGAAGTACCCTCCGGGCT
Organism: Methanomassiliicoccaceae archaeon; assembly: GCA_009778575.1. Taxonomy (GTDB): domain Archaea; phylum Thermoplasmatota; class Thermoplasmata; order Methanomassiliicoccales; family Methanomethylophilaceae; genus Methanoplasma. The sequence goes on from WRJJ01000006.1 coordinate 34,056, forward strand.
CTCTTGGGTCCTCCTTCTGTTTCACCAGTTCCGCCTGGTATTCGTTGTCCGACATCTTGTGCTCTCTGCTCTCTTCCAACACGAGCTTGTTCAGATTGCATCCGTTGGACTTGACCATCATGGGCAGGTCGCCGATGTGCACCCACCTTTCGTTCTCCTGCTTGTCGTCAAGCACTCCTTCCTCGTACACTTCGAACCTGACGAACACCGGCGAGAGATAGTTCAGGTTCCTGAGCCTGGCCTCCATCGGCGTAAGCTCATGGCTGTATCCGTTCGCCTCCATTACCTTCGGCTGGTCTATCCGGATGGTGGGCTTCGCCTGGGGGTCGATGTCGCCGTCCTCATTCCTTTTCCTTCCTATCCTGATCTCTATGTTCTTGCCGCCGGTACGCTCCGGGTCCAGCTTTATCACGCCGCGCTCGGCGTCATCGGTGGGCACCCTGATGTCGTCCACTATCTTCTGCATCCTGCTGTTTGGGTTCCTGGCGGTGGCGAGGAAATCATCGAACGATGCGATGTGATGGTTCACGATGTTCTTTTCCGTAAAATATAACTTAACCAAATCTCTCAAAATAGATCACCCTTTGGTCACAAGCCTGTAGGCCACGAACTCCTGCGCTGTCTCACTTTTCCTGACGATCTTGACTACGCGTCCTTCCGTTATCGGCCCATGGATACTCTCCAGCACTCTTATTCCCGCATCGCTGTTCCTTATCTTAGGAAGCTGGTCACAGGTCATCCCCATTTGGGAGAGGACCGTTTTCGCTTCTTCCTCGGAAAGAAGATGGTGTTCAGGTACAAGGTCGTGCTTGAGCACGTTAAATGAGATATTGTCTGCTGCCAAATTGATTCACCTGCCACTAATTACCCGCTCCCGGTCAGCGGGAACCCCCGTTTGTAAAGAAATTTGCTTTTGTCATTCCTTTCCTCATACTTGATCTGCGGCTGATCGCTCATGAAGACTCTCAGCGGGCCTGAAGGGATTCGAACCCCTGACCACCTGATTAAAAGTCAGATGCTCTACCTAGCTGAGCTACAGGCCCTTGAAATCTTGAAGCTTGTAATGCGGAAGGAACTCTTCATTGTATATAATATCTTTCAAGAGAACGAGTGCCGCCGGGCCGTGCCGGCCTGACGGCGGAAGAGGTGTGTACCGGGTTTCGGCAGCGTTTCACCACGGGCGGTTCCCGTTCGCCATAAGGTGGTCGTTGTACCTGTTTGCCAGTTTGTGCGCGTCGAATATGTTCCAAACCCACAGGACAAGATAGCACACCGAAATGATGATGACAAGTACACCCACGCCTGCAAGGTCATCTATCCCATCGGTGGACAGGACCGCTAAGGCGGTAACGACAACGCCTATGCAGACGAATACTATGTAAGCCATCATCAGCAAGAGGCCGCGGCCTATCTTGCCCACATATATCTGCCCGAGACCTATCATAAAGAATGAGAGAACGGCCGCTATGCCGGCGCTTTTGTCTCTGATATTTATCACACATTGGGGCCCCTGCCCCCCTCCTCTGCCGCCTGCCCTGCTTCCGCACTCGTCGCAGAACATCTGGCCATCTTCCATTAGGCTACCGCAACTGCTACAATACACTTTCTCTTCCCCCAGAGATATATAGATATGTTATTACTGGATATTTAACTCTTAGTACCTACGTGTGGATATACAGAGTTCAAGATCCCGCCGAAGGTACGCACCGCTTTCATCCTCTCGGCGAGTCTGGAAGAAGAGTAGTGGGCCCAGCCGGATTTGAACCAGCGACCACCTGGTTATGAGCCAGGCGCTCTACCTGTCTAAGCTATGAGCCCTTTTCTTTAAAAGGGAGTATGGCGCCGCCGCACGGGATCGAACCGTGGACCTTGTGATTAACAGTCACACGCTCTACCTACTGAGCTACAGCGGCCTGTGGAAAAAGCGAAAGTGTGACGAATATTAAATAATTACGTTAAACCGCCGTCTGCCGCAGGCGGAAACCGGAGTAAAGAGCGGGATTGTCCGCATTGTTCATATAAAGAAGCAGCTATTGTGACCGATCGTGAAGAATTGACCATCGAAAAAGAGAGACTGCCACATCTGTCGGCTTTCCTGATCGTCTGCATGATATGGGGACTGAGCCTTGTCATCGCATATGATCTCCTTGACACCGGGATACCTCCGTTCTTCCTGATCGCCGTGACCTATGGCATCGGTGCTTTGACCCTTCTGTGCGCGAAACTGATCGTCAGACCATCACCGGCGGTCAGCCGCGACGAGTGGAGATACGGCATCCTGGTGGGGCTGCTGATATTCGTCGCTTTCGGCCTTCAGACCGTGGGTCTGGTGTATACCACTCCCGCAAAGAGCGGGATCCTGACCGTTCTCTACGTTCTGTTCGTGCCCGTGATCATCTCCGTCATAAGAAAAAAGCTGTCAATGAGATCAATGGGGTTCGCATTGATAGGCTTCACGGGAGTGTTGGTGATGTCGGGGGTCACCGGAGGCGACGGATCGCTGAACATAGGCGATCTCCTGACGATCTTGTGCGCGGTGGCGTTCGCGGCGCACTTCGTGACCTTGGAGAAGTTCTCGTCCCGCCTGAACACCATTAACTTCACCTTGGTCCAAATGACCGCCGCGGCCATCGTGGGACTGGGAGTGAGCTTTGCGTTGGAGGGCGGCTCGTACCAAGGCATGGACCTCATCGGGTCCTGGGCCGGTCTTGCGTTCATGGGGCTTATAGTCACGGGATTGGGCTTCTTTGTGCAGACGGCCGCCCAGAAGAAGATACCGTCGACGACGATATCCGTAATGTGCTGCAGCGAATCCGTGTTCGCCATGATATTCTCCTGGTCCCTTGGGTATGATGAGGTCACCGTCGCGCTGTCGATCGGCGCCGCCCTGATAGTCGCATCGACCGTGCTCTCATCGATATATGAAAGAAGAGAACTCATCGGCTGAGGCGGCGTCAGCTCTGTCTGATGCGGTTTATGCGTCCGATCAGATCCTCAAACTGCCCTGAGACCCCTCCGATGAACTCTTCATACTTGTCCGAGACCATGGCGCCTTCGTTGGTGGCGATTATCAGGCCCTCCTTTTCCAGCAGCCTGAGGGAATACCTCACTTTGTGCTTGGGTATGTTGAGGACCTCCGACAATCGTATTATGCCGATCGGCTGCATCTCCTTGGTGACCTTCAGCATATCGATGTGCCTGCCGATCAATTCTATTTCCTCAAAAGCACGATCGAACAAGGATGCCTCTTCCGCCATGGGGACGGAGATTACGTTGTTTGTTATTAACTATGATGTCAGGCGATAAGCTCATGCCGCAAGAAAGAACGGCCGCTCAGCGCCCGTACCACTTCTGCTTTCCCCATTTCGAATAGTTCTTCCAGTATCCCTGTATGAACGATCCGCAGCAGTCCAATGCCTTCTTCTCTGCGTCAGGGCCGCGGTGGGTCTTGTAACAGTTGAGGCACTGCCATCTCAATTCAAGGGGTTTCTCCTTTGCCATCGCAACGTGATGGCCAAATCTGTTAATAAATCTTGGCAAATGCCAACAGTCGAAAAAAAGGCAGCGCATTTAAGAACCGTTATATACATTTATAGCAATAAGGGAAATTCTTATGAACAGAATCAAGGTCATAAATGAGCCTTCAGAGTTGGTTCCGATGCTCAGATCCGTCGATACGCCCGTAAAACGGGACGTGTTGAAAGAGGTGACCTTAGAGTGGAAGACGGCCGATGACATAGAAAAGAAGTTCGGTCCCGAAGGCAGGGATGCCATCATATTCTTTGAGAAGATGAAGCTTGTCGAGACCCGCTGGCTGTCTGTGAACGGGGGGTACCCCGAAAAATCATATCACACTTACTACACCTCATTCAACATAAACGCGCAGTGGCCCGTTTACGAGATCAGCGATGTTCTTGCCGCTGCGATGATGAATGAGGAAGAATATGCCGCGATCGAGGCGAAGATACTTGCCGAGGTCGGCAAGGGCGGAAGATTCTCCGGCGATGTGGCGGAGGCGCTTGGCCTTTCCTCCACGATGTTGAAGAGCCTGGTGAGACGGTCCGTTAAGATGGACTACCGCGGCCACAGGATAGAACCTATCAGAGAAGAGTGAGATGCCGAACATCTGGATATTGAGGATAGGCCATCGTCCGCAGAGAGATAAGAGAGTGACAACGCATGTTGCGCTGTCCTCACGGGCGCTGGGCGCCTCCGGGATATTCGTGGATACTAAGGACAGCGTCCTCGAGACGAACATCGGCAGCGTGGCAGACCGTTTCGGCGGAGATTTCAAGATAGAGACCGGCGTCCAATGGAAAAGGATCCTGAGGGATTTTGACGGAGAGGTGGTCCACCTCACTATGTACGGACAGAGGATCGATGAGGCGATGCCGAAGATCTCGAAGGAAAAGGACCTGCTCATCGTCGTCGGTGCCGAAAAAGTGCCTCCGGAGGTGTATCAGGCGGCGGACCACAACATCTCCGTCGGGAATCAGCCGCACTCGGAGATAGCCGCACTGGCGATATTCCTATACAGCTTCACAGACGGCAAGAATCTATACTCCGACCGCGATGGACAGATGACAGTGATACCTAACGAGAGGGGAAAGACCGTTGTCGAAAAACATTCCTGATGAATCGGCCTGCATACGCATCCTTGGGGAGAACGGGTGCAAGAAAAGAGTGATCGTACATTGCTGTACTGTCGGTGCCGTCGCCGACGAGATGCTCAACGGCATCAAAGCGGACAGGCGGCTTGTCATGGCCGGCGCCCTTTTGCATGATATCGGGAGGTCTGTGGACAACGGCATCATGCACGCTTCGATAGGGAGCGAGATGGTGGAGAGGATGGGTTTTCCGAAAGAACTCGTGGACATAATAAAAAAACACACCGGTGCGGGGCTTGATGATACCGATGCGGAAGAGATGGGCCTTCCGCCCGGCGACTATATGCCCAGAACGGTAGAGGAGAAGATAGTCGCGCATGCGGACAACCTTGT